>JBBSMX010000014.1:0-52436 GCA_038232935.1 Rhodothermales bacterium | reverse complement strand
GTCCGTCAGGTCGGAGTCGTAGCGCTGGTCGAAGGATCGGGGCATGGCCTCGGCAGGTCTTGTGTGAGTGGTATCTCACAAGATGCTGACGGGCTCTTTCTGTTCGGGTCGGCGCTCACGGCTGATTCCTCAACACTCTCTAAGCATTCCCTGCAACCGAGCCTCCGAGGTTTGGTTCAGCGGCGAGACGTTTTCGAGCCCTCGCCTGAGGCCGACGGTCAACGTATCCTATCCGATCTTTTGCACCCTCTCGCTATGCTCTTCCGCCTCCTCCTCTGGCTCGCCGCGCTCGCCCTCGGCGCGTGCGCGGATGTGCCGGCCTCCTGGCCCGCTCCCGCATCGCCCGCAGCGCCGGAAACCCGGCCCGTCGCGAACCCCGAACGCGACCGCATTCAGGGAGTCACCCTCGACGCTCGCCAGACCCCGCCGCCGACGCTGCTGCCGGAGATCGCATCGCTGGGCGTCACGCACATCGCCGTCATCCCGTTCGGCTTCCAGCAGCGGGCCGACGACCCTAACCTGCGCGGGAATTACGACGCCCGCTGGTACACTGAGGGCGACGCCGGCATCCGCGCCCTCGTCCGGCAGGCGGACACGCTCGGGCTCCGTCTCATCCTCAAACCGCAGATCTGGATCGGATCGGACGACCCCGAGCAGTGGTCGTCGTTCATCGGCTTCGAGACGGAGGAAGGATGGAAGACGTGGGAGACGAACTACCGCGAGTTTGCGCTCCACTACGCCCGGCTCTCCGCTGAGATCAAAGCCCCGCTGTTCGTGATCGGGACCGAGCTCGGGCGGGCCGTGTGCGAGCGCGAGGCGTTCTGGCGCGGCCTCGTCGCCGAGATCCGCACGGTCTACGACGGCCAGCTCACCTACGCCGCCAACTGGTACAGGGACTTCGAGCACGTGGCATTCTGGGACGCCCTCGACGCGGTGGGCATCCAGGCCTACTTCCCACTCACCGACGCCGAAGCCCCCACCGTGGCCGACCTCCGCACGGGGTGGGACCGCCACGAGCGCGCTATCGCAGCCGTCCACCGCCGCACCGGCAAGCCCGTCGTCTTCACCGAAGTCGGCTACCGCGATGTGGCGTACGCGGCGGCGCGGCCGTGGGAATGGCCCTCCCGCCACGAACCGGTCGCAGAGCCCGACGAGGCGTTACAGGCCCGGCTCTACACGGCGTTCTTCCAAGAGGTGTGGCCGGAGCCGTGGATGGCCGGCGCGATCGTCTGGAAGTGGCACCCGTCCTCCGAGCGCAGTCGTGCTGGGGACTTCACGCCGCAGGGCAAACCCGCCGAGGCCGTTATCCGGCGAGAGTTCGGAGGCGGGGCTGGAGAATAGGAGAGGGAGGGTAGAAGATGAATGCCCTGCTCATCCTCCACCCTCCCCAACCATCAGCGTGTCGCCACTTCGGCGCGGGTGAGCGCGTCGGCGGCGGCGATCAAGCGGACGAACTCGGTGCGGTAGCCGTGCGCGTCCTCGCCACGTGCGCCCTCAGCCAGCATCTTCGCATTCTCGAAGCTCGCCCGACCCTTATGGGCTGAGTCCCGCAGCAGCAGCCCGAACTCGGCCACGGACGCGGCGAAGCGGAACGACTCCGACGACGCGGCGAGTGGCGTGCCGCCGTCCGTGAGCGTCGTTGCGAGCAGGCGGCTGGTGTCGCCATCGGGCTGCTTGTAGCGGAGCTTCACCGTCAGCAACTCGGGGTTCGCGGCGGCATCCGGGCGGGCCTGCCGCTGCTGGTACTTCAGCTCGTCCACGGTCCCCGCCGGGTTCTCCGCGCCGACGGGCACGATCTCGTAGAGCGCCGTCACGGAGTGGCCCGCGCCGAGCTCGCCCGCGTCCTTCGCATCGTCGTTGAAGTCCTCGTCGGCGAGCAGGCGGTTCTCGTAGCCGACGAGCCGGTAGGCCGCCACGTGCGCCGGGTTGAACTCGACCTGCAGCTTCACGTCTTTGGCAATCGTGACGAGCGTGCCACCCATCTCGTTGACGAGCACTTTCCGCGCCTCCGAGATCGTGTCGATGTAGGCGTAGTGGCCGTTGCCGTGGTCGGCAATCGTCTCCATCTTCGAATCCTGCACGTTGCCCGTGCCGAAGCCGAGGACGGAGAGGAAGACCCCACTCGCGCGCTCCTGCTCGATCAGCCGCATCATCTCGGCATCGGACGACGCGCCGACGTTGAAGTCGCCATCGGTGGCGAGGATCACACGGTTGTTCTTCTCCGCGTCGAAATTCTTACGGGCGAGGTCGTAGGCGAGGCGGATGCCTTCGCCGCCCGCCGTCGAGCCGCCGGCTTCGAGCCGGCCGAGCGCGTCGAGGATGGCCTGCCGGTCGTTGGTCGGCTCGAGCACGACGCCCGCCGCCCCGGCGTAGACCACGATCCCGACGCGGTCCTCATTGCGAAGGTTGTCAGTGAGGAGGGCGAACGCCTGCTTGAGGAGCGGCAGCTTGTCCGGGCTGTCCATCGAGCCCGACACGTCCATCAGAAAAACGAGGTTGCTCGGCGGCAGGTCGGCCGTGTCGATCCGCTCGCCCTGCAAGCCGATGTGGACGAGCCGGTGCGCCGGTGCCCACGGGCACTCCGACACCTCGGTGACGACGGCGAACGGGTGCTCGCCCTCGGGGTCCGGGTAGTCGTACTCGAAGTAGTTGATCAGCTCTTCGATGCGGACGGCGTCTTTGACCGGGAGCGCACCGCCGTCGAGGAAGCGGCGGACGTTCGCGTAGCTCGCCGCGTCCACGTCGATGGAGAACGTCGAGAGTGGCGTGTCGGTCGGCCGCTTGAAGTCGTTCTCGACGATGGCCGCATAGCCCTCGCGGTCGGTCGGCAGCGCGTAGGACTGCCCCAGGCTTTTGATGGACTCAGTCGCGTCCATCAGGGCACCCGTCGCAGGGGCTTCGGCCACCGGCATCGGGGAGTCGCCTCGAGAGCGAGCCGCCGCCTCGTCCTTCGCAGCGACCTCTGGAGCCTCGCGTTGTGTGGACGTACAGGCGGCGACGAGCAGGAGCCCGCTCATGAGCAATGCGGGCAGGAACGGGCGTGCAGGGTTCGGGTGCATGGTAGCCTCCGGGGGTGAGTGAGCAAGACGTGTGACGAAGGGGCACCTTCCGATGCCCTGCACCCTCTTCACGCTCCCTTAACGAAGGGTCTGCCCGGCTTATTGCCGAAGCGCCCCGTACGCGCTGAAATCGACGTTTCCGGCTACTCCACAGACTTCCGAAGCTCGTAGCCCTGCGTCTCTCCTTTGGCGACGCAGGCGTCCGGCAAGGCTTCGGGCGGAAGCGCCACGGAGATGAACCCGCACTTCTCCAGCACGCGCCCCGACGCCGGGTTGTGCGCGAGGACGTGCGCGTAGAGCCGCCGCAGCCCGCGCTCCTCGAAGGCGAACGCGACGATCTGCCGCACCGCCTCGCTTGCGTAGCCTCGACCCCAGTACGGCCGTCCGATCCAGTAGCCGACCTCGGCCTCGCCCCGCTCGCCGTCTACGTTTTTGATGCTGATGTGCCCGACCACCTCGCCGTCCACGACGATGACGAAGGCGTACTCCGACCCGGCCGCGCGGTCGGGCAGCACCACGTCTTCGATAAATCGGACGGCCCCGTCCTCCGGGTAGGGGTGCGGGATCAGCGTCGTCGCGGCGACGTCCGGGTGGGAGGCGAGCCGCTGGATCGCGGGGGCGTGCTCCAGCGCCGTGGGTATCAGGGTGAGCTTTCCGACCATCGGATCAACCTCCATCGTAGGGCTACCAAGTCCTTCGAGAGCACACAAGCGCTGATGAACCTGCTCCTTCAACACCGAGTCATCCCCGACCCCGATCGGGGACCCACAGGTTTTGCACGTCCGATGGTTCCGCGCCTCCGCGGGGATGACTATTTTTTGTATTGGGGTTGGCTTCCTGAATAGGAGTGCTGGTTTTCATCCTGCGACACAGGTTGCGTTACTGTGTCGGCGCGACGGGAGCGCCGGGCGGAACTACGGTCGTGTCGGCCGCTGCCGGATCGAACAGGTCGAGGTCGTCGAGTTCGAGGCGCTGCCCCTCGTTCAGCGTGATCGTGCCGACTTCGGTGGTGGCGTGCACCTCGGCATCGCCCCGGCCAAGCCGGCCGCGGAAGCGCTGCTGCACGCCGTCCTGATCGAGGGTACGGTTAGAGAACGTGAGGCCCTGCACCGAGATCGAACCCGTCTGAGTCTCGGCGTCCACATCGGCGCTCGACTCGCCGGGAAGGATCAGAATGATGTTGCCGTTCTCCGTCTCCAGGCGCACGACGGCCTCGCCGGGGAGCACGACGAAACCGGCCTCGACGTTGCCAAGCTCCGTCCGAAGCTCCACGTGGGGACCGGCGAGCCCAGCGGCCTCCACCGGCCCGCTCTCGTTCTCGACCGTCACATTGCCTGCCGTGCCCGAGAGCCGGACGGCCCCGCGCTCCAACCGGACGTGGAGCGGCGTCGTCGCCGGCACGCGGGCTTCGACGTTCACACGGGCGCCTTCGACATCGCCCGCCCGCAGGAGGTACTGGTAGATCTCTGCATCGCCTGCCTCCTCGATGGTCAGCCGGTCGAGCCGCTCTTGTGCCGACGCCGCCGTAGCCCCGCGCGCGACCTGCTCGAACCGAAGCTGCGCCACCTCGCCCCCCGTCCCCACGACGGTGATGGAGCCGGCGTCGGCGTCGAGGACGAGCGTGCGGCCTTCGAGCCGGACGGTGCGCTCGACCACGGTGCGGGCTTCCTCGCGGCCGAGTTGGAGCTTTCCCTCCTCGCCCATCGTGACGTCGTCGCCGGAGCGACACGCAGAGAGCGCGAGGAGTGCGAGGAGACCGAGCAGAGCAGGGCGCATGGGGACAAGAGCTATTGGATGCTGGCCTTTGGCTGTTCGCGCTCTGGTAGAAGAGCTACCAGCTAAAAGCCAACAGCCCCGTTACGAAAGCTGGACGTTTTTGATAAACCGCCGCACCGCCATCCACGAGCCGAGCCATCCAAGCCCGACGCCGGCGCCGAATACGATGAGCATGACAATGAGGGGCGAGCCGCCCGGCCACCCCTGCGCCTGCGGCACGGCGCGCAGGAAGAGGCCATAGAGCGGCCACACCAGCACGCACGCCACGAGCCCCGCCACGACGCCCTGCGCCATCCCCTCCACGAGGAACGGCCGCCGGATGAACGAGTCGGTCGCCCCGACGAGCTTCATCGTGCGGATCAGCATGCGCCGGGCGTAGATCGTCAGCCGGACCGTGTTGCCGACGAGGAAGAGGGCGGCGGCGACGACGACGAAGCCGAGCCCGAGCGCGATGGGCGTGAAGACGCGGAGGTTGCGCTGCACCTTCGCCAGCAGCGGCTGGTTGTAGATCACCTCGTCCACGCGGTTCAGCCCGGCGAACCGCGTGGCGAGCACTTCGAGGCTGTCGGCGTTGGCGTATTCCGGTTTGAGCTGGATGCGGAACGAGGCGGGGAGGAAATCGGCGTCGGGGAGGGCACCGGCTTCGTCGCCGAACTCGCTGCGGAACTCGTCGGCGGCCTGCTCGCGCGAGATGAACGCGACGGCGTCTACGCCGGACGTGGCTTCGAGCCGGAGCCGGAGCGCGTTCGTCGCCTGCGGATCGGCCGCGCTCGAGACGAAGACCTGCACCTCGCCGATGCGCTGCTTGAGCCAGCGCGTCACCTGCGCCCCCTGCCACGCGAGAAGCCCGAAGACGGCGATGAGCACGAGGGCGACGGTGAGGGCGCTCGTGGCCGTAAAGGCGGCGAACTTCGCCCGCCGGAACCCGGCGAGCCCTTCGCGGACGGTGTAGCTGATCGGCACGGGAGGCGGTGGGGAGATGGGCAGAGCGGGTGATGGAAGATACGCAGCGCAGCTCCCCTCGACGAGGGGGACAGCCGCGTGAGCTGGAGTGCGACAGCGCGAGGCGAACGGGGCAGGGGGTCCCGCTTCAGCCCGGCATCTCCCCGGCGGGGTACGACCCGAGCACGCGCACACCGTCGTTGAGCGCGGGGAGGTCGGCGAGGGCGGACGCCAGCGGGTCGGTGTCGGCGGACCCCTCGACGTCCACGAGATAGCGGTACGCCCCCGGCGTGCCTAAGCGCGGGCGCGGCTCCACCTTCCACACCCGGAGCCGCCGCCCGACGAACGCGGTCAGGCTGCGGAAGAGGGCGTTGGGCACGGCGAGGCCCGGCGTGAGGGCGAGCGTCGTCTTCATGGCCTCCGCTCGCTGCGGCTTCGCATCGTCCGGCGCGATCACGAGGAAGCGCGTCACATTCGCCCGGTCGCTTTCGACGTGTTCGGCCAGCACGGACAGCCCGTAGAGATCCGCCGCGTGGAGGCTCGCAATCGCGGCGACGCCTTGCAGCTTGTCCTGCGCGATCTGCCGTGCCGCGCCGGCCGTGTCGAATGCCTCGACGAGTTCGGCCTCCGGCAGCCGCTTGCGGAGCGAGGCCTCGCACTGCGCGAGCGCCTGCGGATGCGACCGCACCTCGCGCACGTCCTCCAGCGTCGTCCCTTCCAGCGCGAGGAGGGCGTGCTCGATCCGCCGCCACCGCTCGCCCACGATGCGGAGCCCGTCGTATTCCAGCAGCAGGTCCAGCACCGCCGCAATACTCCCGCCGATGCTGTTCTCGACCGGGACCACGCCGCGCTCCGCTTCACCCGCCGCCACCGCCTCGAACACGCGCCGGAACGTCGGCCGGCCCGAGGTGCGGGCGTCCCCGCTGGAGCGGGGCAGGCTCTGTGCGTAGGCCTGGGCTGCGGATTCGCTGTACGCGCCGGGCTCGCCCTGATAAACGATGGTCATGGTTTGTGGCGTAGGGGCGACCCTCGTGGTCGCCCTGTTCGGAAATGCGGTGGGCCGGGCAGAGGCGCCCACGAGGGGTGCCCCTACATCTGCTCCGGGGCGGTGATGCCGAGCACGGCGAGCCCGTTGCCGAGCACGGTCCGCGCGGCGCGGGCGAGAGCGAGCCGCGCCGCCGCGAGCACCGGTCCCTCGCCGACGATGTGGCAGTCCCGATAGAAGCCGTTGAACGCCGTCGCCACGTCGCGGAGGTAGGTCGCCACCCGATGCGGTTCTTTCGCCTCCGCCGCCGACGCGATCTGGTCCGGAAACCGGAGCAGCTCCTTCATCAGCGCCGTCTCGCTCTCGTGCGCGAGCAGGCTCCAGTCCGGGCTGTCTGTCGTCTCGACGCCGACCTCCTCCGCCTTCCGCTCGATGGAACGGATGCGGGCGTGGGCGTACTGGAGGTAGAACACCGGGTTCTTCTCCCCCGCCTCTTTGGCGAGGTCGAGGTCGAAGCCGAGGTGGGTGCCGGGGCTGAGCATGAGGAAGAAGAAGCGGACCACGTCCGGCCCCACCTCGTCCATCAGCTCATCGAGTGTGACGAAGTTGGCCTTGCGCGTGCTCATCTTCACCGGCTCGCCGCCGCGCACGAGCGTCACGAACTGGTAGATCACCACCTCGATCTTCGACGCGTCGCCGCCGAGCGCCTCGACGCCGCGCAGCACGTCCGGGTACGTCGCGATGTGGTCGGCACCGAAGACGTCCACGACTCGGTCGAAGCCGCGGCCGAGCTTTTCGAGGTGGTAGGCAATGTCCGGCAGGCGGTACGTCGGCTCGCCGGAGGACTTGACGAGCACCTCGTCTTTGGCCTCCTCCTCCCCGCTCTCCTTCGTGGTGACGGTTTTGCCGAGCCGACCCGTCCGAAACCAGACGGCCCCGTCCCGGTCGTACGCTAGGTCCCGCGCACGGAGTTGCTCGACGACGTTCCAGATGGCGTCGGAGTCGTAGAGCGAGCGCTCGTTGAAGTACGTGTCCATCTCGATGCCGAGCCGGTGCATCGTCGCTTCGATGTCGGCGAAAATGGCATCCTGCGCGGCCTGCTGGAACGGCCCCGTGTCGTCGGAATCGACGGCCGTCATGAGGCCGTCGCCGTGCTCGTCGTAGAGTCCGCGCGCGATGTCCGTGATGTAATCGCCGAGGTAACCGTCTTCGGGGAACGTCTGCGGCACCGTCACCGCCCCGTCGCCGGTGCCGATCTGCTTCGTCGGCACATTGGGATCGACGAGGGCTTGGTAGCGAGCGCGGACGCTCTCGCCGAGGATGCGCATCTGCCGGCCGGCGTCGTTGAAGTAGTACTCGCGCGTGACGTCGTAACCCGTCCAGTCCAGCAGGTTCGCGATCGTGTCGCCGAGCACGGCGTTCCGCCCGTGCCCGACCGTCAGCGGCCCCGTCGGGTTGGCCGACACGAACTCGACGATGGCGGTGCGCCCCGCGCCCGCGTCGGTCCGGCCGAAGCCCGCGCCCTGCGCCAGAATCTCGGCGACGCCCTGCGTCAGGTAGGCGTCGGCGAAGCGGAAGTTGATGAAGCCCGGCCCCGCGATCTCCACCCCTGCGACGCGCTCGGGATCGGTGTCGAGCGCGGCCACGAGCGCGTCGGCGATCTGCCGTGGGTTGCGCTTCAGTGGGCGGGCGAGTTGGAGCGCCGCGTTCGTCGCGAGGTCACCGTGCTCGGGCCGCGCAGGCGTCTGAAACTCGAAGTCGAACGTTGCCGGGTCGAAGTCGTCGGGCAGGCCGGGGAAGCTGCGGAGGGCGTGGCGAAGCTGCCGGGCAAGATAGGCTTT
Organism: Rhodothermales bacterium; assembly: GCA_038232935.1. GTDB lineage: Bacteria > Bacteroidota > Rhodothermia > Rhodothermales > JANQRZ01 > JBBSMX01. The sequence continues at coordinate 43,833 of JBBSMX010000014.1, read as the reverse complement.
CATGCGGAGCGGCGGGCGATGGGGGGTGCCCATGATAGGCACGCCCGCCGAAGCGGTTCGACGCTCCTGCTGCCGCTGCCACGCATAATTCGGTGAATTCGACCCTGCTGCCGGGGGCACTGCTTCTACTCGGCGTCATCCCATGGGACCTGCACCGGACTCTCCGTCCGACTTGTCATACGGTCCGAGACCCACGCGACGGTCTACCTCATCCACGAAAGCACACGCAGCAGCGAAAGCGGCTTGCTCGGTGGCAAAGCTTCTGGGCGAGTGAATGGGGATACCGCTACGGTTTTGGATCTCGTAGCCGAAGTACATTGCGTTTCGGGATACGATGCGCACATCAAACCCTTTGTATGTGCGGGAGGGTGCGTCGTGAGGCACGGCGGAACGGCTTGGTAGCCTAGAACGGGAGGAGCAGGGGGAGAGGAGCGAATGCTTCGATTGACGAGCGGGACACCTAACACATACTGTGTGGAGTATAACTCATTGGATCATTCTCGTCCCTTTGTTCTTTGACCGATTCGGCATGCGCTTTTAGGCCGAACCGATACCGAGCTCAGAGCCTCTATCTTTCACCTCTCCTCTCCTCTTTCACCTCTCCTCTCCGCTTGCGAAAGCGCGCTGCCCCTGCTCGTCGCCCAGGGACTCACAGCAGCTTGGCCGTGGAACCGCCGCCGCCATCACCGCCGTTCGACGGTTCTACCCACCCCCTCCCGCCATGCGCGTCCTCTCTCCGCTCGTCCTGCTCCTCACCGTCGCCCTGATGCCCGGCTGCGCGCCCGCTTCCCACACGGGGACCGCGACCGGGAAGCCCAGCGGTGGCGGCGACCCGATGAAACGCGGCGAGATCGTCGAGCGTGACGTGCTCGTAGACGGCGTCTCCCTCCTCGGCGTGTGGCACGCCATGGGCGCGCTCGACGAGCCCGACGTGGACAATGACCTCCGGAGCGGGATGCTCATCGAGACGCTCATCGTGAACCCGCGCGGCCTGGTCTCCCTCACCGGCGAAGACCACCGCGCCGACGTCGGTCGCCAGAGCTTCGAGGGTCGCATCACCAGCGACAAAATCGCCTTCGATGGCCTCCCCGGCGAGGCCACCATCACCGTCCGAAGCGACGGTCGGATCGTCGTCACCGACCCGCGTGGCCGCCGCACCGTATACGAAAGGGAATAAGACGTACCTCGTAAAACGTGTGCTGCAGGCACCCTCACGTTTTACGAGGTACGTTTTAAGCTCTATAGATCGAGAACTCGTCGCGGCGGGCGTAGAGGTTCACGGCAATCGCGATGAGCGCCGTGTTCGCCAGAAGGGCCGAGCCGCCGTACGAGACCAGCGGCAGCGGGATCCCGATCACCGGCATCAAACCGATCGTCATCCCCAGGTTGATCAGCAGGTGGGTCAGGAAGATGCCGGCGGACCCGGCGGCGAACACCTTCGGGAACGGGTGCGCCGCCCAGCTCCCCAGACTCGAGAGCCTGATCAGCAGGTAGCCGAAGATCCCCAGCAGCACCATCGCCCCGAGGAAGCCCCACTCCTCGCCGATGATGGTGAAAACGAAGTCCGTGGACTGCTCGGGGATGAAGGCGAGCTGCGTCTGCGTCCCCTGCATAAACCCCTTCCCGAACAGCCCGCCCGATCCGACGGCCGCCTTCGACTGGATCACGTGGAAGCCGGTCGTGAGCCGGAATGCCTCCGGGTTCGTGAACGCCACGATGCGGTCGATCTGGTGGGGCTGAAGAACCTTTACCAGCCCGATCCACACGGCAACCGCGGTGCCTACCGTAAAGGCGAGCGCCGACGACGTCATCCACTTGTCGCGCGTCATCACGAGCATCGCGGCGGTGAACAGAAGGGCGAAGATGAGGGCGTACGTCGGGAAGTCCGGGTTCTGGAAGACGGCGAGGTAGCCCGCCACCACGGGCGAGACGAGCAGCGCCATCAGCGGCAGCGGCACGCCGCCCCAGAACAGCACCACCGGGATCGCGGCGACGAAGACGAGCGCCGTCCCCGTGTCGTTCTGGAGGACGATGATGACGGCCGGCACGAGCAGGATGGCAATCGCGACAAGCGCGTAGCGGAGCCGGCCGGAGCGCGCCTCCGGCGAGGCCATGAACTTCGCCACCGCCAGCAACGTCCCGACCTTCGCGAGCTCACCGACCTGCAACCCGAAGGGGCCGATGTAGAGCCACGCCTTCGCCCCGTTCACCACGCGACCGAAGAGGAGCGTCGCCACGAGCAACCCGAGGACGGCGAGGTAGACGGGGTAGGCACTCTTTTCGATGACGCGCGCCGGAATCAGGAGGATCACCACCATCATCACGAACGAGACGCCGAACCACATGAGCTGTCGGTCGAAGTTTCGCTGCACTGACTCCAGCAGAAACTCAGCCGCCGGACCATGCGTGGAGCTATAGATCGCAGTCAGGCCGATGGATACGAGCGCGGCCCACGCCAGCAGGACGGTCCAGTCGATGTGTTTGTACCAGACACGGTTCATTCAGCTTCACGCTTGGGCATGGCGTAGGGGCGCAGCCCGCTGCGCCCCTACTACGGGGTGGCCTGGAGGCCACGGACTAGTTCTCCTCGATCGGCGCGCTGCGCTGGGACTGGGTGAACCGGATGAGTTCGGGGCGCTTGATTTGGCCGGTGAGATACTGCTCGATCATCAGGCTCGCGATCGGAGCGGCGGCGGTCGAGCCGAACCCGGCGTTCTCGATGATGACGCCGACGGCGATCTTGGGATCGTCGGCCGGGGCGTAGGCGATGAACACGGAGTGGTCCTTGCCCGCCGGGTTCTCGGCCGTACCGGTCTTCCCGGCCACCGGAATCCCCTCGATCTGTGCGCGCCGCGCCGTGCCTGCCTCCACCACCAGCTCCATCCCGCGCTTGACAATCTCGAAGTTCTTCTCCGAAATGGGGATCTGGCGGACACGGTGGTTGGGCTTGAGGATCTCGCCCGTGTCGGTGTCCACCTGGTAATCCACGAGGTGAGGGGTGACGAGCTTGCCGTCGGTGGAGACGGCGGCGGCGTAGCGGGCGAGCTGGAGCGGCGTCACGCCCATGTTGCCCTGCCCGATGCCGAGGTTGACCGTGTAGCCCGGCCCCCAGCCCGCGGGGAAGACGCGGTCGAAGTACGACGAGTCGGGGATCAGGCCGGGGCTCTGGTCCGGGAAGTCGAGCGGGGCGAGGGTGCCGAAGCCGAAGCGGTGCGCCCAGTTGCTGAAGGTATCGAGGTTCATCCGCTTGCCGTTGATGCGGTCGTTCATCAGCCGGAAGAAGAACGTGTTGCACGAGACGCGGATGGCCTCCTTCACCGAGATGTTGCCGTGGGCACCGCCGTGGCACTTGAAGAGCCGGCCGCCGAGCATGTAGCCGCCGGGGCAGTAGAGCTTCGTGTCCTCAGTGATGATCCCCTCTTCGAGCGCCACCGCCGCCATAAACGGCTTCCACGTCGAGCCGGGCGGCTGGTACATCTGCGTCGACCGGTTGAAGAGCGGCTTCGCCTTGTTGCGGTAGATGTAGTCCACGAACTCCTGGTCCAGCTTGCCGGCGAACTTCGTCGGGTCGTAGTCCGGGGCGCTCACCATCGCGATGATGCCGCCGGTGTTCACGTCGAGGGCGACGGCCCCGCCGCGCATGTTCACCATCAGGCTCTCGGCGAGGGCCTGCACGCCACCATCGAGGGTGAGGTGCAGCTCGTAGCCGCTCTGCGGGGCGATGTCTTCGACCCCTTTCTGGTACGGCGCTACCTCCATGCCGTGCACGTTCACCATCACGAAGTCGCGGCCGGGTCGCCCGCGCAGCACGGTCTCGTATGCCTTCTCGACGCCCGCCTGCCCGATCACGTCGCCGAGCTTGTAGCCCTGCTGCCTCATCTGATCGAGCTGGCTTTCGGTGATCTCGCGGACGTAGCCGAGAGCATGAGAGGCGTGGGCGTCGGTGTGGAAGCGGCGCTTCTGCCCGATCTCGAAGCCGACACCGGGAAGCTGCCAGCTCTCTTCCTTGACACGCGCAAACGCGTCGAACGGCACCTCCTTGAACAGGATCGAGGTCTTGTAGGGCGAGTACGCCACGATCTCGCGGTACTTCGCCTCGGTGAGCGAGTCGCTCACGCCGAGGAGGCGGGCCAACGTCCCGAGGCTCTCCCGCTCGAAGTAGCGCGGGGTGAGCGTGATCGTGTACGTCGGCTGGTTGTCCACGAGGAGCAGCCCGTTGCGATCGTAGATCAGCCCACGCGCTGGGCCGACCACCTTCTGCTCGACGGAGTTCGCCAGGGCCTCGTCGCTGTACTGCACGCGGTCGAGCAACTGCATCTGCACGAGCCGGACGGTGAGCAGGCCGATGACGAGGAGGATGGCCCCGACGAAGATGGTCAGGCGGAGGCCGCTGCGCTCTTGGGGTTGCGAGTTCTCTAGCTTCATGGCGTAGGGATCAGAGGGTCAGACGGTACGAAGACATAACGCACTCGCCCCGCATTTTAGTAGCCTCGCTTACACGCGGAGCGTCCTCCCTGGATTCTCCGTTACACATATTTGACTCAATCTCCGATACGCACCGGACCTCGTCTCCCGTTCTCCCTGTCCATCACCCGCCCGCAACCGTCTACCGCCCGCAATGGACGGCCCGCCGGGTTTGCGCCGCCTGTGAAGAACCGGCGCGGGGATATTGGGTACACCCTAGTCCGGTGTGGCCTCCCCACCCGGCCTTTCGCACGGCCTCGGAGGGCGTTTCCCCATCCCTTTTGTTACCACTTGTTACCACCGGCCGTTCTCGTCCGGCTCCTGCGTTTACCTCCACGTCCCCGCTACCCCCTCGTTCGCGGGGCGGTCGCCCTGACCACTGCACAGGCATGACACTGACCACTTCACAGGCATGACAACTGTACCCCGCGTCGCCCTCCGCCTCCTCCCGATCCTCCTCGGAGCTGCTCTCCTCTTCGCGCTCATGCCGAGCGCACAGGCGCAGTACTTCGGGCGTAACAAGGTCCAGTACGACGACTTCAACTTCCGTGTGCTCAAGACCGAGCACTTCGACATCTACTACTACCCCGAGGAGGAGCAGGGCGTCCGCGACGCCGCCCGCATGGCTGAGCGGTGGTACACCCGGCTCTCCTCCGTCCTCGAACACGAGTTCACCGAGCGGAAGGCGATCATCCTCTACGCCGACGACGCGGACTTCCAGCAGACGAACGTGATCGGCGGGCAGATCGGGCAGGGGACGGGTGGCGTGACCGAGGGGTTCAAGCAGCGGATCGTAATGCCGCTGACGGGCTCGTACGACGACACCAACCACGTGCTCGGCCACGAGCTCGTCCACCAGTTCCAGTACGACATCTCGTCGCGGGGCGGGCAGTTCGCCAACTTCATCCGGCTGCCGCTGTGGATCGTCGAGGGCATGGCGGAGTATTTCTCGGTCGGGCGCGAGGACGTGCACACGGCGATGTGGCTGCGCGACGCCGTCCTCCGCGACGCCTTCCCGACGCTCGACCAGCTCTCCCGTGACCCGCGCTATTTCCCGTACCGCTACGGGCAGGCGTTCTGGGCATGGGTCGGCGGGACGTACGGCGACGAGGGGGCCGTCAACCTCTTCAAAACGTCGCTCGCGATGCCGCTCGACTCGGCCATCGTTGCGGTGACGGGGCTGACACCGGACTCCCTCAGCGTCCGCTGGGGCCGGCAGGTAGCCGACACCTACGCCCCGCTCATGGCCGGCATGACGGCACCGCCCTACGAAAACGAGCCGGAACCGAAGAAGAAGGACGAAGAGGAGAAGGTCGCCCTCCCCGACACCCTCCACCTCGCCGCCCTCGAGGGTCGTCGCGTCCTCGCCCGCGAGCTCGACGGCGGCGACGTAAACGTGGCCCCCGCCGTCAGCCCCGACGGCCGCTACGTCGCCTTCCTCTCCGAGCGCGACCTCTTCGGGATCGACCTCTTCCTCGCCGACGCCCAGACGGGCGAGGTGCTCAAAAAGCTCGGCGACATCGACAGCGACCGCCACCTCGACGCCCTGCGGTTCATCAACTCGGCCGGGACGTGGAGCCCGGACGGGCAGAAGTTCGCCTTCGTCGTGTTCGTCGAGGGCGACAACGAGATCGCCGTGCTCGACGTGGGCACGCGCGAGATCGAGCGGCGCATCCGCGTCGGCGACATCGGGGCGCTCAAGGACCCGGCGTGGAGCCCGGACGGGCGGCAGATCGCCTTCACCGGCATCAAGGGCGGGCTCTCCGACCTCTACCTCGTGGACGTCGAGGGCGGCACCGCCCGCCAGCTCACGAACGACCGCTACATGGACCTCCAGCCCGCCTGGAGCCCCGACGGCCGCACGCTCGCGTTCGCGACGGACCGGGGGCCGGGCACTTCGTTCGACCGACTCGCCACGGCGCAGCCCCGCCTCGCCCTCTTCGATCTCGCCACGAGCGAGATCCGCCTGCTCTCCCTGTTCGAGCGGGCCAAGCACATCAACCCGCAGTACAGCCCCGACGGCGAGAGCCTCTACTTCGTCGCTGACCGCGCCGGCTTCTCGAACGTCTACCGCACCGATCTCGCGACGGGCGAGGTCTTCCAGGTCACGAACATCGCAACGGGCGTCAGCGGCATCACGGCGCTCTCCCCGACGCTCTCCGTGGCCGCGCAGACAGGCCTCGTGATGTACTCCGTGTTCGAGGCGCAGAACTACAACGTCTACGCCCTCGAACAGGCGGAGGCGCAGGGCACGCCGGTCGCCGCCGTCCTGCCCCCGGACACGCCGCAGGAAGACGGCTTCGTGACCGCAGGCATCCTGCCGCCCATCGACGCCGTGAGCCGCAGCGTCGTGCAGAACTACCTCGCCGACAAAGACACCGGCCTGCCGGACACGCGCGCGTTCCCCGAGGAGGCCTACTCGGCCCGCCTCGGACTCGATTACGTGAGCCAGCCCTCGATTGGTGCCGGCTACGACCCGTACTACGGCTTCGGCGTCGGCGGCGGCGTGGCGATGCGGTTCTCCGACGTGCTCGGTAACAACATCCTCGGCGTGACGGTGCAGGCCAACGGCTCGTTCAAGGACATCGGCGGGCAGGTGTTCTACCTCAACCAGCGCCGCCGCCTCAACTGGGGCGGGACGGTCGCGCACATTCCCTTCCTCCAGGTCTTCGTCGGCCAGAACCCCGATCTCCCGCAACCCGGCGAGGAGGGGAGTTGCTCCGGCGCGAGCCCAAGCATCCAGTGCCAGTTCCCCTTCACGCGGATCTACCAGCGGATCTACCTCTCACAGGCGGCGGCCATAGCGGCGTACCCGCTCTCCCAGACGCGCCGGTTCGAGGGCAGCCTCGGCTACCGCCGCATCGGGTACGGGTTCGAATACGACGCTGTCGTCATCGATGAAGGCGACCGGACGGTTCGGGGTGACCGGCGCGACCTCGATATCAATGTCCAGACGCTCCACCTCGCGGAGGTGGGTCTCGCCTACGTCGGCGACTACTCGTTCTTCGGGTTCACCTCGCCGGTGCGCGGCGGCCGCTACCGCTTCGGCGTCGACGGAACGACCGGCACGCTGAACTATGCGACCGCCACGGCTGACTACCGGCGCTACCTCTTCGTCCGGCCGTTCTTTACGCTCGCCGCGCGCGCGCTCCACTACGGCCGCTACGGCCCCGACGCCGAGAGCGGCGACCTCTTCCCGCTCTACCTCGGCTACGGCACGCTCGTGCGCGGCTACCGCCCCGGCTCCTTCGACAACGGGATCTCCCAGGACATGCTGGACCGCCTCTACGGCAGCAAGATCGGCGTAGCCAGCGTCGAGATCCGCGTGCCGTTCTTCGGGACGAGCCAGTTCGGCCTCATCGACTTCCCCTATTTCCCGACGGAGCTGACCCTCTTTGCCGACGCCGGGATGGCGTGGGGCAACTACGCCCGCTTCCAGACCGTCGGGCTGGGCGACGACGGGAATCCTCAGCTCCAGGAGCGGCTCCTCGGCACGTCCTTCGCCGATCAGACGCCGCTCTTAAGCGCCGGGGCCGCCGCCCGCGTGAACGTCCTCGGCGCACTCATCCTGGAGTTCTATTACGCCTTCCCGTTCTCGCGTGACGACGGCCGCACCGGCGTCTTTGGCATCAACCTCTCGCCGGGCTGGTAGCCCCGGAGCACAGTAGATGGTGGACCGTGAACAGAAGGGCTCGGCGGTATCTTCTGCCGCCGAGCCCTTCTGTCTACTGCCCTCTGTCTACCGTCTACCGATATCTCCGCCCCCTACTGTTCCGCCTTGACCCCGAGTCCGCCCACGGGGCGACGATGCGGGCGGCTCGGCTCGCGCAGGCCACCGCACCGGGCCTGCTGCGACCCCTCTTCCGGTTCGAGCACGACGCGCTACGGCAGAGCCTCTGGGGGCTCGACTTCGCCAACCCCGTCGGTCTCGCGGCGGGATTCGACAAGAATGCGGAGTTCGTGCGGTTCTGGGCAGCGCTCGGGTTCGGCTTCGCCGAGGTCGGCTCGGTGACGGCGCAGCCGAGCGCGGGCAACCCGAAGCCCCGTGCGTTCCGACTACCGGAAGACCGCGCTCTCGTCAACCGGATGGGACTGAACAATGACGGTGCCCTCGCCGTCACGGCGCGATTGGGGACAACGAAGCGGACGCTCCCGCTCGGCATCAACCTCGCCAAAACACATGACCCGGCCATCCTCGGCGATGCCGCAACGGAGGACTTCCTCCACAGCTTCCGCCACCTCGCTCCGCTCGCTGACTACGTCGCGCTCAACGTCTCCTGCCCGAACACGGCCGAGGGCAGGACCTTCGAAGCGCCCGACGCCTTCGACGGCCTGCTCGCCGCCGTGATGGCCCTCCGCGCCGACCTCGCGCTCGCGGTGCCGGTCCTCGTCAAGCTCTCCCCTCCGCCCGCCGTCGCCTTCGACCCCGGCCCGGTGGACGAGTTGATCGACCTCGCGCTCGGCCACGGTGTCGCGGGCTTCGTCGCGACGAACACGGCGGCGGACCGCGCCGGGCTGACCACGAAGACCACGCGGCTGGAAGAGATCGGGCGGGGCGGGCTGAGCGGAGCCCCGCTGGCCGAGCGGGCGACGGCACTCGTGCGTCACCTCTACCGCCGCACGGAAGGGCGCGTCCCGATCATCGGCGTCGGCGGCGTGGACTCGGCCGAAGCAGCGTACCGGAAGATTCGCGCCGGGGCGTCGCTCGTGGAAGTCTACACGGGGATGGTGTTCGAAGGCCCCGGCCTCGTCGCCCGAATCAACCGGGGGCTCGTCCGCCTGCTGGAGCGCGACGGGTTTGGCTCCATCGCCGACGCCGTAGGGCGGGATGCGTAGCCGCACGGGAGCGTATTTTCGTCGCCGCCCACGTTCTCTTCCCCACCCTTCGACTCATGCGTGATCGCCTTCGCCGCGAGTGGCTCGCCCTCCGGCAGACCCTCGGCACGATGGACCGGCAGGCCATCTTCGTCCTCGTCGTGGCGGCGGTGCTGGTGCTGGTGCAGATACAGATCGGGAGCCGTCGTTTTTTCCGCGAGGAGCTGGCCGGCGCGTTTGCCCCGGAGGACGTGCCGCTGCTCTCGTGGGCGTGGTGGTTCGGCGTGCAGGGCGTGCTCGGGTTCGTGATTCCGGTGCTCGCGCTGATGCTGATCTTCAAGCGGCGACCGGCCGAGATCGGGCTGGGGCTCGGCGACTGGCGGCTGGCCTCGCTCATCGCCGGGCTCTACCTCCCGCTCGTCGCCGTCGGGACGTGGGTGTTCTCGGCGGACCCGGCGTTTCAAGCGCAGTACCCACACCTCCCGCAAGCGGCCCAGAACTGGCAGGTGTTCGTGATCTACGAACTGCTGTTTCTGTTCTACTGGATCGGGTGGGAATACCTCTGGCGCGGGTTCGTCCTCTTCGGCACGGCCCCGGCGTTCGGGCTGCTCGCCATCGTTGTGCAGACGGTGCCGTTCGCGATCCTCCACGCCACGAAGCCGCCGGCCGAGGCGTACCTCTCGATCCTCGGCGGGCTCGCCCTCGGCGCGCTCGTGTGGCGGTGCCGCTCGTTCTGGATCGCCGTCCCGATCCACGCCGCGCAGATGCTGCTGATCGACTTCTTCTGCGCCCTCCGCATCCGCACCGGCGCGACGGGCTACGGCCTCAGCGCCCTCCTCGATGCACTGCGTGGGCTGGGTGGATAGCAGGCGTCAGCGGAGGACCGTGATCGGCCTTGTCTCTGTCTCCTCCCCGGCTTCGAAGCGGACGAAGTAGACCCCGCTTGGGAACGCCGCGAGTGGAAGCATCACCTCCGTCCGACCGGCAGGCTGGCGGGCGTCCGAGAGCGTGGTGACCTCGTGCCCGAGCACGTCGAAGAGCCGCAGCGTGACGTGACCTTCCTGCTGGAGGTGGAATACGGCCGTGGCAGAACTAGCTACTGGGTTCGGGTACACCGTCAGCAGCCCCTGCTCTCGCACCAGATCCGTCGAGATCGCGGTGCTGGAGCGTGGCCGCGTGTAGGCTACGACGAGCCACTCGGCCGTAGTCGGGTCCTCCGCACCGACCGTGTAGAAGTGCTCGAATACGACGACCTCGACAGGTCCATCAGCCGCGAGGTTGCGAGCCGGCTCGGTCCTCGCCACGGCATCCCAGGCTGCCCGCGCCTCAGCCTCCTCGCCATAGGCGAGGAGAGCAACAGCCACCGTATCGGCGACGACCGGCGGCCCGGACTCCCCAAAGTCCGTGGAGCCGAGGGAGTCCGATGGGATTTCAAAACGTCCTATCCCGGCCCACCAAGTCGTCGCTCGCAGAACACGTTGACCGGTGAGCGCGCTGAGAACCTCCAGATATCCGAAGTCAGTCGGCTCCTCATAATCGTAATGGAGGTTTACGACGGTCTGATAGCCAGGAGGCGGAGGCGTTTCCTCGTAGGAATGCGTTACCCCGTAATGGGTTTTCGGCTGGAGGCTGAGGAAGTCCACCCGGAAGACGACGGTCTCCACGTCCACTACATCCTGAGCACGGACGTATCCCGTCGTGGCGAGGAGGGTAAAGACGATGCAGAGCGAGAGGAGAGATCGCATGGCGGAATACCCTGGGTTGGCTGGCCGTTTCGACGGTAGGCTTCTCCAGTATAAGCGCTTCCTTCTCCGCTCACAACACCGCTCTCCGCGCTACAAATCGAGGTGGACGGCGACGAGGTGCATCACGCCGAGGCCGTAGGGTTCAAGCACGGCCGTGTAGTCGATCCGCGCGGCGATCTCGCCGAGGGGCTGGCGCACGGCGAAACCGACGGCGGGCGACGCGCCCTCGAACCCGTCGGCCCCGAGCCGGTCCACGCCGGCGCGGATGCCGAACGGCTGGACCAGCCAGTACTCGCCGCCGAGCCGGAAGCGGGCCTCGCTCAGCCGGAGCTTGTCGCTCGTCCGGAAGATCGTCGGGACGCCGCCGATCTCGCTCACCCGCTCGGTCCGCCGCTCGGCGCTCGCTACCTGCGATTCGACCTCGGCCGTGATCGTCCCGCGCCCCCCGGCGAGCCGGTACGCCCCGCCGAACTGGAAGCGGACGGGGAAGCGGTCCGTCGTCTGCTTCCCGCCGTCGCCGAAGGCGTCGGACGTGTCCCACTGGTAGCGGGCGAGGAGGTCGTTCACGGCGAGGCCGAAGGCGAGGTTCTCGGACACCTGCGCCGCGAGACCGAGCGAGAGCGAGAGGCTGACGACGGGGTCCACGCCGTCGAAGAGGTCGGCGTGGTAGAAGCGGAGGCCGAGCCCGCCGGAAACGCGCTGGCTCAGCCGCGCCCCGAAGGCCGCGAAGATGGCGTACTCCTGCGTCGAGAGGTCGTCCGTGTGATAGCCCGAGTTGTCGCGCCCGTCGATGTTCTCGACGCCCGCGCGGACGATGCCGACGGCGGCCCCGGCACGGGGCGGGAGTGGGAAGGCGAACTGGAGGTACTGGAGGCTGCGGTCCAGCGAGAGGAACCCGGCGGCGGCGTCGAGCCCCTGCCGCTCGATGCGCGGCGCGAGCGCGGGGTTGTAGTACGGGCTCGCGCCCGAGAACACGTCGCCGACGAGCCCGCCGCCCATCGCGATCCCGCGCGCGCCGAAGCCGAGCCGCGCGTACGACCCAGCGTACTGCGCCGAAGCCGGAGCCGCGAAGCAGAGAAGGAGGACGAGCCAGAGGGTGTGTTTCATAAGTCGTGATGCGTGACACGTGATGCGTGAACTCACCCTCAACGGGGGTGCTTGAACTCACGCATCACTTGTCATTCCAGAACCAGAATCTTGCCCGTCATCGACGCACCGCCCGCGTCCACCTCGTAGAAGTAGACCCCGTTGGCGACGCGGTTGCCGTTCTCGTCGTAGCCGTCCCACACCTGCTCGACCGGCGCGGCGTTGGGGATCGTGCGAACGAGGTTCATCCCGAAATCGAAGATGCGGATCGACGCAGGCTCGGTCCGGTCGTAGCGGATGCGGACGTAGCGGTCGGCGCTCGGCGAGAAGGGGTTGGGGTAGGCGTAGGCCTCGACGTCCGGGACACGGTCCGTCGGCTCCTCGGGGTGCGTGGGCACGTCGGCGCGGAAGATGGTCCACGTCGCCCCGCCGTCGTCGCTCTTGAGCAGGCCGTCGCCGGTGCCGACCCAGAGCGCGCTCGGCGTCGTGGCGACGGCGAAGACGCGAGCGCCACGGCGGACGAAGCGGCCGGCGCGCTCGCGGTCCTGGAAATCGCGGACGCTCCGCCACGTGGCCCCGCCGTCGTCGGAGATGAACAGGCCGTCGGCTCCGGCGGCGTAGACCGTGTTCGGCCCGCAGTAAGCCGCGCCGTCGGGGCAGAAGGCGAAGTCGTAGAACCGGTTGCCCCCGATAAGCGCCGGCTCGAACGTCTCCCCACCGTCGCGGGTGACGACGAGGGCGAAGCGCTCGTCCGCCTCGCGCGCCTGCCACACGGCCAGCCACACCGGGTTGCGCGGGTTCTCCGGCGTCCCCACCTCGAACGCGGGATCGCCGACGGGCTGCTCCTCGATGGAGATCACCCAGTTGCCTGGCAGCCCGGCGCTCGTCCCGTCGAAGCCCGTCCGCTGCCACGCCCGGTCCTCGAAGACCTCTCCTGTATCGGTGTTTTCGAACACGAACACGTCCTCCGGCCGCGAGCGGTTGACGCCGGCCACGGTCCCGGCCCAGACCGTCCCCGTCTCGTCCACGAGCACGGAGAAGCCGAGGAAGTTGTTGCCCTCTTCGGCGTCTTGGATTTCGGGGGCGTAGAGGAAGTTGTACGGCTGGACCGGCGTGATCGCGTCGAGCGTGTCCGGCGGGAGAACGACGCGCTTGAAGTCGCGGGCGTAGCGGTTCGAGTCCGGCAGCCACTCCAGCGTGCGGATGCCGCTGGCCCAGCCCGCCACCCACACGTCGCGGGTCACGGGGTCGAAGTCGATGTCGAACGGCGGGCTCTGCTGGGGAACGATGACGGGGAGCGCGGGGAGGATGGAGACGCCGTAGACCTGCGTCGTGTCCTCGGGCTGATCGAGCTGACGAAACTCGTAGCGCCACGTCTGGCCGCCGTCCTCGGAGTGGGCGAAGCCCGCGGCGCTCTGCGGCCGGCTCGCAATCGCCGGGTCGCTGAAGCCGAGTCCGACCCACACGTTGGGACCTTCGACGTCAATCGAGAATGCGATGGCGGTCGGGGCGACGAGCGGGGTGAGCGCGGGGTCGTCGACGAGCTGCCACGTCTGGCCGCCGTCGGGCGTGAAGATGAGCTGTTGCCCGGCCCAGAGCGTGTCGCCCTCGGCGTGCAAGTTGTCGACGATGTTGCGCTGCGGGCCGCTGACGGAAATCAGATCCTGCACCCGTGCCGCGTCGTAGCCGCCGGGGACCTGCGCGATGGCAGGCCCGGCGATCAGCAGAGCGAGCAGGAGGCAGGCGAGGTCGGAGAGACGCCGGCTCATCAGAGAATGGTGATCGTGAACGGGACGTCGGCGCTCGCCATCCCGTCGCGGTCGAACGCGCGGAACGTCACGGTGACCAGGCCGGGGTCGGCGGCGGGGATGTCGAACGTGACGGTGTAGCGACCGTCGCCGGCCGTCGCATCGCCCGAGCCTGCGCCCCCGTCGTCGGCGAGCGCGAAGACGCCGCTGAACGGAGCCGGAAACTGGACCTCGGCGCGGGCGACATCGGAGAGCCCGTCGGGATCGGAGACGACGGCGATGAGCTGGAGCGTGCCGGGCGGCCGGAACTCGGCCGGGGCCTCGACGGCGTCGATGACCGGCGGGCCGAGGCCGAAGCCGGCGAGCTCGAAGAGGCCGCGCACCTGGTTGCTCAGCAGCCCGTCGCTGTCCACGGCGTAGACGACGATGGAGTAGAGCCCGCGCCGGTTGCGCGGCAGCGCCAGCCCGACCGACCCCGCGTAGCGTCCGTCGTCGCCCGGCTCCAGCACGCCCGTCACCGACGGCTCGTTCGAGGGCGCGAACTGCCACCGCACCGCGAACTCCACGCGGTCTATCTGCCCGCCGTCGGGATCATCGGCGCGCACGCTGAGGGCGAGGTCGATGGCGGCGGAGTCACCGGACGTGACGGCGTCGTCGAAGAAAACGCTGTCGGGCGAGAACGCGAAGTCGGAGACGACGGGCGGGCGGGCGTCGAGCGGCTGGGGACCGGGCGCCGAATCGCACCCGGCGAGGGCCGCGACCAGGGCGGCGAGTCCGAGCGGGAAAGACGCGAGAGCGCCGAGGAGCGAGCGGGAACCGGGCATCGAGAGAAGGCGGGAGGAAGCGGCGGCCGGGGCGACCGGGCCGCGCCGGCCGAATGGGCGGAGCGGCGGGAAGATAGCGTCTCTCGTAGCGAAGGGTCGGGCGGCGTACGGGTGGGTTCTCAGAGCGGCCCCGAACCTACGACGGCCGGGCGAGCGGGCGCAAGCATACCACCCGAGGTGCAGCGTAATTGCCCCACGGGTGATGCATCACCCGATATACAGCGGCTTGAAGCTGAAGCAGAGCACGAACAGCACGAGCGCGAAAATCCCCAGCGCTCGGCGGCCCGGCGTGAGCGGCTCGGGATAGACGACCGGCGGGTGGTCCACTTTGATGAGCGTCACGATCAGCAGGCACCAGAAAAACCAGCCCGAGTAGCCGATGGCTTCCGCGATCCCGCCGATCCGGAGAGCGACGGCTGCCGCCGCGACCGTCACGAACAGCCCGCTGATAACGGCGCGCCGGTCCTCGAACAGCCGGCCGAAGAAGAAGTAGAGCAGCCCGGCCACGATCACCCACAGGCCCGCCCCGCCGAGCGCCGCCTGGTACCCGTAGCCGAGCGCGAGGTCCCGCATCAGCGGCTCCATGTCCACCATCAGCCCGAGCGTCGCCGAAAACAGAAGCACGATGACGAACGTTCGTGCGACGCGCCCGTGCCACGTCGGCCCGGCGAGGGCGTAGAGGATGTGCCCACCGTCGAGCTGCCCGACGGGCAGCATGTTGAGCGCCGTGAAGAAGAGGCCGAGCCAGCCTGCGAAGAGCACGGGGTAGTGGTACATCTCGTACATCGGCGGGACGTTCGGAAAGAGCTGCGTGAGCGCCCAGTAGAGCGGCGTCTGCCCGATGGTCAGGCGCCCTAGCTCGCCAGGCTCCGGCAGCGGCACCGGCGGAAACTCCCCGAAGCGGTCCACGAACAGCTTGAGCGACTCGTGCCCGCCGAGGCCGAACACGTACTCCGGCGGCGGGAGCGTGGCGAGCGCGTAGACGAGCACGCCGAGCGCGACGACGAACCCCGCGAGCGGCCCCGCCGCCCCGATGTCGAAGAGCTGCCCCGTCCGCCGCAGCGGCTCCCGGATCCGGATCACCGCGCCGAACGTGCCGATGTTCGGCTGGAGAAACGGGAGCGGGAACGGGATGAAGTACGGCAACGAGACATCGATGCCGCGGATGCGCGCGGCGATGTAGTGACCGAACTCGTGAACCGTGAGGAAGAGGAGGAGCGGCACCGCGTAGCGGAGGCCGTCCCAGATAAACGCCCGCATCCCGAACTCGGCGTAGATCAGCTCACGTCCGACGAGTGACGCGCCCGCCCACACCGTCGTCCCCAGGGTGAGCAGGAAGAGGAGGAGGTGGAGCCAGCGCCGTTCGCGCGCCGGCGTCGTGTCGATGAGGAGGCTCTCGTACGCCTCCGGCGCGCGCGGCAGCGGCTCGTCGGCCCGGTAGCGGGGGGAGGGATAGGGCGGCGGGGTGGTCGGCTCCAACGGGTCGGGACGTTCGGGGGTCGGAAAAGGAGGGGCAACCTACGCTGCGTTCCCCGCGAAGTTCGAGCGGGGGTGCGGCTTCGGACCCCCTGCCCCGCCCTCACGCCCGCAGCGCCGCCAGCCCGCGCTCGATCCGCCGCATCGCTTCGCGCAAGTCCTCCGTCGAGGCCGCGTACGAGAGCCGCACGCCGTAGGGCGCGCCGAACGCATCGCCGGGGACGAGCGCCACGTCGTGCTCCTCCAGCAGGTAGAAACAGAAGTCCTCGCTGTTATCGACGACGCGGCCGTTGGGGGCCGTCGTCCCGAAGTAGTCCGACACGTCGGGGAAGACGTAGAACGCGCCCTCCGGTGTCGGGCACTGCACGCCGGGCAGGGCGGAGAGCGCGGCGAGAACGAAGTCGCGGCGCTCGCGGAACGCCCGAACCATCTGGCGGACCGGCTCGCGGTCCATCGCGAGCGCGGCGACGCCCGCCTGCTGCGTGATCGACGAAGGTGCGCTTGTGAACTGGCCCTGCACCGTCGAGGCCGCCTCGGTGATCCAGCGCGGCGCGGCGAAGTAACCCAGCCGCCAGCCCGTCATCGCGAACGACTTCGAGAAGCCGTTGACCGTCACCGTCCGCTCTTTCATCCCCGGTAGCGCAGCGAACGAGACGTGTTCGGCGTCGTAGATCACGTGCTCGTAGATCTCGTCCGAGATGACGAAGACGTTCTCGTGCGGGCGCAGCACCTCGGCGAGGGCTTCGAGTTCGGCGCGGCTGTAGACCGCGCCCGTCGGGTTCGACGGCGAGTTCAGCACCACGAGCCGCGTCCGCTCGCCCAGCGCCGCCTCCAGATCCTCCGGCCGCATCCGGTAGCCACCCTCCGGCGCCGTCTCCACGACGACCGACTCCGCGCCCGCCAGCCGCACCATCTCCGGGTACGATACCCAGTACGGCGCGGGGATCACGACCTCGTCGCCGGGGCGGCAGAGCACGAACACGGCCTGCGCCACAGACTGCTTCGCCCCATTCGAACAGAGGATATCGGCCGGGCCGTAGTCGAGCCCGTTGTCCTCGTGGAGCTTGCGGACAATGGCCTCGCGGAGCTCCTGCGTGCCGGCATTCGACGTGTAATGCGTATGCCCCTCCTCGATGGCGCGGCGGCCGGCCTCGCGGATCGGCGCGGGCGTGTCGAAGTCAGGCTCGCCGGCCGAGAGCTCGATCACCGGGCGTCCGGCCCGCGCCAATGCCTTCGCGCGGGCGGACATGGCGAGGGTCGCCGACGGCTGCATCGCCGCCACACGGGGGTTCAGTTCGTGAGCCGTGGTGGGTTCCATGACGTACCTGTTTGGGCGAGGAGGCGACGCCCAAAGGTACGAAGCCCGCTCACTACCTCCCGAAGTTATACGAGAATCCGAGCCACGGAAGAAACGGGAATACCTCGTCGCCGATGAGCGTGGGCGAGGTCCACAGCGCGAAGTCCGCCGCGAGGCGCTCGCCGAAGAAGCGGATGCCGGCGCTGACGATGATCTCGTACTCCGTACTCGACTCGGTCGTGCACGGCCCACCGTTCGGGCAGATGCTCGTCGTGGACTCGAACGGGATGACGTAGTTCTCGGTGAGGAGCTTGATCGAGTTCGAGACCTGCGTCTCGCCGCCGAGGGTGAGGATGGCCCCGCTGGCGATCTCCCCCTCGGCAAACGCGAAGCCGGCCCCGAGCGTGAGCGCCCGCTCCGGCCCGCCGACCGTGACGAGCCCGTAGCCGATTCCCGCCGTCCCCACATCGCTCACATCGTCTTCGCCGGCCGGCCCGTCGGAGCCGCCGAGATAGACGCCGAGACCGACGCCGCCGAGGGCCACGGCGAGCCCCGGCCGGTTCACCAGCGTCACCTTCGGGGCCACGTAGAGGACGCGGCCGAAGGCTCCGGGCGCGAGGATGGTCCCCCCGGCCAGGCTGATGGCGTCCGTGATGCCGACGGCGACGAAGGGGACGAACAGCTCGTAGACGGAGACGTAGCCCTGCCCCGTGCCGAGCGGCCGGGCCGTCGGGCTGAACAAGAGCCGGGTCCGGTTCGGGTCGTAGCGGATGACCCGCTCGCCCTCGATCCGCCCCGCGAACGGCGCGCGCCGCCGGATCCGGGCCTTCGGGATAATGACCTCGGCCCCGGCCTGCGTGCGGAGCACCACCTCGCTCTCGCTCTCGCGCACCACGAATCCCACGAACGAGGAGCCGTCGGTGAGCTCGATGAGGACGAGGGCCGTGGAATCCGCCGTGGGTGCTTGGGCGGTGACTGCCGGTGTAGCTACGACGAACAGGAACACGTAGAGATACAGGCGATGCATAGCGACACCTCAGGAAGTCAGGATTGACGGTCGCAAATCCTTACATCCATCAAGGTAAGGCAGCGTCGCGATCCTTCACTCGTCCCATCAATTTCTAGCGCTCCCGTTCCCCACGCCCTCGACCCTCCAGCCATGCCAGCACGGGATGCGGCACGAACGACGACACGTCGCCGCCGAAGCGGTGGATCTCGCGGACGAGCGAGGCGCTCGTGAAGGCGTGCTCCTCGCTCGGCGTGAGGAAGACGGTGACCACCTCCTCGTTCAGCCGCTGGTTCGCGATCGCCATGCGGAGCTCGTAGTCGAAGTCCGTGACCTGCCGGATGCCGCGCACGAGGGCCGCCGCGCCCCGCCGCGCCGCCTGCTCCGCGATCAACCCCTCGAACAGCTCGACGCCGACGCGCTCGCGCTCGTCGGCGGGCCACCCGGCCACGGACTGCTCGATGAGGTCCACGCGCTCCTCCCCCGAGAACAGGGTATGCTTGGACGCGTTGACCGCCACCGTCACCTCGACGCGGTCGAAGAGGCGGAGGGCGCGGCGGAGCACGTCGAGGTGGCCGTTCGTGACGGGGTCGAAGGAGCCAGGGTAGAGGGCGAGGCGAGCCATGGGCACGGTGTAGGTAGGAGGTCGGTGAAATTAGCGCACGTGCGTATCTTCCAGAGACCGCGTGCCGTCGCTAACGCGGGCAGACCCGGAAACCTAGGGCTCATCGCCGCCTTTACAACAGACGCGAGGCCGCGACCCCGGCCCCCATCATCCACTAGCAGGAGACGACACCATCGCCAGAAGAACCTCCCGGCCGGTACAGCAACGCGGCCCCCGCACCCGAATCAACGACCAGATCCGCACCGACCGCGTGCGCGTCGTAGACCCCGAGGGCGAGCACGGCATCTACGAAATCGCCGCGGCCCTCGAGCTTGCCCAGCGGCGTGGCCTCGACCTCGTCGAAGTAGCCCCCGATGCGGACCCGCCCGTAGCCAAGATCATGGACTTCGGAAAGTTCCGCTACGAGCAGCAGAAGAAGGAGAAGGAGCAGCGGAAGAAAGCCCACAAGGTCGAGCTCAAGGAGGTCCGCTTCCGCCCGAACACGGACGACCACGACTTCGAGTTCAAGGCCAAGCACGCCCGCGGCTTCCTCAAAGACGGCAACCAGGTCAAGGCGTGGGTCCAGTTCCGCGGCCGTGACATCATCTACAAGGACCGCGGCGCCGACCTCCTCGGCCGCTTTATCGAGGAGCTCGCCGACATCTCGCGCGTGGAGCAGCTCCCGAAGATGGAAGGCCGCCGGATGACGGTGATGCTCACGCCGGACAAGTCCGGGAAGAAGAGCAGTTCGTGAGTATGGGAGGGTGGGAGTAAGTCGTCCGTCCACGTTCGAGCCACTCCCACCCTCTCACTCCCTTTTTACTCTTGCTCTTCAAACTCCGCCGTTGCAGCCGCCCCCGGCCCCCCGTATCTTTTCATTTCTGCCAGAGGGGCGATCCGCAACGGCTCGCCTCTTTTTTTGGCCTCATAATCAGGAGTTTCCATGCCGAAGATGAAGTCCAACAGCGGCGCCAAGAAGCGCTTCGCCCGGACCGCCACCGGCCGGATCAAGCGGCAGAAGGCGTTCGCCAGCCACATCCTCACCAAGAAGTCGCCGAAGCGGAAGCGCAACCTCGCCAAAGCGACGCTCGTGGACAAGGCCGACGAGAAGCGGATCAAGCGCCTCCTCGGCGGCTCGTAACGACGGACCCCTCCGGGCTCCCCGTCCGCAGCATACGCCTACTGCCGGCCCAGGCCGGATCTCACCGATTCTTTTTTACCCTTAACGGAGCAACCAAATGCCACGCGCACGCAACACCGTGGCTTCCCGTCGCCGCCGCAAGAAGATTCTGAAGCTTGCGAAAGGCTATTGGGGCCGCCGGGGCAACGTCTACACCGTTGCCAAGCACTCCGTCGAGAAGGGGTTGCAGTACCAGTACCGGGACCGCCGCCAGCGTAAGCGGCAGTTCCGGCGCTTGTGGATCGCCCGCATCAACGCCGCCGCGCGGCTGAACGGGACCACGTACTCGCGCCTCATCTCCGACCTCCGCAAGGCGGACATCCCGCTGAACCGGAAAGTGCTGGCCGACCTCGCCATGCACGACGCGGAAGCCTTTACGAAAGTCGTCGAGCTGGCCACGGCGTAGACCGCCCGGCCCCGCTCGACACCTGTTTCCCGCCTGGCCGCCGCGCCCGGCGGGAATTTTTGTTCGCCAGCCCCCGCTTGCCATGTCCGCCGACACGACTACGCTCCACGACGAGATCGCCGCGCTCGACCGCGAGCTCGACGACGTCCGGCTCACGACGCCCGACGAGATCGAGGCCTTCCGCATCCGCACGCTCGGTCGCAAGAGCGGCCGGATCACCGACCTCTTCGGGCGGATCACCGAGGTCGAGCCCGCCGAGCGCGGCCGGACCGGCCAGGCCCTCAACGCGCTCAAGCAGAAGGCCGAAGCCGCCATCGAAACGGCGCAGGCCGCCCTCGCGAGCAGCGACGGCGCCGAGCGCACCGACCTCGACCTCACCCTCCCCGGCCGCATCCCCGCTCCCATCGAGCCCGGCAGTCTCCACCCGCTGACGCAGACGCTCCGCGAGATCGAGCAGATCTTCGGTCACTTCGGGTTCACGGTGGAGAGGGGGCCGGAGATCGAAGACGATTGGCACAACTTCACCGCGCTCAACTTCCCGCCGGAGCACCCCGCGCGGGACATGCAGGACACGCTCTTCCTCGACCCGCCCCCGCCGGACGGGCACGGCGTCGTGATGCGAACGCACACCTCGCCGGCGCAGATCCGCGTGATGGAGCGGGCTGTAAAAGATGGGACCGGCCCGCCGATCCGCGTGATCGTCCCCGGCCGCGTCTACCGCAACGAGGCGATCTCGTACAAGAGCTTCTGCCTGTTCCACCAGGTCGAGGGCCTCTTCGTGGACGAGGGCGTCACCTTCGCCGACCTCAAAGAGCTGCTGCACGTGTTCGCCCAGGCCCTCTTCGGCGGCGACGTGCGGATGCGGTTCCGACCGAGCTTCTTCCCCTTCACCGAGCCCAGCGCCGAAGTAGACATCTGGTGGGCCGACGACAGCATGCCCGACGGCGGACGCTGGCTCGAAATCCTCGGCTGCGGCATGGTAGACCCGAATGTGCTCGAAGCCGTCCAGATCGACCCCGAGCGCTACACCGGCTACGCGTGGGGCATGGGCGTCGAGCGGATGGCGATGCTGAAGTACGGCGTCGACGACATCCGCCTCTTCTACGAAAACGACGTGCGGTTTCTAAAACAGTTCTGAGTTTGAGGTTTGAGGTTTTGGGTTCTGACTGAGCCTCCTCGAACCTCGAACCCCCAACCTCCGACCCATGAACATCTCCTACAACTGGCTCTCCGACTACGTCGACCACGGCCTCGCGCCCGATGAGCTGGCCGAGGTGCTGACCATGCTCGGGCTCGAAGTCGAGTCCGTCGAGGCGCACGGGCGCGATCTCTCGGGCGTCGTCGTGGGGCACGTGCTGGCGACGCGGCCGCACCCGAACGCGGATCGGCTGACGCTCTGCGACGTGGATCTCGGCGAGGGCTACTCGGATGACGGCGAGCCCGTGCAGATCGTCTGCGGCGCGCCGAACGTGGCGGCCGGGCAGAAGGTGCCCGTCGCGACGGTCGGGACGACGCTGCTGCTGCCGTCGCGGAAGGACCCGAGCGCACTGGAGCCCGTCACGCTCGGCAAGGCGAAGCTGCGCGGCGAGGAGTCGAACGGGATGATCTGCGCCGAGGACGAGCTCGGCCTCGGCACCGACCACGCGGGCATCATGGTGCTGGACGGGGAGGCTCCCATCGGGCAGCCGTTCGACCGCTACCTCGCCGAGCGCGGCGTCCCCGTACGCGACGTCACCATCGACGTCGCCATCACCCCGAACCGGCCGGACGCGGCGAGTCATATCGGGGTCGCGCGCGACGTGGCGGCGGTGACGGAGAAGCCGCTGAGGAAGCCAGAAGTCACCGTACCGAGAGAAGGACGGGACACCGCCGAAGCATTCTCCGTCGAGATCGAAGCGCCGGCCGTATGCGGGCGCTACGTCGGGATGCTCGTGCGCGGCGTCACCGTCGGCGAATCGCCGGCGTGGCTGAAGGCGCGGCTCGAAGCCATCGGGCTCCGGCCGCGCAACAACGTCGTGGACGTCACCAACTACGTGATGCACGAGGTCGGGCAGCCGCTCCACGCCTTCGACTTCCAGACCCTCGCCGGGGCGAAGATCGTCGTCCGGCAGACGGAGAAGGAGTCCACGTTCACCACGCTCGACGACGTGGAGCGGACGCTGCCGGTCGGGACGCTGATGATCTGCGACGCCGAGCGGCCCGTCGCCATCGGCGGCGTGATGGGCGGCGAGAACTCCGAAGTCTCCGCCGCCACGACCGACGTGCTCATCGAGAGCGCCTACTTCGATCCGACCTCGATCCGCCGGACGGCGAAGGCGCTCGGCCTGCAGACCGACGCCTCGTACCGCTTCGAGCGCGGCGTGGACCCGGCGGGGCAGGCGTGGGCGGCGGCGCGGGCGGCCGAGCTCATCCATCAGCTCGCGGGCGGCGAGATCGTCCCCGGCCGGGTGGATGAGCACCCCGTCGTCCCGAAGCCCTGCGAGATCACGCTGCGCCCGAAGCGGCTCGCCCACCTCCTCGGCACCGAGATCCCGCTCGACGAGGTCAAGCGCCTGCTGACGGCGATTGGCTTCGAAGTCGGCGACCCCGGTGTGGCCGGGTCGATCCTGGGCCGTGCCCTCCGCAGCGGAATCGTGCAAGGCGAGGAGGCCGAGCTCGGGCTGACGTGCGTCGTCCCGACGTTCCGGCCGGACGTGGAGCGCGAGATCGACGTGATCGAGGAGGTCGCTCGGCTGTGGGGCTTCGACCGAATCCCGACGCCGACGCGCACCGCCGTCCCGTTCACGCCGCCGCGGCCGGACCGCGAGGCACAGCTCCGCGAGCGGGTGCAGGGCCAACTCGTCGGGCTCGGCTTCCGCGAACTGTACACGAACAGCCTCCTCCCCACCCGCGTCGCCGAGGCGTTCGACGCCGCCGAACTGACCGGCGTGGAGATGGACGTCGCCGTGACCGTCAACGCGATCAGCCGCGAGATGGCCGCGCTCCGGCCGAGCCTGCTGCCGGGGCTGCTCGGCGCGATGGCGTACAACCAGAACCGCGACGCCGGACCCCTCCGCTTCTTCGAGTTCGGCCACGTCTACGGCCGCGCCGACGACCCGTCGAACCCGATTGCCGGCTACCACGAGCACCCCTCACTGATCCTCGGGATGAGCGGGCCGGCGCAGCTCGCCGGGCCGGACCTGCCGGAGCGGGTGGTGGATTTCTACGACCTCAAAGGCGTGGTCGAGCTGCTGCTCCGCACGCTCGGGATCGACGAAATCGAAGAGATCGCCGCGACGGAGGCGAACGAGCGGACGGCTTACCGTCTCTTCCTCGAATACCGGGGGCAACGCCTCGGCGTGCTCGCCCGCACCGCCGATGCACTCTCCGACTTGCAGGAGCCGATTTACTTCGCAGAACTCAACTGGGAGGAGATCGCCGCCGCCGTGACGGCCCGGCCGCCGACGCGCTACACCCCCATCTCCCGCACGCCCGCCGTAGACCGCGATCTCGCCGTGACCGTGGACGCCGACGCCCCCATCGGGCCGATGCTGGCGACGATCCGCGCGGCCGGGGGCGATCTGCTCCAGGGCGCCCGCGTCTTCGACCTCTACGCGGGTGACCGCATCGAGGCCGGGAAAAAGAGCGTGGCCTTCGCGCTCCGCTTCGGCGCGGAGACGACGCTGACGGACAAGGTCGTGGACAAGCGCGTGCGCGCCGTCGTGGACCGCCTGCGTGGGGAGCACGGTGCCCAGCTTCGGCAGTGAACAGCGCACCCGCGCAGCCCGACATGACCGCGCGGCCTGTATATTTCGACTCGCCCATTCGCCATCGCCATGAGCACTGCGCCTCTCTCCGAAACGCCTGACGCCACCTCGTCCGACCCCGCGCTGCCCGCGATGGAGCGGCTGCGAGGGCGGATCGAGGCGGCAGCGGCAGAGATCGAGCGGCTGCGCGCCGAGAACGCCGCGCTCGCCGAGCGCGTGCAGGTGCTGGCGGCCGACGACGTCGCGCGCGGCGACGACGACGCCCTCCCCACCCTCACGCTCGAAGGCGACCCCGCCGACCTGCGCAAAAAGGTCGAGAGCTTCATCGAAGCCATCGACCGGATGCTGGCCGAGCCCGCTGCCGACGATGTTCCCGACGGCGAGCCGACCTCGGAATCCGCTGGCTGAGCCCTCCACCCTCCCGCAATCGTATGTCCCTGAAATCGCTTCGCGTCGAGATCCTCGACCACGAGTACCCCCTGCGCGTGTCCGAGGAGGACGAGGCGTTCACGCGGCGGGTGGCCGCGTACGTCGATACGCGGATGCGCACGATCCAGGCCGAGGTCACCGGCGTGTCGGACGTGACGTACGCCGTGCTCGGCGCGCTCGCAATTGCCGAAGAGCTGCACCTCGTCCGGGACGAGCTACAGCGGCTCCGCACCTCCGTCACCACCGACGCCGACGCCCTCGCCGACCGGCTCGACGGGGTGCTGAGCGACGAGGCGTGAGGCTCACAACGCGGTGGGTGGGTGTGCTCCCACGCCCGGTCGCCTTCAACGAATCCCAAAAGAGTGGCAGGAACTCCCGGCCCTCTCTCCTCTATATAAGCCCGTGCTCGCACGCCGGTCACCGCGGAGAAATTCTGCGCGCCCGGTTGCCGCGCCCCTCACCGGTCTACGGCCCTGTTATAAGAGCCTGACACCTACAAAAATGGGAGCCACCCTTCAGGTCTGACCTCCAGGCCACAGCCCGACTCGTCGGGACGCCGGCGTCACCGCCGGCACCGTGGAAGGAAAGAGGGCCCGAGCGGCACCCACTGTGTACTGAAGAGGCTTCTTCATACACCGCGCTGTAGGCTGGTGTCCTTTTCGGTGCAGCCGCGCCCGGCCCACGACCGGGTTTCGCTGCCTGCATCAAGCGCCCCGGAAGCGAGACCGCTCATCCGGGGCGTTTTTATAGGCCATGCCTTTTATGGACCCTGTCGTCCTCCTTCTCATCGCTGCGGTTCTCGTCGCGCTCGGCTTCGTGCTGGGACGGCTGGCGTGGACCAGCCGCACCGGGCAGCGGCTCGACGAGGCCGTCCGCGAGGCCGAGGCCCTCGTCGAGCAGGCGCAGCAGGAGGCTGAGGCGTTCCGCCAGCAGCACGTCGTGACGGCACGCGAAGCGCTGGACGCCGAGCGCCACCGGCTCGCGGGCGAGGCCGAGGAACAGAAGGCGAAGTACCGGCGCATTCGCCACAAGCTCGACGCCCGGCAGGAGAAGCTCGCCCGCCGCCTCAAGCGGGCCAGCCAGCGCGAGGTCGCCCTGCAGAAAGCGCTCGACGCCGTGGACGCGCTCCGGGCCGAGGCCGAGCACCGGAATGCCGAGGCCGAGGAACTCCGCGCGAGCGTGCAGAAGCTCGCCAAGACCGTTGGCACCCGGCAGCAGGAAGTCGCCGCGCGGGAACGGGACGCCGAGGGCCTGCGCGAAGCGCTCGCCGCCAAGCACGTCCGCCTCGACCGGCTCGTCGGCGAGCACGTCCGCAAGCTCGAAGCCGTCACCGGGATCACGAAGCAGGAGGCGCTCCAGCGGCTGATCGAGGAGCTGGAGAACGAGGCCAAGATGGAGGCCGCCGCCGCCATCAAAGAGATCCGCGACGAGGCCAAGATGACGGCCAACCGCGAGGCGAGGAAGGTCGTCCTGACGGCGATCCAGCGGACGGCCTCCACCCACACCATCGAGCACACCGTCTCCGTCGTCCAGCTCCAGAGCGACGATATGAAGGGGCGGATCATCGGGCGCGAGGGCCGCAACATCCGCGCGTTCGAGGCCGCCACCGGCATCGAGGTCGTCGTGGACGACACGCCGGAGGCCGTGCTCCTCTCCGGCTTCGACCCGGTCCGCCGCGAGATCGCGAAGGTGGCGATGGAGCGGCTCGTGCAGGACGGTCGCATCCACCCGGCCCGCATCGAAGAGATCGTCGAGAAGACGCGGGGCGAGATCGAGGAGGACGTGATCGAGGCCGGCGAAGAGGCGGTGATCGAGCTCGGGCTCCACGGACTCCACCCTGAGCTCGTCCGGCTCATCGGGCGGATGAAGTTCCGCTTCAGCTATGGGCAGAATCTGCTCGCGCACTCAATCGAGGTCGCGCAGCTCGCCTCGCTCATGGCCGCCGAGCTCGACCTCGACCCGCGCAAGGCCCGCCGCGCCGGGCTGCTGCACGACGTGGGCAAGGTGGTCGAGGGCGAGCTGGAGAGCCCGCACGCGATTGTCGGGATGGAGTGGGCGCAGCGGTACAAGGAGCACCCCGAGGTCTGCAACGCCATCGGCGCGCACCACGACGAGATCGAGATGACGACGCCGCTCTCGCCCATCGTGCAGGCCGCCGACGCCATCAGCGGGGCGCGGCCGGGCGCGCGCCGCGAGGGGCTGGAGAACTACGTCCAGCGGCTGAAGGCGCTCGAAGAAGCCGCCCGCGGGTTCGACGGCGTGCAGCAAGTCTACGCTATTCAGGCCGGGCGCGAGGTCCGCGTGATCGTCAACCACGACCTCGTCTCGGACGCCCGCGCCGACCAGATGGCGCGGGAGATCTCGAAGAAGATCGAGCAGGACCTCCAGTACCCCGGCCAGGTCAAGATCACTGTCATTCGCGAGGTCCGCGCCGTAGCGTACGCGAAGTAAAACGCGCGCCGCTCGGCCCCGGCGCGCCGCGCTGTTTTCCTCCGCACCACCGCTATCTTTAGGCCGTCCGCTGCCGCTCCGGCTCCGCGGTCGCTCCACGGTTCAGCCTCGCTTGGGCTTCGCCATGTCTCACTCCGAGTCCGCCAGCACCCCTGACTGGGTCGACTCCGACTCGGCCGGGCCCTACTTCGGCACCCCGCGTGCGCTCGGGGCGCAGGGAGAGCGCATCCTGTGCAACACGGCCGCCCGCTTCTTCAACGCCGAAGCGGACCTGCTCCAGACGGAGGCGCTGGCCGACGACCTCGCGGCGCTCCCGGCCGACATCGTGGACGACCTCCGCAGCGGCCGCTTCTCCAGCCTCCTGCTCAGCGACGACACCGCGCTGCTCGCCGGCCCCACGGCCGAGCCGGGCGTCCCGTTCGTGCTCCGCCTCCGTAAGCCCCGCATCGTCGATACGGCCCGCGTGTTCGACGCCTTCGCCGAGGCGATGCGGGTCGGCATTGCGGAGAGCCGCCGCCGCGGGTTCACCGACGCGACCCGTGCCCTCGGCGACGGGCTGATCGCACTCACCGTCGCCAAATACATTGCCGAAGACGCACACGCCGAGGCCGCCGCCCTTCACCTGCTCGAACTCTTCGCCAAGCTTCGCTCGGCGACGTTCGAGGGCGAGCACTTTACAACGGGACTGCTTTTCGTCCGCTCAGCCGACGAGGCCGGGAGCCGGAAGGGAGAGATTCTCCTGCCCCTCGTGCGTCCGAGCGGGCTCTACAATGCCCACGACATCGACAAGCGGTTCTGGTTCATGGTGGATGGGCGGGGGACGTACTTCGTCTGTGACCGGTCCCTCACCGTCCGCCACGCCTTCGCCGTGCCGCCCGGCTCGGGCACCTCGCGCCAGTGGCTGGAGCACCGGCTGAGCGCGGGCGAGGCCCTCTTCCATGTCAACAGCCGGAGCGAGTTCTGTGTGAGCACGCCGGACGGGCTCGACTTCTCGTATCACAACGAGACGTGGCGCCTGCGCGACTACCGCTCGATCTACGGGGCCGTGATGAGCCGGATCGCCTGCTCGCCCGCCTTCCTCGACGCCCTCCTCCCCTTCGTCCTCAAGCTTTCGAACCGGCACACGAGCGCCCTCGTGTGGATCCCCAGCGAAGACGGCGCCGAGCACGTCCATCTCAAAACACAGAACCGCCTCCTCACCGAGCCGCTCTCCCTCTTCGACCCGACGCGGCGATCGTTCCTGATGCGGCAGCTCGCCAGCGACGGGGCGACGGTCATCCACCCCTCCGGCGAGGTGCTCCACTACGGCTGCATCGTGGATACCGGCAGCGAGACGCTGCAGGGCGTCTACGGCACGGGCGAGCTGACGGCCCGCCACCTCAGCCGCTACGGGGTCGCCATCAAAATCTCGCACGACGGGCAGGTGCAGATCTACACGCAGCCGGACATGCCGGCCCTGCTGCTATGACCCTGCTCGCCTGCGCTCTCGTCGGCTGGCTCCTCGGCTCGGTGCCGACGGCGTACCTCGTCGTCAAGCACCGGCACGGGCTCGACGTGCGCTTCGAGGGCTCGTCGAATGTCGGGGCGAACAACGCGTACCGAACGACGGGCTCGCGGCGCATCGGCGGGCTCGTCCTCGTGCTCGATGCGGTGAAAGGGCTCGCGGCCGTCGCCGCCGGTTGGGCCGTGGCGGGGGCCTTCGGAGCGCCCGATGTGTTCTGGCCGAAGAGCGCGGCGCTCCTAGGAGCGATTGCCGGACACAACTACAACCTGTGGCTCTCGCTCTCGGCGGCGCGGCTCGTGGGCGGCAAGGGACTGGCGACGGCAGCGGGCGGCTTCCTGCTCCTCATGCCTTTGCTCGTACCGCTCTGGGGCGTGCTGTTCCTCGTCGGCCGGTGGGCGTTCGCCGCGTGGCGCGGGGTGCGCGATTCGATCCCCGGCAACGTCGTCGCCACGGCCCTCGTGCCGTTTGCGGCGTGGGGGCTCTACGGCGCGGCGGGCTTCGCCGTCGTGCTCGCCTTCGCCGCGCTCGTCCTCCCGAAGCACGTCGGGCAGCTGCGCGCGCTGCTCCATCCGGCGGCGGGCAACGCGGTCAGTCCAGCCGGCTCAGGTAATCGGTAACGGCAGCGCGGAAGCGCTCGAAGACGGAGGCGATCTGGTCGATACCTGTCGCCACTAGTTCCCACTTTAGTTCGACGCCATAGCTGGTGCGAGCGACGTGTCGGAAGCGGCGGTACACGTCGAGGTCCAGCGCCAAGGGCTCCGCGAGCAGCACCGGCAGACCGACCGTGGGCGGCTCGCGGAAGCGGTCGAGGAGCGCCACATGCCAGTGGTCACCCGACGGGAGGGGGACACCGTTGTGCTTCGAGACGAGCTTCAAGATGTTCTCGACGCCGTTGTAGAACGAGGACAGGAAGGCCCCGGCCGCCATCACCTCGCGGAGCGTCGGCGCACGTCCGCCCACGTCACGGCGGAGTTTTTCGAGCTCATCCACCGTAACCTGCATCTGGATGAGGTCGTACCTCACCTCGTCCTGGAGATCACGTGCGCTCATAGAGTGGGCGTCCCCGTTCGCGGATACGACGGGTGAACCAAGTATCCTGGTCCAGCGGGATGACGTCGAGCAGGACTTCCGCTTCGCGTTCCATCTCGGCGGACATCCCGAAGAAGTCCCACCCCTCGACGCCTTCGACGGCGAGGTCGAGGTCGCGGGCCGTCGCGGGGTCGTCGAGGGCGCTGCCGAAGAGGAGCACGCGGCGCGCGCCGTAGCGCCGGGCGACAGCCACGGCGCGGTCGATCTGGTCCTGGGTCACGGGCATGGGTGCGGGGGTTCGTGGCGGAGCACGACGCTATCCTTGTCGAGCCCTGAGCTTTCGCTGCAACATCTCAATTATTTCATTCTGCCCCTCTCCTGAGCGCTGCTCAAACCTTCTCGTTATCCTTTCCTGAGGAGAGAGCGGCATCTTCGCCGGTCGATCCGCGCGGAGGTAGTCGCTAGGGCCTATACGGCCAATGTGAGTCAACATGAGTCCCGGCACCTCCTTCACGCTCATCCTCCCACCTCTTTTTTCAGTATGGAATTTGTATTGCTTACGCTGCCCCTTCACCTCGGAACTCAGGGCATGACGTCCCTTCCGTAGCAGGCGGAGCGACCCCTCATACACCTCAAGGTTCTCCCCGTCAGCGAATGCCATGATCAACGCATCATTCTCCCCTGAAGCGGATTCGAGGTCTTCCGCCTCGATACCATGGAAGTTGCCGGAGTAAGTGCCAATCACGGTATAGAGATACCCCTCCTTATCCACCAGCACTTTCCTGGCTCTCCCGCGTCGGCGAAGCTTGACACCTCGCTCTTTCTCAACGAATGCGATAACGCGGTCGCGATCTGATTCCTTGAATTGCTGTCCCATTTCCGTAGTGGTTCAATGGTAGTGATAGTGTATGAACGGGTGGAACAGAGGGCGTCCGTTCCTCCTCACCGACCTTGTCTGACGTCAGCGACTCTTGCGCTGACGCGGGCATACGCCCTTCGTACTCCGGTCCCTGTCGCTTCGAACATAGCCGTGTCCGCTGCCGGGATGGAGAAGGAACGAGCTGCCTCAATGGCATCCTCGTCGGCGGCGAGGAAGACGAAGGCCCAGCCGGCCTCCCGTTTCGCCTCGATGAGGCGGCGGACCGACGTCGCCGTGTAGTCGGTACTGGCGTTCTCCATCCCGTCGGTGAGGACGCAGACGACGACCCGCTGCGACTCCTTGGGCTCGCCAGTAACGAGACGCTGCCCAACCGCTTCCAATGTCCGTCCAAGTGCATCGTACAACGCCGTCGTCCCTCGGGGGACGTAGGTAGATTCGTCGAGCGGAGGCGCTTCCGCGAGCGGGACAGCATCGTACACAAGGTCGTACTCGTGATCGAAGAGGGCGAGCGTGAGGCGAACCGCCCCCGGCAGACGCCGCTGCTCCTCCACGAACTGGTTGAACCCCCCTATGGCATCGTTGCGGATAGCCCCCATCGAACCGGAACGATCGACGACGCAGATGATCTCGGCGGCGCCCGCAGGCACGTCGTTAGCACGGTCTTCCTTTGATTCCCCGAGAGGCTCAGGGCTGCCTTTCCCAACGATCTGCTGGAGCAGAAGCTCTCGCTCCTCTAGGGGGAGGCCCGCGATGAGCGAAGGGATCAGTTCAGGTCCTGACATTTCGTTCGAGTCCATGACGAGTGGGGGATGGGTGAAAGGGCTTGAGTGATCAGTGAAAACTCTTCGGTAGCGGCTGGCCCGTTCTCTGTTCCTCATCGAGGTCGTCCACGAGCATGCTGAGAAGGGTGACGGCCTCTCCGAGCCGGCGGAGGGCGGGGTCGTCCGCCCCGAGACTGCTCCGGAGACGACCCTCCAGCGCCTCGGCCTGATCGAAGATCTCACGGACCTCGTCTAGCGCGGCGGCGCGACGCTCGCGAGCCTTGTCTGTCTCCTGTTCAAGAAGTACCTGCATCCCCAGGAGAGCGAAGGCAAGGAGCGTATCGCGGGCGACGCCGAGGCGATCGGCGTGCTTGTTGAGCCGCTGGAGCGTCTGAGCCGAGACGAGGTAAGTCTTCCGGTCGCCTCCCTGGTCTGTCAACCCATCCAAGATCGGCCGGAGTTGAGCCGGCGTATATGCTTTGGCTGCGACGTCGAGGTAGGCAGGCACGCGGTCGAGAATGGCCCTCTGGGATTCATGGAGGTAGGTTGTAAGCCACTCCTTGGCCGCATCCGCCACCGAGGCCAACCGGAAAGAGGTTCGCTCAAGGTCACCGGGTGGGCGGCGCTCCGATACGACCTCCCCAGCATAGGGGGCGAGTTCTTGAGCAGCTTGGAGGTACTTGGAATCAGTCATGGTGCAGTGAGTTACAAAGGGTGCCTCACAGAACTTAAGTCTTTGAATATGGCATTGTCAATAGGACATCCACGAACCTTCAGGGGAGCCGGTCTCGTGAGCACGAGCGTCCGGGTCGAGCGCTGTGCTGCCTGATCTTCAGGTCTGATGGAGCCCCGCAAAAAACCGTGAACCCGGCGGGTACGCCCGGATTTGTTCGTATGCTAGTCGCCCTCCGGCGCGGGGCAGGAACGGCTCTCCCTGCGCGCAGTATCCGCTGCCGGACACGCACTCCTCGCGCGCTCAACGCCATCGCTTAGAGTTATGATCGGAACAGTTGGAAGTCTGCTCCTCCTCGTCGCCCTCGTGGCGACCGTCATCGCCGGTGTCGCCTACGTCCAGGCCACGCGCGAACGCGCCGACGAGGCCTGGTGGAAACGGATCGGGCGGCAGGCCTGGTTCACCGCGCTCGGCAGCAGCGTCGTCGCCTTCGGGCTGCTGGTGTACCTCTTCGCCACGCACCAGTACCAGTACGCCTACGTCTACGCCAACTCCTCGAACGACCTCCCGACCTACTTCACCCTCGCCGCGACGTGGGCCGGGCAGGAAGGCTCGTTCCTCCTCTGGATCGTCTACACCGGTATCCTCGGTGCGCTCCTCATCCGCTGGGGTACGCGCCCGGCACCGGACCGCGACGGTGAGATCCGGCGCACGTTCGAGGCCCCCGTCCTCGCCGTCTTCGCCCTCTGCCAGTTCTTCCTCCTCACGATGGTCGCCGGCATCGACTTCGGCGCGTTCTCGATTGGCGTCTCGCCGTTCCAGACCCTCGCGGCGAAGTTCCCCGAGGCCCCCGTGCTCCAGCAGGCCGGCTATGTCCCGCCCGACGGCAACGGCCTCAACGACCTCCTCCAGAACTACTGGATGACGATCCACCCGCCGACGCTCTTCACCGGGTTCGCGGCGATGACGGTACCGTTCGCGTTCGCCGTCGCCGCACTGTGGAAGCGGCAGTACACGCAGTGGGTGCGGCCAGCGCTGCCGTGGACGCTCTACGCCACGCTCGTGCTCGGCGTGGGCATCGTGATGGGCGGGTACTGGGCCTACGAGACGCTCTCGTTCGGCGGCTACTGGGCGTGGGATCCGGTGGAGAATTCCAGCCTCGTGCCGTGGCTGTTCGGGATCGCGGCCATCCACTCGATGATCGTGCAGAAGAAGAGCGCGGCCGGACACAAGAGCGCCCTCCTGCTTTCGATTGCCGCGTTCATGTTCGTCGTCTACTCGACGTTCCTCACGCGTAGCGGCATCCTCGGCGACGTGTCGGTCCACTCGTTCGTCGATCTCGGGCTCTACAACCAGCTTCTGCTGTGGATCGGGACGATGGGCACCGTCGGCTTCGGCCTGTTCGCTGTGCGCTACAAAGATTTGCCGGTGCCGCGCACGCCGCCGGCCACGCTCAGCCGCGAGTCGATGATCTTCACGGGCGCGCTCACGCTGTGCCTGCTCGGCCTCGTCATCATCGTCGGGACGAGCGCGCCGATCCTCGGGCGGATCTTCCGTGACAACCCGGCCGGCGTGGCGATCTCGTTCTACAACACGTGGACGCTCCCGCTCGCCGTGATCGTCGCCTCGCTCGCGGGGCTCGGCCAGCTCTTCTGGTGGAAGAAGATGACGGTCGAGAACGTGAACCGCGCGCTGCTGAAGCCGCTCGCGCTGACAGTAGCGTCGGTGGCGGCCGTGCTCGTGCTCACCCCCTTCGTCTCAATGACGACGCCGGCCGCCCCCACGGTCGCAGCCGCTCCGGCTTCCGTCGTCGAAGCCGGAATCGGTGGGGGCGTCGAGCAGTTCTGGACGGGCTACGGGCAGAGCCTGATGCTCCTGCTGTTGCTCTTCGCCGCGTTCTTCTCTTTCTACGGCAATGGGGCCGTCCTCTGGCGGATCGCGCGCGGCAACCTCCGCCTCGCCGGCGGCTCGATCACGCACGTCGGCTTCGCGCTGATGCTGCTCGGCATCGTCTCCTCGACCGTCTTCAACGACCCGCTGAGCGACGGGCAGGGCGCCGACATCCGGGGCGACCGCGACAACTTCATCCTTCAGCAGGGCGAGACGCGGAACGTCGAGGGCTACACCGTCCGCTACGACGGCAAGCACTTCAACGACCGCGGCCGCACGGTCTACACCCTCGACTTCACGACGCCGAACGGCCACGACTTCCAGACGGCGAACGTGGTCTACCACAGCACGAGCGAGCAGTGGATCCAGCACCCCCACGTCGAGAACTTCGTCGATCAGGACCTCTACGTCGCCATCTTCCCGAGCGCGATGATGGACGGCGGCGGCCAGAACGCCGGGGCTCCAGGTGAGCTCCTCCTCCGCCGAGGCCAGACCGCTCCCCTCGACGACGGGGCCTACACCGTCGAGTTCGTGCGCTACGACCTCGAACCCGACCGGACTGCCCTGGGCACTCCCGCCGACTCGCTCGACCTCGCCGTCGGCGCGGAGTTACGGGTGACGAACACGACGACGGGCGAGGCGCGGACCATCTCGCCGGTCTACCTCATCCTCACGGACCGCAGCCAGCGCTACGTGCAGAACACCATCTCCGACTGGGGGCTGACCTTCTCGTTCACCGGGATGAAGGTGGAGGACGACGCCGTGCAGCTCGTCGTCGAGGGTGCCTCTACCGTGCCGAAGGACTGGGTGGTGGTACAGGCCTACCGCAAGCCGTTCATCAGCCTGCTGTGGCTCGGAACGATGGTGCTGGCCGTCGGCTTCCTGCTCTCCATCGTCCGCCGCGTGCAGGAACAGCGCGTCCGCTAGCTTGCTATCGGGGCTGCCTCCGAGTTGCGCCCTTTCGGCATCTCAAGCGCGTTTCAGGCGAAGGCGTTCGTGGTGTCGAACGGCATCTGCACATTGGGCAGCAGGTCAGCGGTGCGACACAGCGCATCGCGCAGCGCGACGATCTCGTCTTTGAGGAGGCGGAAGCGGCTGCTCATCTCGTCCGTCCCCACGATGTCCCGCACTCGTCGCCCCTCTCGGGTGAGCCACACGTCTGCCTGGCCGTCCGTCCCGCTCCGCTCGACCAGTCCTTTGCGCTCCAAAGCATCGAGCATCCCCTCCACAGCGTAGCGATGGAGCCGCGCCGCGATCCGCTGCTCGGGCATCCCATCGGCCTCCCAGAGGAGGAGGAGCACGCGGTGCTCGTCCCCGCTCAGCCCGAGGTCTTTGATCGGCTCGCAGAGGTCGGCGACGAGCCGGTTGGATACGGAGAGAGCTGCGTCCAAGCGCTCATTCAAGGTGGTGTAGTGCAAAAGATCGGCCATGGCAACGTACATCGATAGAATCGTGGTCACACATCGCCAATGTATTGCTGCACAAACCGTCTCCCTATCGGGGCTTTCCCCATAGTGCCTGCCCGTCAATCTACCATCGATTCCTGGGCGTACACGCGCCCGCTCGCGGTGAGAGCGAGGCGATCCGCCCGGCGAAGGACGTAGCCATCACGCTCGGCCGCGTCGACAGCCAGCCGGGCGAAGTCGTGTGTCCAGCGGAGGTGTTCCTGCAGGTGCGGCACCCGACACTCCCGATCTTCCTGCGGCGTGTTCTCGTGGTGGAGTAGGTGGACGGCCAGCATCTTCTCGGCGAACGAGCGCCGCTGTGCGCACCGCCGCCGCGCCATCGCCACCATCCCGCGCTCCGGCGCGAAGGCGAAGGCGAGCGCGAACAGCACCCCGCATCCCGTCGCCATCGCCCCGGCGATCGACGTGTCGAGGGCATGCGCCGCCCAGTAGCCGCCCACCGCGCTTGCCACCCCGACGAGAGCGCTCAGCCCGAGCATCGTCGTCAGTCGGTCCGTCAGCAGGTAGGCCGTCGCGGGCGGCGCGATCATGAGCGCGACCACGAGGACCGAGCCGACGGCGTCGAACGCGCCGACGGCGGTGACCGAGACGAGCGCCATCAAGCCGTAGTGGAGCGCGCCCGGCGCAAAGCCGAGCGCCGCGGCCAGCCCGGCGTCGAACGTCGAGAGCTTGATCTCTTTGAAGAAGACGGCGAGGAAGGCGAGGTTGAGGGCGAGGATCGGCCCCATCACCCACAGCGCCTGCGGGCCGAGGTCCGTCCCCCCGACGACAAAGCGGTTGAACGGCGCGAACGCGAGCTCGCCGAGGAGCACGGCGTCCACGTCGAGGTGGACGCCGGAGGCGAAGCGCGCGATGAGGATCACGCCGATGGAGAACAGAAGCGGGAAGACGAGCCCGATCGCGGCGTCTTCCTTCACCCGCCCCGTCCGGTTGAGCGCCTCGATCAGCACGACCGTCAGCACGCCCGTCGCCGCTGCCGCGACGATGAGGAGCGGGCTCGCGAGGTCTTCGGTCACGAAGAAGGCGAGGACGAGCCCCGGCAGGATCGCGTGGCTGATGGCATCGCTCATGAGCGACACGCGGCGGAGGACGAGGAAGACGCCCGGCAAAGCGCACGCCGCCGCTACCGTGGCCGCGATCAGTTGGATTTCGAGCTGGGCCTGCGTCATCCTACACCTCCTCCTTCACGTAGCGCGCGAACACGCGAGCCGCGCTCAACCCCTGCTCCGTCAGCGCCCACCCCTCGTCGCGCGGCTCGACGAGGCGGCGCTCCGCGAGTGCGTCGAGGCCGGGCGTGACGCTCTCCGGCCGCGCCGTCATCGTCTGGAGCGTGGCGACGGGGTGCGGGTGGTAGGGGTCGTCGGGGTGCTGGAGTGCGAGCGTGTAGAGGTCTTCGAGCACGCCGATCTCGCGCAGGTTGGTCCGGTTGCGCCGTGCCCGGAGCCACGCCGCCACGAGCCCGCGCCGGGGGGCGAGCCCCAGCGAGACGACGACGAGCACGCCCGCACAGAGCACGATCGTCGGCCCAGTCGGGAGGTGCTCGGTGGTGGCGCTGAGGACGGCCCCGCTCACCCCGGCGAGCGCGCCGAAGAACGCCGCGAGCCCCATCATTAGCCCGAGCCGGTCCGTCCACTGCCGCGCGGAGGAGGCCGGCGCGATCAGCATCGCGCTCATCAGCACGACGCCCACCGTCTGCAACCCAATCACGATGGCGATCACGAGGAGCGTCGTCAACGCCACGTCGAGCCGCCGCATCGGGAGGCCGAGCGCGGCCCCGAACTCCTCGTCGAAGGCGAGCAGCTTGAACTCCTTCCAGAATACGAGCGCCGCCCCGAGCGCCGCCGCCCCCAGCACGGCCATCACGGCCACATCGCGCGTGACGAGCGCCGCCGCCTGCCCAAACAGAAACTTGTCGAGCCCGGCCTGATTCCCGCCCGGCAAGCGCTGAATCACGACGAGGAGCACGAGCCCGAACCCGAAGAACACCGAGAGCACGATCCCGAGCGCCGCGTCGAAGGGGATGCGCGAGCGCCGCACGATTGCCATCACCGCGAGCGTCCCGACCCACCCGGCGAGGGCCGCACCGACGACGAGCACGAGCGGGGCTTTGCTGCCGGTCAGCATGAACGCGAGCGCGATGCCCGGCAGCGCCGCGTGGCTGACGGCGTCGCCGAGGAGGCTCTGCCCGCGCAGCACGGCGTACGTCCCGAGCGATCCGCTCACGATCCCGAGCGTCGCCGCGCCGAGCGCGACGGTGCGCAGCGTGTAATCGAAAAAGAGATCGTGGAAGAGGTCCATCGGTTCGGGGTAGGGGCGGGTTTGAAACCCGCCCCTACGGTTCGGCCACTGGATCGGAAACCGCCGCGGCCTTGATGAACGGGACGCGCCCGCCGTACGTCAGCCGCAGGTTGGTGTCCGTGAACACCTCGTCGACCGGCCCGGCGGCGATGCGGCGGACGTTCAGCAGCAGCACCCAATCGAAGTATTCGGGGACGGTCTGTAGGTCGTGGTGGACGACGACGAGCGTCTTGCCGGCCTGTCGAAGCTCCTGCAGGAGCGTCACAATCGCGCGCTCGGTCGTCGCGTCGACGCCCTGGAACGGCTCGTCCATGAAGTAGACCTGGGCATCTTGAACGAGCGCCCGCGCGAGGAAGACGCGCTGCTGCTGCCCGCCCGAGAGCTGGGAGATCTGCCGCTCCGCGAGGTCGTCCATCCCCACCTTTTCGAGCGCGGCGAGGGCCTGCGCGCGCTCCTGCTTGCCGGGCCGCCGGAGCCAGCCGAGCCGCCCGTACAGCCCCATCATCACCACGTCGAGCACGCTCGTCGGGAAGTCCCAGTCCACGCTGCCGCGCTGCGGGACGTACGCGACGAGCTGGCGCTGCCGGGTGTACGGCTCGCCGTAGATGAGCGTCTGCCCCGCCGCCACGTCCACGAGCCCGAGCATCGCTTTGATGAGCGTCGTCTTCCCCGCCCCGTTCGGGCCGACGATGGCGAGCAGCACGCCCTCGGGCACGGTGAGGTCCACGTCCCACAGCACGGGCTTGTCCCGGTACGCGACCGTGAGATCGGTCACTTCGATGGCAGAGGGCTGCGGCATAATCGGAGGAGGTAGGGGCGCAGCGCGCGGCGCCCCTACGGTGGTCGGAAGCGTTAGCG
This sequence comes from Rhodothermales bacterium, assembly GCA_038232935.1. GTDB lineage: Bacteria > Bacteroidota > Rhodothermia > Rhodothermales > JANQRZ01 > JBBSMX01. Next base: position 5,197 of record JBBSMX010000014.1, on the reverse strand, counting down.
TTGGGCTACGGGCTCGGCGATGAGCGCGCCGACGATGGTGTCCACGTTGTGCCGGATCATCCCGACGTAGTCCTCGGCCCCGGAGCCCACACCGCCGAGCGCATCGGAATACAGGTTGCCGCCGATCTTGACGTCGAACCCGCGCGCCTGAACGGCCGCGCGCACGGCCTCGATGGAGCGCGCCGGGACGGACGACTCGACGAACATCGCCGGGATCCTCCGCTCGGCGACGAACGCGGCGAGGTTTTGCACGTCGGCCGTGCCCGCCTCCGTCGCCGTCGAGATGCCCTGCAAGCCTTTGACGGTAAAGCCGTAGGCGCGGCCGAAATAGCCGAAGGCGTCGTGGGCCGTGACGAGCACGCGCCGATCTTCGGGCACGCGTGCAGCCTGCGCCCGGACGTACGCATCGAGGCTGTCGAGTTCGGCCTGGTAGGCCACGGCGCGGGCGCGGTAGTCGGCAGCGTGCGCGGTATCGAGCGCGGCCAAATTATCGGCGACGGACGCGGCGGCCTGCCGCCACATCGACACGTCCATCCACACGTGTGGGTCGTAGTTGCCCTCGAACTCGGGCGGCGTCGTGAGTCGGCTCCGGTCGATCTCGTCGGTCACGGCCGCGGCGCGGTCGCCGAGGCGGCCGAGGATATCCACCATTTTGCCTTCGAGGTGGAGCCCGTTGTAGAGGATGAGGTCGGCCTCGGTCATCCGGCTGACGTCGCCCTCGCTGGCTTTGTAGAGGTGTGGGTCCACGCCCGGCCCCATCAACCCCTCGACCTCGACGCGGTCGCCGCCGACCGCGCGGGCGAGGTCGGCGACCATCGACGTGGTGGCGACGACCCGGACGGGCCGCTCGCTGAAATCGCCCCGCGTCGCGGCGGCGTCCATGCCGCACCCGGCGACGGCGGCCAGCGCGAGGAGAGCCAGCAGGAGCGTCAGAATCGGTTTCGGTGTCATGATTCCTCGATGTCGGTCATGAAGATGTACTGTGCCGCCTTCCGCCCCACCGTCCGCTCGGCCGCACCGACGCGCACCGTGATCGGCCCGTCGAACGGCGCGACGGCGACGACCACGATGGGCGTCCGCGGGTAGAGCCCGAGGTCGCCGACGTAACGGAGCAGGTCGGCGTCGTGGTCGCTCACCTCGGCGACGGTGCCGCGCTGCCCAGCCCGAAGCCCGGTGAGCGGGGTGGCGTCGGTCTCGGCGATCTCGAGGTCGAGCGTGGGGATAGGCGAGCCATGCGGGTCCACGGTCGGGTGGCCGAGTGCGGCGTCCATCCGGGCTTCGAGGTCCTCGGAGAGCACGTGTTCGATCTTCTCGGCCTCGGCGTGGACGCGGTCCCACGGCACGCCGAGCGCCTCGTGGAGGTATGTCTCGATGAGGCGGTGGTGGCGGATGACCTCGAGCGCGATCCGCTGCCCCGCCTGCGTGAGCGCGACGCCCCGGTAGGGCTCGTGCGTGACGAGGTTCATCCCCGCCAGCTTCTTCGCCATCCCCGTCACCGACGCCGACGTGACGCCGAGCCGCTCGGCAATGGCCGACGTCGTCACCACCTCGTCGACGCGTGCGAGGTCGAAGATCGCTTTGAGATAGTCTTCTACGGCCTGCGTGTGCATCGTTCGCTGGAAGGGATTGAAGAGCGCTAATCTGATTATTAGGCCCGCCTAAATCAACTCTTCGTCCTTCCAACACTCCACGCAGCTTTGTGTTTCGCTCGCCCCGCTTTCCGCCTCGGCCCCATCGCGCTCCTGCGCATCGGCCTCGCCGTCCACCGCTGAGCCCTTACTCGGCCGCTGAGCCCTTACTCGGCCGCTGAGCCCTTACTCGGCCGCTGCGGCCTCGATGGTCTGGAACGTCGAGTCCACGGCCTCGGGCGTGTCGATCCAGTCGGCGACGAAGATGTTGGTGTCGCGGCTCGGCGTCCGCGTCGCGTTCCGGTTCGAGGCGAAGACGAGGCGGTCGCCAGCGAAGGAGAACATCGGGAAGGCGTCGAACGTGCCGGAGTGGGTGACCTGCTCGAGCCCGCTCCCGTCGAGGTTCACGAGGAAGAGGTCGAAGAGCCGGCCGCTCTCGGTGTGGTGGTTCGAGGCAAAGAGGATGCGCTCGCCGGAGGGGTGGAAGAACGGAGCCCAATTCGCGCCGGGGAGGTCGGTCACGCGGTAGGCGTTCTGCCCGTCGGCGTCGGCCACGTAGAGGTCGAGCTGGCTGGGCTCGACGAGGTCGCGGGCGAGGAGGTCGCGGTACTTCGTGGCCTCGGGGCCTTCGGGCCGGCTCGCGCGCCAGACGATCTTCGTGCCGTCGGGGGAGAAGAACGCGCCGCCGTCGTAGCCGAGCGTGTTCGTGAGCTGGAGCGTCTCGCCCGTTTGGAAGTCGTAGCGCCAGAGGTCGAGGTCGCCGGAGCGGGTGGACGTGAAGACGAGGTAGCGACCGTCCGGGCTGACCGTGCCTTCGGCGTCGTAGCCCTCCCCGCCGATGAGGAGCTGGCGGTTCGAGCCGTCGGCGGCGGCGACGTAGATGTCGAAGTCGGGGTAGATGGCCCAGGCGTAGACGCCGGGCGCGGTCTCGGGCGGAGCCGGGCAGGCGGGGCTCGCGCCGTCGGTGGAGGCGTAAAGGATGCGGCCGTCAGGGAGGAAGTAGCCGCACGTCGTCCGGCCCTCGCCGGAGGAGACGAGCCGGTAGCGCGTGCTGTCCCCGCTGGTGGAGCGGGGCAGGCTGACGAGCATCGTCCCGGCCGCGTTCATCACGAACTGCTGGTCGCAGCCCTGCGGGTTAATCCGGTCCCAGTCGCTCTGGAAGATGAGCCGCTCGTCGTCGAAGCTCCAGTACGCCTCGGCGTTGTTGCCGCCGAAGGTGAGCTGGCGAACGTTGCGGAGGTGCACCTCGCCTTTGTAGCGGAGCGTGTCGGCGGCCGGGTCGTAGGCGTCGCGGGTGACGCGCTCGACCTGACAGCCGGCCCCGGCGAGGAGCGATCCGAGGAACACGGAGAGGACGAAAGCGGTGCGGCGGAGCGAGCCCATCGGCGGCAAACTTTGGGTGGGAGACAGGGTGTAAGTTGGGGCCTCAACGCGGCCCCGGCTCGGGAAGTTGCGGTGCCCGTCCCCTTCCCCGCACCCCTAAATCCGATATTCTCCGGCCTTTCTTCTGAGGCCATCTCCGCTCCCCCGCCCGTATGACGCCCGACTCGCCGCCCCTCCTCCACACCACCCGCCTCCCCGTCCGCTGGGGCGACATGGACGCCCTCGGCCACGTCAACAACGCGACGTACTTCACCTACTTCGAGCAGGCCCGCATCGAGTCCTTCGACCGGCTCCTGCCCGCCGGCTGGGTCGCGGACGCCGGGCCGATCCTCGCCTCGATCACGTGCGACTTCAAGCGACCGATTGCCCACCCGGCGGATCTCGTCGTCCGTGTCTACGGCGGCGAACCCGGCCGCACGTCGTTTCCCCAGACATACGAGCTGACGGTCGAGGGCGACGACGACACGCTGTACGCGACGGCGGAGGCCACACTCGTGTGGGTTTCGCGCGCGACGGGCCGCCCGATTCCTATTCCCGATGCCCTCCGCGAAGCGCTCGTCGCCGACACCCCCACCTGATGCCCGACTACACCCTCGCTACGCTCGACGATTTCGTCGGGCGTGAGCTCGGCGTCTCCGACTGGCTCACCGTCGATCAAGCCCGGATCGACGCCTTCGCTGCCTGCACCGGTGATCGCCAGTGGATTCACGTGGACCCCGAGCGAGCGCGGCGCGAGAGCCCGTTCGGGACGACGATTGCCCACGGGCTGCTCACGCTCTCTCTCCTCCCCACGCTGCGCGAGCAGATCGGCGTGGTGCCCGAGGGCGTGGCGCAGGTGCTCAACTACGGATCAGACCGGGTCCGCTTCTTGACGCCGGTGAAGGCCGGTGCCCGCATCCGCGCCCGCGTCACGCTCACTTCCGCCGAGCCAAAAGGGCCGGGCCGTGTCCTCCTCAAAACGGAGAACACCGTCGAGATCGAAGGCGAGGACCGGCCGGCGCTCGTCGCCGACACGCTCGTCCTCCTCATGGCGTAGCAGCAGACAGGAGGCGGGCGGTATTTTGCGTGCGCCCCCTCACCAATCTCCGCCGCTATGCCCCTCTTCGAGAATCAGGTCGTCGTCGTCACGGGATCGGGGCGCGGGATCGGAGCCGCCGCCGCCCGGCTGTTCGCCCGCGAAGGCGCGTCCGTCGTCGTCAACGACCTCGATGCCGAACCGGCCGAATCTGTCGTACGGGAGATCGAAGAGGCCGGCGGCACGGCCCTCGCCGTTCCCGGCAGCGTCACCGAGGACGGCTTTCCCGAGGCGCTGCTCGAACAGGCCGTCGAGCGGTTCGGCAAGCTGAACGTGCTGGTCAACAACGCCGGGTTTCTGTGGGACGGCATGCTCCACACGATGACCGACGAGCAATGGCTCCGCGTGCTGGAGATCCACACGTTCGCGCCGTTTCGGATGATCCGCGCCGCCGCGCCCTACCTCCGCGAACCGGGCAAGCAGGAACTGGCAGCGGACGAGCCGTTCTCCGAAAACCGCTGCATCGTCAACGTCTCGTCCACGACCGGGCTCCACGGCAACGTCGGGCAGGCCAATTACGCGACGGCCAAGATGGGCGTCGTCGGGCTGACGAAGACGGTAGCGAAGGAGTGGGGCCGGTTCGGGGTGCGGTGCAACGCCGTCGCCTTCGGCTTCATCGACACGCGGATGACGCGGCCGAAGGAGGAGGGCGAGACCGTCGAGGTGGCGGGGCAGGAGATCGTGCAGGGGATTCCTGAGGCGGCGCGGGGACGGGCGTTCACCGCCAACCCGCTCGGCCGCCCCGGCACCGACGAGGAGGCGGCCGGCGGGATTCTGCTGATGGCCTCGCCGCTCGCGGGCTACGTCACCGGCCACACGCTCGAAGTCACCGGCGGCGCGGGCATCTAGTCCCCCGTTTCCGACGCGCCCCCTTTCTCCCGGCAGTACGCGTACGTCGCGGTCTGCGCGCGTAGGCCGGTGCGCTCGGCCGGACAGTAGTAGTCGTTCCGCTGCTCGGCGTCGAGCACGCGTGCCTTCGTGTCGTCGGCGAACTGGAGGGCGAGGAGGTGCTTGAGTTCGGCACGGAGCGCGTCGTCGTAGATCGGAAAGGCGACCTCGATGCGGCGGTGGAAGTTGCGGTCCATCCAGTCGGCCGAGGCGAGGTAGAGCG
>JBBSMX010000013.1:0-53749 GCA_038232935.1 Rhodothermales bacterium | reverse complement strand
GGCCTTCGCGAGCGAGGTGACCCGTGTGGCCCGCGAGGTCGGCACCGAAGGGAAGCTCGGCGGCCGAGCCGAGGTGCCGGGAGTGAGCGGTACGTGGAAGCACCTCACCGACAACGTGAACTCGATGGGGGACAACCTCACGGCGCAGGTCCGCAACATCACCGAGGTCACGACGGCCGTTGCCAACGGCGATCTCTCGAAGAAGATTACCGTCGATGTGAAGGGCGAGATCCTCGAATTGAAAGACACCATCAACACGATGGTCGATCAATTGTCCTCCTTCGCCTCCGAAGTGACCCGTGTCGCGCGCGAGGTGGGCACCGAAGGCAAGCTCGGCGGGCAGGCCGAGGTGCCGGGCGCGAGCGGGACGTGGCGCGACCTGACGGACAACGTGAACCGCCTCGCGGCGAACCTCACGACGCAGGTCCGCGCCATCACCGAGGTCACGACGGCCGTGGCCGCCGGCGACCTCTCGAAGAAGATTACCGTCGAAGCGGCGGGCGAGGTGGCGGACCTCAAGGACAACGTCAACGAGATGATCCGCAACCTCAAGGACACCACGCGGAAGAACCAGGAGCAGGACTGGCTCAAGACGAACCTGACGAAGTTCACCCAGCTCCTCCAGGGCCAGAAGGACCTGATGACGGTCTCGAAGCTGATCCTCTCCGAGCTCGCCCCGCTCGTGAACGTGCAGCACGGCGCGTTCTACACGGCCGACGACATCGAAAGCGAGTCCGAGCCGATCCTCCGCCTCCTCGCCACCTACGCCTACCGCGAGCGTAAGAGCCTCGCCAATCGGTTCCGGCCGGGCGAGGGGCTCGTCGGGCAGTGCATGCTGGAGAAGGAGCGCATCCTGCTCTCGAACATCCCCGAGGGCTACATCCAGGTTAACTCCGGCCTCGGCGAGGCCCCGCCGCGCAACATCGTCGTGCTCCCCGTGCTCTTCGAGGGCGAGGTGAAAGCGGTGATCGAACTGGCCTCGTTCCAGCCGTTCAGCGAGAACCATCTCACGTTCCTCGACCAGCTCACCGAGTCGATTGGGATCGTCCTCAACTCGATCGAGGCGAACATGCGGACGGAGGCCCTGCTCTCGCAATCGCAGGGGCTCACGCAGGAGCTCCAGAGCCAGCAGGAGGAGCTCACGCAGACGAACCGCCGGCTCGAAGAGCAGGCCCGGAGCCTCCGCGAGTCCGAAGATCTCCTTAAGCACCAGCAGGAGGCGCTCCAGCAGACGAACGTCGAGCTCGAAGAGAAAGCGCGCCTGTTGGCCGAGCAGAAGACCGAGGTCGAGGAGAAGAACACCGAACTCGATCAGGCGCGGAAGGCCGTCGAGGAGAAGGCCGAGCAGCTCGCGCTCACCTCGAAGTACAAAAGCGAGTTCCTCGCCAACATGAGCCACGAGCTCCGCACGCCGCTCAACTCGATGCTCATCCTCTCGCGGATGCTCGCCGAGAACCACGACGACACGCTCACGCCGAAGCAGGTCGAGTACGCCGAGACTGTGCACTCCTCGGGCTCGGACCTGCTCACCCTCATCAACGAGATCCTCGACCTCTCGAAGATCGAGTCGGGGACGATGGCCGTCGAGGTCGAGCCGGTTGTGCTCACCGCCGTGGGCTCGGACATGGAGCGGATGTTCGGCGAGGTCGCCAACGACAAGGGGCTCACCTTCGAGATCGACCTCGACGACGCGCTCCCGAAGACGATCGAGACCGATGAGAAGCGGCTCCAGCAGGTGCTCAAGAACCTCCTCTCGAACGCGTTCAAGTTCACGCACGAGGGCACGGTCACGCTCCGCATCGCCCCCGCCGACCCGGACGCGCTGCGGGGCGAGCGGCTCCAGGAAGCCGAGGGCGTCGTCGGGTTCTCCGTCATCGATACGGGTGTGGGGATCACCCCGGAGAAGCACCGCGTGATCTTCGAAGCGTTCCAGCAGGCCGACGGGTCGGTGAACCGGAGCTACGGTGGTACCGGGCTCGGCCTCTCGATCAGTCGCGAGATCGCCCGCCTGCTCGGGGGCGAGATCCACCTCGAAAGCGCGCTCGGCGAGGGGAGCACGTTCACGCTCTACCTCCCCAAGGTGTACACGCCGACCAAGCTCGCCCGCCAGCCGGGGCCGGCAGAGGCGGCCGACACGGCGCAGGCCGACAGAAACGCCGGGGGCCACGAGCCGCCGTCCAAAGCCTCGGCCATTCCCGACGACCGCGAGGCACCGGATGGCGATTCTTCGTCGGACGACGAGGGCGGCACGCCGGTATTGCCTCCGTCTCCCTCGTCGGGTGCCGGGGGGGACGGAGCCGTTCCGAAGGCAGAGCCGAAAGCGACCACGTCCGCCCGCGCCGCGAAGCGCGCAGGCAGCGAGGGTGCTACGGCCACCGACATCGAAGACGATCCGGGGCCGGAGGGCTCCAGCGGGGCCGCGCCGATGCGCCGCATGTCCACCCGTGTCGAAGACGACCGCGACCGGATCGGGCTCGACGACGCCGTGCTGCTCATCGTCGAAGACGACCCGGCGTTCGCCCGCATCCTCCTCGAGATCGCGCACGAGAAGGGGTTGAAGGCCGTCGTGGAGGAGCACGGCGAGGCGGCGCTCGCGGCCGTCCGCCGCTACAAGCCCAGCGCGATCACCCTCGACCTCCAGCTCCCGGGGATGCACGGGCTGACCCTCCTCGACCGGCTCAAGAATAACCCGGACACCCGCCACATCCCGGTCCAGATCGTCTCGGTGACGGAGCGGCTCCCGCGCCACCAGCGGAAGGGAGCGATGCGGCAGCTCAAGAAGCCCGTCGAGCGCGACTCCGTGGTGGAGAACATCGGGAGCATGAAAGACCTCTCCGAGCGGCCCGTCCGCCGCCTACTCGTGGTCGAGGACAACGAGCCGCAGCGGCGGATCATCGAGCAGCTGATCGGCGGGGCGGACGTGGAGATGACGGGCGTCGCGCTCGGGGCCGAGGCCCTCGCCGCGCTCTCCTCCGGTCACTTCGACTGCGCGCTCGTCGACCTCGGCCTCCCGGACATGAGCGGGTTCGAGCTCATCGAGCGCATCCGCGACGAGCTGAATCTCAAAGACCTCCCCATCATCGTGCATTCCGGCCGCGACCTCAAACCGGGCGAAGCAGAGAAGCTCCACACCCTCGCCGAGGCCGTGATCGCCAAGGACGTGGAAGCGTTCGACCGGCTGCTCGACGAGACGGCGCTCTATCTCCACCGCGTCGAGGCCGAGCTGCCGGAGGAGCAGCAGGCTCGGCTGGAGCAGCAGCACAAGCCGGAAAGCTCGCTCGCGGGCAAGAAAGTGCTCATCGTGGACGACGACATCCGCAACATCTTCGCCCTCACAAGCCTGCTCGAACGTCACAAGATGGAGGTCGTTTACGCCGAGAGCGGCCACGACGGCATCGCCTTCCTCGAAAAGTCCGGGGACATCGACGCTGTGCTGATGGACGTGATGATGCCCGGCATGGACGGCTACGAAACGACACAGGCGATCCGCAAGCTCGGCCCGTTCAAGGACCTCCCCATCATCGCCGTGACGGCGAAGGCGATGAAGGGCGACCGGGAGAAGTGCCTCGCGGCCGGGTCCTCCGACTACATCACAAAGCCGGTGAACGTGGACCAGCTCATCTCGCTCCTTCGCGTCTGGATCAACAAGTAGGGCGTGCCGGCATCACGCTTCGGCCGGGAGCGCAAAGAGGTGGGGGGCGGAGCGTCGCAGCGCCCGTTCCGCCTCCGGGTCTAGCCGGATGCCCCGAATGGAGCGGGCGTCCTCGAAGAGGGTGGCGAGCGCGTCGTGATCGGGCAGGACGGCGCCGGTGAGGTCGGCCTTTTCGAGATCGGCGTTGGCGAAGGACGCCCCTTTCAGCACGGCCTCGTCGAGGCTGGCCCCGTGGAGGGTGGCACCGCCGAAGTCGGCCCCGGTGAGATCGGCCCCTTCGAGGTGGGCCCCGCGGAGGTTGGCACCGACGAAGCGGGCGCGCGTGAGGCGTGCGTGCGGGAGCGAGGCAAACTGGAGGTCGGCCCCGGTGAAGGTGGCCCCGCGGAGGTCGGCCTTTTCGAGGAAGGCGCGTTCGAGGTCGGCCTCGGTGAGGTTGGCCCCGCGGAGGTCGGCCTCGGCGAGGACGGCCCCGGTGAGGTCGGCCTGCTGGAGGTCGGCCCCGGCGAGGTTGGACCCGTTCAGGCGGGTTCCGTGGAGCTGGGCGGTGCGCAGGTTCGCCCCCCACAGGTCCGACTCTTCGAGAAACGCGCCCGAGAGGTTGGCCCCTTTGAGGAACGCCTCCGTCAGCTTGAACCCGGTGCGGATGCCGTTGCGGTTGAGGCGGCGGATGTTGCCGACGATGCGGTGCGTGGCCTCGGGCGAATGCCAGCCGAGATAGTCGTCGATCTCTTCGAGGTAGCGGCTCGTGCGGAGGCGGCGCTCGGCCAGCCGGTTGAGCCAGAGCATGAACCAGCCAATCACGAGGAGGTCGAACACCATCCCGTGCGCCTCGGCCGCGATGTTCTCGAGGAAGTTCCACGGGTCGTTGAGATAGAAGGGCAGCGAGATCGGGACGACGACGAAAGCCACGCCGAGGAAGACACAGAAGGCGAGGAAGACGGGCCGCTCGGCGGCGAGGGTCTCCAGCCGGACGCGCCAGCGGGTGAGCCGGGCGGGCAGACGGTAGCGTTTGTCGGGGTCGGGCGGCGTCATGGCGAGCGGTTCAACTCCTCACGGCGCGAAGGGATGCGAGGGGCATATGGATTGAAGACTGACGAATCTCCCTACTCAAAAACCACGCCTCCATTACAGGGTCGATTCTTCGGCTCCCTCGCCACCTTCCGGGCCGTAGAAGAGTACCCACGTAACGAAGTCGTCCGAGAAGTCCTCGAAGCGGTGGTCCATCGCGGCCGGGACGAACAGGAAGTCGCCGGGGCCGAACCCGACGCGCTCGCCGTCGCGCACGAAGGTGCCGGTTCCCGAGACGACGATGTAGACCTCGTCGCGGGAGTGGGGCGTCTGTGGGTCGTGGCCGCGCGGTGCGTAGAGCTCCACGTCGAGCGAGCCGTGGGCGAAGACGGCGGCGAAGCGCTCGCCGCCGGGACCGGGGAGGAAGCGCAGCCCGTCGCGGACGGTCACGCGCCAGTCGGGAGGAGGCATGGGCGCTACCACACGTTTAGCCGATGAGGACGCCCGCGATCGTGGCCGTCATGATGTTAGCGAGCGTGCCGGCGAGGACGGCGCGGAGCCCGAGCTCGGCGATCTCGCCCGTCCGCTCCGGCGCGAGCGGCCCGATCCCGCCGATCTGGATACCAATCGAGGAGAGGTTGGCGAAGCCGCAGAGCGCGAACGTCGCCATGACGATGGTCTTGGGCTGGATCGCGCCCGACTGGATGGCGTCGGCGAGTTGGGTGTACGCGACGAACTCGTTGGCGATGACCTTCGTGCCGATGAAGCTGCCGAAGGTCGTGATGTCGGCGGTGGGTACGCCGATGAGCCACGCGATGGGGGCGAGCGTCCAGCCGAGGAGCTGTTCGAGCGTAAGCTCGGCACCGAAGAGCCCGGCTCCGAACCCGAGGAGCGCGTTGATCGCGGCGATGAGTGCGAGGAACGCGATGAGCATCGCCCCGACGTTGAGCGCGAGCTTCAGCCCGTCGGCCGCCCCGGTGGCCGCCGCGTCGATCACGTTCTTCGGGCCGTCTTCGGTGAGGACATCCACCGCCTCTTCGCGCGCCGTCTCGCTGTCGGTCGCGGGCATGACGGGCTCCACGTTCGCTACCTCTGCCGCCTCCGGAATGGGGGAGTCCTTGCTCGTCTCGGAGAGGTAGAGTGGGGCGGGGGGACGGGTCTCGGGGATGAGGATCTTGGCGAGGACGAGCGCGGCCGGCGCGGCCATCACGCTTGCGCCCAGGAGTTGCTCGGCAAAGAGCTGCTGCCCGACTTCGAGCGCGACGCCCGCGGCGGCGGCGTAGCGGTCGCCGAGGAACGAGATGTAGCTCGCCATTACCCCGCCCGCGATCGTCGCCATGCCGCCCGTCATCACGGCGAGCAGCTCGCTCCGGCTCAGCCGCGCGATGTACGGCTTGATCACGAGCGGAGCCTCCGTCTGTCCGACGAAGATGTTGGCCGTCACGCTCAGCGACTCCGGACCGCTCGTCCCGAGTGCGCGGCTGACCACCCACGCCATCCCGCGGACGATCCACTGCATCACGCCGAGGTAGTAGAACACCGACATCAGCGCGGCGAAGGCGATGATCGTCGGGAGGACCTGCGCGAAGAAGAAAAATCCGAGCGAGCCCTCCACGCCCGGCGAGAGCGCGAGCCCGCCGAAGATGAAGGACGCGCCGACGGTCACCCACTTGAGGAACTCGACGAAGAAGCCCGAGGCCCACGCAAACGCGGCGGCGGGCCAGCCGAGCGGCGCGAACGCCGCGCCCATCTCGTCGCCCCGGAGGATGAACACAGCGAAGACGAGTTGGAGCGCGAGGCCGACGCCGACCGTCCGCCAGTTGATGCTGCGGCGGTCGGAGGAGAACGCGAACGCGATGGCGAGGATCGAGACGAGCCCGAGCAGGCCGCGCAGCAGCGAGACGATGTCCATGCAAACGGGGTGAGGGTGGGAGGGCCGAGCGAGGTAGAGCGGGGGCAAGATATCCCAGCCGTTCCGAACACGTAGGGGCGGGTTTGAAACCCGCCCCTACGGTTGACGCAGCGCTCGGGTCAGCGCCCGCCGTTCGAGCCCACGGTGGGGCCGGTCCACGCGTTGTTGGACGTGTCGGTGTCCGGAAGCAGGCCCTCGGGGTCGAGCCGGACGGAGGCGATCACGCGATCTCCAGGGACACCGACGCCGAACGTGTCGCTCTTGAAAAACGCCTCGACGGGCACGCGGACGCGCTCGGTCGAGCCATCGGCGAAGCGCACCTCAAGCTCGGTCGGCATCACGAGGCCGCCGCGATTCTCGACCGTGACGACGGATCGGCCCTCCTGCTGCTCAACGCCGGTGACGGCCTGATCGAGCGTTTCGGTGGACGTGAACCAGCCGCGCCAGAACCAGTCGAGGTCCTCGCCCGACACGTCTTCGATGGTGCGGAAGAAGTCGGCGGGTTGGGGGTGCTTGTAGGCCCAGCGCTCGATGTATGCCATGAAGGCGGCATCGAAGCGCGCGGGGCCGAGGACGGCGTTGCGGAGGACGAGCAGGCCCTTCGCGGGCTTGCGGTAGCCGAGGAAGCCGAGCGATGGGCGGCGAATCTGGTCCGGCGGCGTCATGATCGACTGGTCCTGCATCGCGGGCTCCTGCATCCGCGCGGCGATCGTGTCCGAGCGCGTCAGCCGGTTGATGCGGGCGTCGAGCCCCTCGCCGTAGTGGGCGATGCTCGTGTCTGCGTTCTCGTCGAAGAACGCGACGTTCGAGAACGTGTTGAGGAACGAGTTGAAGCCCTCGTCCATCCACGCATAGCGCCGCTCGTCCGAGCCGACGATCATCGGAAACCAGTTGTGGCCGAGCTCGTGGTCGATGACCCCGAAGAGCGACATGCCGCGCGATTTGACGGAGGAGAACTGGAGCATCGGGTACTCCATCCCCCCGACGACGCCGGCGATGCTGATGGCGACGGGGTACGGGTAGGGCAGCCAGCGCGAGTTGTTGAGGATGGCGGCGCGGCCAAAGCGCGTGGCCTCCTCCCAGCCGGGCTCCGCCGGATCGGAGGAGACGCCCTCGGGCGGGTAGGCCGAGAGGATGAGCGTGGTGCCAGCCTCGGTCGTCGCGCTCGCGGCGTCGAGGATGAAGCGGTTCGAGGCGGCCCACGCGACGTCGCGGACGTTCTCGGCGTGGTAGCGCCACGTTGTCGTCATGCTCTTCTGCGGGTGCGCGCGGTCGAGTTCGTCGGGCGCGATGACGTACACGCGCTCGGCGCTCGTGCTCGCTGTCTTGAGCCGGGCTTGTTGCTCGGCGGTCCAGACCTGCTCGGGGTTCACGAGCTCGCCCGTGGCGACGACGGTGTAGGGCGTTGGGACTGTGATGGCGACGTCGAAATCACCGTATTCGAGGTAGAACTCGCCCTGCCCGAGATAGGGAAGCGGGTTCCACCCATTGACATCGTCGAAGACGACGACCCGGGGGTACCACTGCGCGATCTCGTAGACGGTACCGCCCTCGACGTCGAGCCGGCCCATCCGGTCCGCCCCGTACTCGGGCACGACGAAGCTCCAGCCGATCTGCAGCTGGAGCGTCCCGCCGTCCGGCGCGAGCGCGTCGCGGAGGTCGACGCGCATCCGCGTGTCATCGACCGTCCGCTTGGGCTCGTACGTCTGCCCGTCGTGGACGATCTCGACGCTTTCGAGCGTGAGGCCGCCCTCGGCGAAGGAGCCGCGCCAACGCGAGCCGGCGGGGGTGAGGGCGGCCCCGCGGCTGCCCGGCGCGAACAGTTTCTGTTCGAGGTGGAGCCAGAGGAAGTCCAGCGCCTCGGGGCTGTTGTTGGTGTACGTGATCGTCTCGTTGCCGGAGACGCGGTAGGTCGCGGGGTCGAGGCGCACGTCAATGTCGTAGTCGGCGCGCTGCTGCCAGTAGGCGGGGCCGGGGCGGCCGGAGGCGCTGCGGAATTCGTTCGGTGCGGGGAGGTCGAGCGGGGCGAAAGCGGCGGCATTCGTCGGGACGACGGGCTCCGTGTCCTCCTGTGCGAAGACGGGCGCGGCGGTGAGAAGCAGGGCGAGCAGGAGGAGCGAACAGCAGCGGAAGACGGCAGTCATGGGTCGGGCCATGGGGTTAAAAGGAGGCGGAAGATAGGCTGTCTGATCGGGCAGGCTGTCACAACGCGTCGCCGCCTCGCGGATTGCGCCAGCTCACGGAGGTCACCGAGGATTCATAGCCCCTCGTCCGTGGGTGGTAGGCGAAAAGCCTCACCGAGCGTAAGCGCCAAAAAAACATAGGCGAGGATGTCCTGCAACGGATACTTTATGCGATATAAGGAGTATAGACCACCCTGACGACTCCCCATCCGTCGACACCGTTCGGCGCTACTCAGCACTCTACCGCCATGCGTTACAGCCTCTGCTCCTTCCCCCTGGCCACGACGACGCTCCGCTGCTTCTTGCTGCTTCTCGGCGCCTCGTTCATCGCGCGGTCTGCCGCTTCGCAGGCGAGCCCCTTCTACCCCCTCAGTGAAGGGAACCGCTGGATTTACCGGTACTATCACGACGCCTGCAATTCGCAGCCGCCCAACTGCAACGGGGATGGCGCGTTCGTGGGGCATGAGGTGGTCGGGGAGGTAGTCGTAGAGGAGGCGCTCCGCGCCCGCGTTCGGGTCCGGGTCTACGACCAGCCGGGGCAGGAGCCGACCTGCACGGCCGACTACGGCGTCTGGTTCGACGAGGCCGCGCAGCAGGTGCGTGCGGTCCCCATAGATGGAGCTTGTTCGCTGGCCTTCGGGGGGGCGGAGATGCGCTCCCTCGCCGGGTGGGAGCCGGCAGCGATGCAGGTGCGGATCGGCGGGGTGCAGTACGACGTGGTCGCCATCTCGGGTTATGATGAGGATGATTACTCCGGGTACACCTTCACTTTCGGATCCGAGATTGGGTTCGTCGAAGGAGTAGAAAGCTACCACATCGGAGGCAGCGGCCGTTACGACTACTATTCCTATCGCCTCCTGTACGCTGAGGTGGGCGGTGAGGTCTTCGGCGATCCCTTAGCAGTAGACAGCGAGGATGATCCCAGTACTGCGGGGGCGCTGAGCATCGGGCCGCCGTATCCAAACCCTGTCCTTTCCGTTACGATGGTCACTCTATCCGCTCCAGCTTCTGCCCCCGTCTCGTTAGAAATATTCGACGTGCTCGGCCACCGCGTATTCCGCCGAGACCTCGGCGTGCTGCCTGATAGGACGTTGCAGTACCCGCTCGATCTCACGAGCCTGCCCGCCGGGTTTTACGTCATCCGCGCCACGACGGCCTCCGGTGAGACGGCCACGCGGCGGATCGTCCGCATCGAATGACCCATCACCACTTCTTCGGCGTCCGCACGGTGCCGAGCGGGGCGAAGACGGTGTTGTAGAGGACATAGAGCCCGTCGAGGAACGGCTGCGGCAGCATGAGCGAAGCCGCGCCGAAGGACTGCATGGCGTCGCGGAGGACGGCGCGTTGGATGAGGAAGCGGGCGGCCAGCAGCCCCGCCCCCGTCCACCCGAGGAACAGCGGGGCCAGCCAGACGGCGAGGTTCGACGCGTGGAAGAGGGCGAGGGCGATCTGCACGCCCCGGTTGTAGAACCGGCCCGCCGAAGTGTGGCGGAGCTTCTGCCGCGCCCACCGTCGCCACGTCGCCGGGGCCTCGCTGACGACGAACGTATCGGGGTCGAAGACGTAGCGAACGGGGACGCCGTGGCGGTGCGCCTCCTGCACGAGGAGGTCGTCGTCGCCGGAGATCGACTGCACCGAGTGGGCGAAGCCGCCGATCTGCTCGAACACCGATTTCGGGTAGCTGAAACTGCGCCCGACGGCCATGTACGGCCGGCCGAGTCCGACGGCCGCCGCCGTCAGCAGCGCCGTCACGAGCGTCTCGTAGCGGACGAACGCGTTGAGTAGTCCAGGGCGCTCGCGGTACGGGCCGTAGCCGACGAGGACGGCGTCGGGCTCGGCCGAGGCGTGGGCGGCGAGGGCTTCGAGCCAGCGTGGTGGCGGGACGCAGTCGGCGTCGGTGAAGGCGAGGCGGTCGTGGTGGGTGGCAGCGATGCCGAGCGTGAGCGCGTGTTTCTTCCTCGGCATCGACGCGGGGCGCTCGTCGTCTCGCACGCGGACGAGGCGGAAGCGGGGATCCGTCGCCGCGTGGGCCTCGACGAGGTCAACGGTGGCATCTTTGGAGGCGTCATCCACAATCACGACCTCGAAGTTCGGATGCGACTGTGCCGATAGCGCCACGAGGAGAGCGGGGAGCCGCTTCGCTTCGTCGCACGCCGCTACGACTACGGATACCGAGAGCGTGTCGTCGGGCGGGGGGGGGGGATACGCCCGACGTGCTTTGCGGAAGCCGATCCCGAGCGCGAGCCAGAGGGCGATCTGGATGGCGAGGGCAGAGGCGAAGATGGGGAGCATTAGGGCCAGGACGTAAAGCGTGAAACGTACGGGCGGTGGGGGATGCTAGCCAAAGCCGCCTTGCGTTTCGCGTTTCACGCACAGCTTTCACGCGGATCGCGCATGGCCTTCGCCCACGCCGCATCCCCCGCCGTGACCGCGACGTATCTTCTCGCCCGCGCTCCTGCACCCGTGCTTATGCCCCTCCGTCACTCCTCCGCCACGTCGCCTGGTTTTCCGGACCTCGGTCGGTTCTGGACGGCGGCGAACGTGCTGACGATGACCCGCATGGTGCTCGTGTGGCCCATCGCCGTCCTCGTCTACCGGGGCGGGCCATTCGGCTGGCTGATGGGCCTGCTCCTCTTCGCGATCGCCACCGACTGGTTCGACGGGCAGATCGCGCGGTGGAGTGGGACCGTCTCGGAGTGGGGGAAGATCCTCGACCCGACGGCCGACAAGCTCGCGGCAGCGGCCGTGACGCTCGCCCTCGTGCTGCGCCCGCCGGAGCTCGGCCCGCCGCTGCCGGTGTGGTTCGTCGTCTGCGTGATCCTCCGCGACGCCGTGATCGCCCTCGGCGGCCTCATCCAGACGCGCCGCCTCGGCTACGTGATGATGAGCCTGTGGAGTGGGAAGGTGGCCGTCACAGCGCTCTCCATTACCGTGCTCGCCGCCCTCCTGCGCGCCGATCCGCCCGTGCTGATGGTCTGCGTCTGGACCACCACGGCGCTGCTGGCCTACTCCCTCGCTCGCTACCTCCAGCGCTTCGTGCAGGTGATGCGGCTGGGGCCGGCCGTGCCCCTCGACGGGCACGGCACGGTTCTCACCGACCGCCTCCCCGAAAACGTCACACCCCTCAGGGGAACGGAGGGCCGCGAGATCGGGTGATGGTCACGCGGATCGGCTTGATGCCGATTCCCGTCCACTCGCATTCTCCTCTCCATCCACCCGCCCATCCTCAGAAACATGGCCCTGTTCGGCTTCGGCAAGAAACAGAAAGAAAAGGAGCGCCTCGAAGAAGGGCTCGAAAAGACGCGGACCAGCCTCTTTGGCAAGCTCGACGTGCTCGTCCGCGGCAAGGATCAGGTGGACGACGAGGTGTTGGACGACCTCGAAGGTGTCCTCGTCACCTCCGACGTGGGCGTGAAGACGACCGTCGACATCATCCACCGCATCGAGGCGCGCGTGGCCCGCGATAAGTACGTCTCGACGGCCGAGCTGAACGGGATGATCCGCGAGGAGATCGGCGATCTCCTTCTCGAACACGCGCCCGGCCGCCCCGCCGACTTCGACGCGCCGCTCCCAAACCACCCCCACGTCGTGATGGTCGTCGGCGTCAACGGCGTCGGCAAGACGACGTCGATCGGGAAGATGGCGAACCGGTACAAAGAGGCCGGGAAGTCCGTGCTCCTTGGCGCGGCCGACACGTTCCGCGCCGCCGCCATCGAGCAGCTCGATATCTGGGCGCAGCGCGCCGGTGTGCCCATCATCAAGCAGCACCACGGGGCCGATCCCGCCGCCGTCGCGTTCGACACGCTCGCCGCCGCCAACTCGCGCGGCTCCGACGTGGTCCTCATCGACACGGCCGGGCGGTTGCACACGAAGGGCGGGCTCATGGACGAGCTCTCGAAGGTCAAGCGCGTGATGGACCGGCAGGTGCCCGGTGCCCCGCACGAAGTCCTCCTCGTCCTCGACGCCTCGACGGGGCAGAACGCCATCCGTCAGGCCGAGGAGTTCACCAAGAGCGTGGACGTGACCGGCCTCGTCCTCACCAAGCTCGACGGCACAGCGAAGGGGGGCATCGTGATTGGCATTTCCAATGAGTTCCAGATACCCGTAAAGTATATCGGGGTCGGAGAGGGGATCGACGACCTCCAGATCTTTGACCGTACCGCGTTCGTCGCTGCGCTCTTCGACTGAGCCGCGGCCGGAGACGCTTCCCGTTCGGAGGGCGCCTGCGACCGTTCGGCAGGGGAGGAGGACGGCACGTCCGGATCGGGCGGGCTCTAACCGTTCGGCTTCCCAATATTTACCGTGTGGTCGAACGCGCCCCTACCCAGTACGACGGTGCGGTTCGGAAGGGCCTGGACGGAACTCCCCCGTATGCATATCATAAAGCTATAGAACGCAGCCCGAGCGGAGGCCGGAGCCTATGGGTCGTCTTGTCACACATCCTATGAAACGCGTGGCGCACACCGTGCTGCTGACGCTGCTGCTGGGCGCCCTGTGCGGGGCCGAAGCCCGCGCCCAGGCCGCCTACCAGCCCGAGTTCGACGTCGAAGCCGTGAGCGTGCGCGGCGAGAATAGCGCCGAGACACGCGTCGATGTCTACACGAAGGTGCCCTACCAGAGCCTGCGCTTCCTGAGCCAGGCCGATGGATTCGCCGCGCGCTACAGCGTCTCGGTGGACGTCTACCGCACGAATGCGGAAGGGAAAGTCGAAGGGCTCGTCCGCAGCCGGATGTGGGAGCGCGAGGTCGATGCGCCCGCCTACGACGCCACGCAAGCGGACACGCTCTACGACTACGCGACGCAGTCGCTCCAGCTCGCACCGGGTTCGTACGCCCTCGAAGTGCAGGTCGAAGATGCGGCGTCGAACCGGACCTTCGTGCGCGAATACCCCCTCGACGTCCGCGCTCTCGGCGGGGCCGTCGCCATGAGCGACCTGTTGCTGGCCGACCGCTACGACCCCGCCCGGCAGGTACTCTTCCCGAACGTCTCCAACGCCATCGGCACCGACCGCTCTGACTTCACGCTGTTCTACGAGATTTACGCGGCGCAGCCCCAGGCCCTGCGCGTCCGCTACGAGGTCGTCAAGCAGAACCGCGAGCGGCGGCGGCCCGCCGTGCTGCGCCCCCTCCTCGGCCTTCCTCCGAAGGAGGACGACACGCCCGATCCGGACTTCCGCACGACGGAAACCCTCGACGTGCGTGCCGGCCGCAACCCCGCCACCCTCACGCTCGACACCGAGCGCTTCGGGTCCGGGGATTACGTGTTCAACGTCCGGCTGGAGAACGAGGCCGGCACCGTGCTGGCCTCGGCGTCGAAGGACTTCACCGTCCGCTGGATGGGCCTCAACGACCAGATCGCCGACCTCGAGAGCGCGGTGTCGCAGCTCCGCTACATCGCCAAAGACCGCGAGATCGATGCCATCCGCAAGGCGACGACGCCACAGGAGCGCTTCCGCCTGTTCCAGAGCTTCTGGGACAAGCGCGACCCCACGCCCGGCACGCGCCGCAACGAGCGGATGGAGGAGTACTACTTCCGTGTCTCCTTCGCCAACCGCAACTACGGCCGCTTCTCCGACCACGGCTGGAATACGGACCGGGGCGAGGTGTTCATCCGCTTCGGGGAGCCAGATTTCGTGGAGCGCCACCCGTTCAGCTACGGCGACAAGCCGTACCAGATCTGGTATTACAACCGCATCGGCCGCCGGTTCATCTTCGTCGACGAGACCGGCTTCGGGGACTTCGAGTTGCTGGTGCCGATCTGGGACGAGCGGACGCGGATGTAATCCGGTCGGGAGTCCGATTGCACGAAAAGCCTCGCGCCGCTGAGCAGCGCGGGGCTTATTTTTGGCCGCCGCTCTTCTCCGACCGTTTCTTCTCTAAGCCATGTCCCCTGACCCCCGACCCCCGACCCCCGACCTCCGACTCGTATTCATGGGCACGCCCGATTTCGCCGTGCCCTCGCTCGCCGCGCTCGTGGAGGCGGGGTATCGGCCCGAGGCCGTCGTAACCGTGCCGGACCGGCCGCGAGGACGCGGTCAGCAGGTGCAGGCATCCGCCGTCAAGCGGGCCGCCGAGCGCCACGGGTTGCGTGTCCTCCAACCGGAGCACCTCGACGACGCCGGTTTCATCGGGGAGCTGGAGGCGCTGGCACCCGAAGTGATCGCCGTCGTCGCGTTCGGCATCCTCCCGCCGGAGGCGTACGCGGTGGCGACGAAGGGCGCGTTCAACCTCCACGCCTCGCTCTTGCCGCAGTACCGCGGGGCCGCCCCGATCAACCGTGCCATCATGGCGGGGGAGATCGAGACCGGCGTGAGCACGTTCCTTCTCAAACCGAAAGTGGACACCGGCGACACCCTCCTGATGCGGCGGCTCGGCATCGGGCCGGACGAGACGGCGGGCGAGCTGCACGACCGCCTCGCGTTGTTGGGCGCGGAGGTCGTCGTCGATACGGTGCGGCATCTCGCGGCGGGGACCGCCGAGGCGCTCCCGCAAGACGAGCACCGCGTCAGCTACGCGCCGAAGATTTTTAAGGAGGACGCGGAGATCGACTGGACCCGTCCGGCGCGTGAGGTGCACGACCACGTGCGCGGCCTCTCGCCGTACCCGGCGGCGTGGACGATGCACGGCGACACCCTGCTGAAAATCTATCGGACGCAGGTCGCTAAGGGGTCCGGCGAGCCCGGCGAGGTGTTGGAGTCGTCGGGCGAGTGCCTGGTGATCGCATGTGGGGAGAAGGCCGTGGAGGTGAAACAGATTCAGCGCGAGGGCCGGGCTAAGATGTCCGCCGAGGAGTTCCTCAACGGCTATGCGTTCCACCCCGGCGACCGACTGGGCTGAGGGCTGCTGCGCATAGGCACGATGGAGCCCGACGACCTCACGTATCCAACTGACTCCGCGCTCACCCGCCGCATGCGGAGTGCGCTCGACCGGCGACCGGCGGATCCCGATCCCGAGGCCGCGACGCAGCGCGCCTGCGCCCTTCTGCACGATGTCCTCGGCGCGATGGCAGAGACCGTGGTGTTCGCGTCGGGATATGTCCCGCTCAGCGGCGAGCACACGGACTACTTCGACGGGCTCGCACTGCTGCTCCGGTTGCCCGGTGGCGTGTCGGTCGCGGCGGCGCGGACGCCCGGTGCGGGCCGGCTCGCCGTGCAGCTCGGCGACTCGCATCCCGTCGAGCATGCGTTGGACGTTCGAGGCGAGGGAGGGCACGCGCCGCTGATCCGCCTCGTCGGCCTGCTCCATCAGACGTTGAGCGTGGCGCATGCGGAGGCAGACGTTGTCGTCGCCGTGTACTCGGCGTTGCCGATGGATTGTCCGGAGGCGCTCCTCGGGGCTACGGCCTTCGCGGTGGGTCGAGCGCTCGGGGGCGTGCTCGGATGGGAGGGTTCTGATGCGGACGTGGAGCGGATCGGCGCGGAGGCCGTGAGCGACGTGCTGGCGCGGCCTTTCGGCCCGGCGCTGCTCGTCGCGGCGCAGCGGCGCGCGCCCCTCGTGCTCGTGGACACGGCTACACACGAAGCGGAGACGCTGGCACTGCCAGATGCGTTGGGGTGGGGCCTCGTCGACACGGGCCGGGCTCGGCAACCGGCCGCCAATTTCTACCGGCATCGCCTCGACGTGCTGGCCGCCGCCGTGGCCCAGCTCCGTAGCACCGGCCTCGAAGAAATCCGCTCACTGCGCGACCTCCATCACCGCGATCTGTCCTGCGCGCTCGACGAACTCGGTGGGGAGGCGCAGCGTATCGTGCGGCACCTTGCCACCGAGGACCGCCGGGTGCAGCGGTTGCTCGTCGCGCTGAGGAAGGTGGACGGGCAGATCGTTGGGGCGCACCTGTTGATGTCGCAGGCCTCGCTCCGCGACGACTGGCAGGCGAGTACGACGGCGGCCGAGTTCATCGCCCGCGAAGTAGAAGAGGCGGAGGGGGTCTACGGCGGGCGGCTGGTCGGCGGCGGCTTCGGCGGGTGCATGCTCGTCGTCGGACGGCCCTTTCTCGTACCACCATTCCTCGATATGCTTGCCGAGCGGTTCGAGGAGCAATTCGGGACCCGGCCTGCGACGGCCATGCTGTAATTGGGGGAGTCCTTCGCCGCCGTTCCCCGTATAGTGAAGACCCGCCGCGAGATTAACGTTGATGAACCCACCCTTATGACCGAAACTGAAATCTCCGAACTGTCCGAGCGAATCGAGCGCGAGAGCGCCTTCGTCGAGCCCCTGTTAGCGGAGGTCCACCGCGTCGTCGTCGGGCAGCAGGGGATGGTGGAGCGGCTGCTGATCGGGCTGCTGAGCGGGGGGCACGTCCTGCTCGAAGGCGTTCCGGGCCTCGCCAAGACCCTCACCGTCTCCACCTTCGCCCGTGCGATCTCGGCTCGGTTCCAGCGCATCCAGTTCACCCCCGACCTCCTCCCGGCCGACCTCCTCGGCACGCTCGTCTACAACCAGAAAGAAGGCGACTTCTACGTCAAGAAGGGCCCCATCTTCGCCAACCTCATCCTCGCCGACGAGATCAACCGCGCCCCGGCGAAGGTGCAGAGCGCCCTGCTGGAGGCGATGCAGGAACGGCAAGTCACGATCGGCGAGACGACGTTTCCGCTTCACGAGCCGTTCCTCGTCCTTGCCACGCAGAACCCGGTGGAGCAGGAGGGGACGTACCCGCTGCCCGAGGCGCAGGTGGACCGCTTCATGCTGAAGGTCGTCGTGGACTACCCGACGCGGGAGGACGAGCTGGAGATCATGCGGCGGATGGCCGCGCCGGGCGCGATGCCCGCCGCCGAAACCGTCGTCGAGCCGGAGCGGGTGATGGCCGCCCGCGCCGTGCTCGCGGACCTCTACGTGGACGAGCGGGTGGAGGGCTACATCGTGGACCTCGTCCTCGCCACGCGCGATCCGCGTCGCTACCGGCTGAGCCAGGCCGAGGGGCTCATCGCCTACGGCGCTTCGCCGCGCGCGTCGATCTTCCTCAACCGCGCTGCTCGGGCGCACGCGTTCCTCCAGCACCGCGCCTACGTCACGCCCGAAGACGTGCGGTCCATTGCGCTCGACGTGCTCCGCCACCGCGTCAGCGTCACCTACGAAGCCGAGGCCGAGGACGTCACCTCGGAGATGCTCGTCCGCCAGATCCTCGACGCTGTCGAAGTCCCGTAGCTGTTTGTTCTTCGTCACTAGCCTCCCGACCCTCGACTCGCCCAATGAGAAGCCCGAAGCCGTTCAAGAAGGAGTCCATCTCCGTTGCGTTCATGGTCGAGCAGATCCGCAATCGCGTGGGGATGGAGGTGATCGAGATCAACCGGGTCGACGCGTCCGAGCGGGAGGTGGTGGAGAGCAACCTGCACCGGCCCGGGCTCGCGCTTGCCGGCTACACCGACCTCTTCACGTACCGGCGCGTCCAGGTGCTCGGTAACACGGAGAGCCAGTTCCTCTCCCACCTCGGCGATGAGGCGAGGCTGGAGGCCTTCAGCCACCTCGTCCAGTTCGAGGTGCCCTGCATCTTCCTCACCGAGAGCAACACGCTCCCGCCGACCCTCGTGCACATGGCGACGGCGGCAGGCATCCCTATCTACTGCACGCCCGTCCCCACGACCGAGTTCATGCACCACCTCCGGGATTTTCTGGAGGATCAGTTCGCGCTCCAGCAAACCGTACACGGCTCGCTCGTCGACGTGTACGGGATCGGACTGCTGCTGGTGGGGAAGAGCGGGATCGGTAAAAGCGAGGTCGCCCTCGACCTCGTCGAGCGAGGGCACCGCCTCGTCGCCGACGACGTGGTGGTGGTGACGAAGAAGAGCGAGGGCGTGCTGATGGGGTCTGGAACCGAGATGACGCAGCACTTCATGGAGATCCGGGGGCTCGGGATTGTGGACGTTCGCGCGATGTTCGGCATCCGGGCCATCCGGTTCCAGAAGCGCGTCGAGGTCGTCGTTGGGATGGAGGTGTGGGAGCCGGACAAGGAGTACACGCGGATTGGGATGGTGGAGGAGTGGCAGGATATCCTCGGCGTGCCGCTGCCCCTCGTGGAGCTCCCTATCGTGCCGGGCAAGAACGTCACGGTGATCTGCGAAGTGATTGCCATGAACCACCTGCTCCGTCACTACGGATATGATCCGGCGCAGGTCTTCGCCCGCCGGCTCGCCGAGCGGATCAGCTCGAAAGGGAGCGGCCTGCCCGACGGCGACTCGTCCCGCCCCCGCCGCGGCACGGAGTGGTTCGAGCACGACACCGAGTGAGGAGTGATATGGAGGGGTAAATGAAGCTGAGAAAATCAGGGAGACCGCGACGTTCGGCGCTGACGTTCCCTGACGGCGGCCCACCAGCATGTCACACAATTACCGGAGAAGTTTCCGTCTCGCCCTGCCGTCCGGTTGACAACATGGGGTGGCCCGGATATATTCGTAGCGCGGGTTTGTATCTGCTACGCGACATTATGCCGCCCCCACTTCCCGCTACGGTGCTTCACGGAGAGAGCTAGGTCCCCCATGGCCTGGCTTTTGCAATTCTGTAACGAGGTTGTGCACACGTAGCTGGATGCCCCCGGCCGTCGCGTTCCAACCCCGTGTCTCCATGCTCAACGCGTCCCTTTCGCTAGCGCGTTGAGCACGGAGAGCGAGCCTCCACCACACCCCACCAGCCGCTCGCCCCGCATGCCCAAAAACAATTACTACTACTACGACCACGAGGCGTGCTCCTTCGTTGAGGTCCAGCCCAAGCCTCACAAGGTGCTCCTCCACTCGGCCATGGTGCTCGCCCTCGCCCTTGTACTCGCCGGGGCCGGAATGTGGGCTGTCTACGAGACTAGCTCTACGCCGAAAGAGGTCGCCCTCGCGCAGGAGAACCGCGCGCTCCAGCAGCAGCTCACCGCCAATGGACAGCGCTTCACCGAACTCTCCGAACGGCTGGAAGGCCTCGCCGAGACGGACCGCGACCTCTACCGCACCATCTTCCAGGCGAACCCCATCTCCGAAGAGGTCCGGCAGGTCGGTGTTGGCGGCGCGTCCTCGACCGAGTTCGACGGGTTCAGCGAATCAACGAGCCGTCTCCTGCGGGGCAACAGCGCGGCGCTGGAGAAGCTCGAGCGGCAGGTGTCGCTCCAGCGCTCGAGCTACGACGAGTTGATCGAACTGGCCGAGGAGCGCGCCGAGGCGATCCCGCAGATGCCCGCCATCCTCCCGACCTCCGGCCCCCTTACAAGCGGCTTCGGGATGCGGAAGCACCCCATCCACCGCGTCTATAAGATGCATGCCGGCGTCGACTTCTCCGTCCCGGCGGGCACGCCGGTCTACGCCACGGGTGACGGCATCGTGGCCTTCGCGGGCGTCAGCTCGGGCTACGGCTACAACGTGCGCATCCGGCATCCGAAAGCGAAGCGGGTCACTCTCTACGCGCACCTCTCGAAGATCCCCGACGAGATCAGCGTGGGCACGCGCGTCGAGCGGGGCGACGTGATCGGGCTGAGCGGCAGCACGGGGCTCTCCACGGCTCCGCACCTCCACTACGAGATCCGCCGCCTCAACGACGAGCCGATCAATCCGATCTACTCCTTCGCCCCCGGCGTGCGGCCGTCGGAGTACCACGAGCTGGTGCGGATCTCCGAAAGCGCGAACGCCCCGCTCGACTGAGCCGGACCCCACGTACGATCCCGAGCGGAGCGGAGCCATGCGGCGTCCGCTCCGCTTTTTTCGTAGGGATACCGGCGTCTTCGTCTAGATTCCGGGAACAGATGCCGCGCGGTTGCTTTTGCCCTGCAATCGCTTTATCGTGCAGCCCGTGCTCGACCCACCCTCGACCCACGCCCGACGACCGGGCCGCACGGCCTCCCTCAAAGTTTCCCCTCCCCCTTATGTACTGGACGCTGGAGCTCGCGGCCTATCTCGAAGATGCCCCGTGGCCGGCCACCAAAGAAGAACTCATCGACTACTGCGACCGGACCGGCGCGCCTCTGGAAGTCAGGCAGAATCTGACGGATATGGACGACGACGGGGAGCCTTACGAGAGCATCGAGGAGATCTGGCCGGACTACCCGATCAACAACGACGACTTCTATTACGAAGACGAGTGACCGCCCGGTGGCGGCGTTCGTTACCACCGCGCGTGCGGCGTCTCGTCTTTAGTGTCTGCGGATTGCTCGCCGTGCTCGGCACCCCTGCGCTCGCGCAGTCCGGAGCCCCGCCCGATCCGCCGCGCATCACCTCCGTCCGGCTGACCGGTGACCTCGGCCCGTTCGACGAGGAGATCCTCCTCGAACTGCTGCGGACCCGGCCGAACCGCCGCTTCCTCGGTATCCCCGGTGTGACGCCGGGCCTCTGGACCTATCGGCTCGGGACCTCCGGCGTTTTGCCTCGCCCCATCGCGCGGGCCTTCACCCGCAGCGGCGAGCCCCCCGCCACCCTTCATTCCGACGATGTCGAGGCGGACCGCGCGCGGCTCGAAGCGGTGTACCGGCAAGAAGGGTTCCGCGACGCCACCGTGGCTGCCGACGTGGATTCAATCGACGTTGAGCGAGTTCGGGTGCGGTTTCGCGTCGAGCCAGGGGAGCCCAGCACGATTGCCACCGTCCGGTACGAGGGGCTCGAAGTGCTCGATTCCGCCGAACGACGCCGGTTTGCTCGGGACACCGCGCTCCGGCTGACGGGGACCCGGAATGCCGATACGCTCGCGTTCGCCGCGCGCGATCAGCGCCTGTCCGAGCCGGAGCTGTTGGAGGAGCGCCGTCGGATTCTCGCGTTTCTGCGGGACGAAGGCTTCGCCCGCGTCACGCGGGATTCCATCCGTGCCGTCGCCACGGAAGCCGGGCCGCTGGCCTACGACATCGCCTTCCGCATTCGTCCGGGTCCTCGGTACGAGTTCGGAGATGTCCGCTTCGAGGTGACAGGACCGGAAAGCGCGCCGCCGCGCTCGGATACGATGCAGGTCGGCGAGGGAACGGTCACCGTGCGGGTCGACGACGAGCGATCCCTCGAACCGGGCCTGCTGGTTCGCTCGCTCCGATTTCGCCCCGGCGAGCCGTACAATCGAAGCGACTTGCTCGCCACGAAACGGAGGTTGGAGCGGACCGGGGTCTTCTCGTTTAGCGAGATCACGCCGCTCGCCGACGAGGTCGTGCCCGGAGACTCGGTACCCAGAATCGCGCACCGGATCGGGCTGCGAACGCGGCGGCGGCACAGCATCCGGCTCGAAGGGTTCGTACTCCAGCGGACGGGCCTGCTCACCCCAGAAGGCAGCAACCTCGGCGGCGACGAACTCGGTTTTGGAGTGGGGGCGGCGTACGGGAACGCGAATGCGTTTGGTGGCGGCGAGGCGTTCGGCGTGCGGATAAGCGGGTCCGTAGCGGGAGAGATCGGAGCGTTCCCCACGGCGCAGGGCGAGGTGAACACGACGCTGGCCTATCCCTACCTCATCCCGCCGTTCGGCTTCATCGAGCGCGCCCTCCAGCCGTTCAACACGCGGACGCAGCTCTCGCTCGACTTCCTCACGGCACGCCGAGACGAACTCCGGCTCATCATCCGGGGCCGCGCGACGGCCGGCCTCCGGCTCGACGTGCAGCACACGCCCACACTCTCTTCGCTCCTCGACGTCGTCGACTTCCGGCTCTCCGACCCCGACACGCTCGCTGGCTTCTCCGGCGAGTTCCTTGACCTCGTCGAGGACCCCGTCGCCCGCGCCTTTGTGCTCGACGATTACACCCGGCCCCAGGTCAACAACGCCTTCCGCTACACCCTCCGCGCCGTCACCGCCGATCTCTTCCGTCGGGACCGGGGCCACGCCCGCGAGGTTGCCGTCGAGGCCGGCGGGAATCTGCCATACCTGCTCGACCGCTACGTCTTCTCGCCGGACACGCTGGAGGGCACGCTGCCGGGGCTGCCGCTCTTCAGCGGGTCGAGCCGGCTGGAGTACCGGCAGTACGTCCGGTTCGTCGGCGACGTGCGGGAGTACCGGCCGGTCGGGCGGCTCTCGACGCTTGCGGCAAAGGCCGTCGTCGGCGTGGTGCAGCCAACAGGCGACGCGCCCGTCGTGCCGTTCGACCGGCGGTTCTACGTGGGCGGCGCCAACAGCGTGCGTGGCTGGCAGCTCCGCACGCTCGGGCCGGGCGGCGTCCGGCCGGGCGAGGCCGCCTTCGTGCAGGGAGGTGACATCAAGCTGGAGCTCGGCATCGAACTTCGGACGATCGTCATACGCAACCTCTTCGCGGCGAACTGGTCGCTCGCCCTCTTCTCCGACGCGGGCAACGTCTGGTTCGGCCCGCGCAACCCCGGCAACCCCGCCGGCCGCTTCCGGTTCGACTCGTTCTACGAAGAGATCGCCGTCGGGGCCGGGACCGGCTTGCGCGTCGCGTGGGACTTCCTGATCCTCCGCTTCGACCTCGCGTGGCAGATCCACTCGCCGGTGCCGGGCGAGGCATTTTTCCCCGAAGGCAACCGCCCGCTCTTCCATTTCGGCATCGGCCAAGCCTTCTGATCGGGGCGGTGGCTGGAAGGTAGAGACGCAACATGTCGCGTCTCTACGGTGGAATCAATCATAACAACAGATCGATGGAATCCAACCGACCGCCCACACAGCGCCCAAAAAAAGGTGCCGTGCTCGACCTCGACATCGAGAAGTTCGCCGACCGGGGCAAGTCCCTCGCCCGCCTCGACGGGTACGTCGTGTTCGTGGCCGGGGCGGTGCCGGGGGACCGGGTGCGGGCGCGGCTGTTTAAGCGGCAGCGCGGTTTCGGCGAGGCGCGCGTGCTGGAAGTGCTGGAGCCGAGTCCGCTCCGCACCGAACCACGTTGCGAGTATTTCTGGGACTGCGGCGGCTGCAAATGGCAGCACGTGCAGTACGAAGCCCAGCTCGACGCGAAGCGGCAGAGCGTGGCCGACGCGCTTCGCCACGCCGGCGGCTTCGCGGACGTCGAGGTCCGCCCGACGATCGGGGCCGACGACGTCTACTTCTACCGCAACAAGATGGAGTTCTCCTTCGCCGCTCACCGCTGGCTGACCGACTGGGAGATCGCCTCCGGCGACAATTTCGACCGTGATTTCGCGCTCGGCCTCCACGTCCCCGGCCGCTTCGACAAAGTCCTCGACCTGAAAGCGTGCTACCTCCAATCCGAGTGGAGCGCCCGGCTCGTCAACGCCACCCGCGCCTTCGCCAAAGAGCACGACTGGACGCCGTGGGACGTGCATAAACAGACGGGCTATCTCCGCCACCTCGTTCTCCGCACCCCGGCCAACACCGACGAACAGATGGTCAACCTCGTCACGAACGGACGCGACGACGAGCGGACGGCCGCGTACGCCGCCCTTCTCCGCGCCGAGTTTCCCGAGGCGACGACGTTCGTCAATACCATCAACACCGGGGTCGCGCAGACGGCGTTTGGCGAGGCGATGGTCACCGTCTTCGGCTCCGGCGTCATCCACGACCGGATCGGGCGATACACCTTCGAGATTGCGCCGAACGCCTTTTTTCAGACCAACACCCGGCAGGCCGAGAAGCTCTACGCCGTCGCCACAGAGTTCGCCGAGTTTCGGCCGGGCGACCTCGTGTACGACCTCTACTGTGGAGCGGGGACGATCTCGCTCTTCGTCTCCGAGCACGTCCGGCACGTCGTCGGCGTCGAACTCGTGGAGGAGGCCGTCGAGAATGCGCGTGCGAATGCGCGGGCGAACGGGGTCGAGAACTGCACGTTCGTCGCGGGCGACATGCTGAAGCTGTTCACGCCGGATTTCGTGGAAGAGCACGGGCGGCCGGACGTGCTGATCGTGGACCCGCCGCGTGCCGGGATGCACCCGAAAGTGGTAGAGCAGATCGCGCGGCTGCGGCCCGAGCGGTTCGTCTACGTGAGTTGCAATCCGCAGACGCAGGCGCGCGACCTCGCCCTGCTACGCGATCACTACCACATCGAGACCGTGCAGCCCGTGGACCTCTTCCCGCACACGCACCACGTCGAGAACGTCGTCGGGCTACGGGCGGTGTAGCGTAGATTGAAGCTATGGACTCCGACGACTTTCGCATTGATCGCACCGCGTTCTCCATCGTCCACTCGCACGAGGAGGCGGAGGCAGAGGACCGGGCGTTCTGGTTCAGCAAGACCCCGCACGAGCGGCTCGTCGGGATCGAGCTCACCCGGCAGGTTCTGTATGGCTACGACCCGGCTACCGCCCGACTTCAGCGCGTTCTTGAGATTACTCGCCGATCACCGCGTTGAGTACATGCTGATCGGGGGGTACGCCGTAGGGTACTATGGCTACGTCCGTGCGACGGCCGACATCGACGTGTGGGTACGGATGGACGTGCAGAATGCCGAGCGGGCCGTCGCGGCGCTAACAGACTTCGGTTTTGGAGTGCCCGAATTGAAGGCGGATGTGTTTCTCGACGAGCGGTGTCTTGTGCGGATGGGGGTACCGCCATTCCGTATCGAGTTGTTGACGACGATTTCCGGCGTCGCATTCGACGCCTGCTGGCCGGGACGGGTGGAGGACGAGTGGGACGGTGTGCCCGTCATGGTGATCGGGCTGGACTGCTTGAAGAAGAACAAGCGCGCGAGTGGCCGGGGGAAAGACCTTGCGGACCTCGAACAGTTGCCGGAATGAAAGCATTCGTTACGGGCGGGACGGGATTCGTCGGCAGCCACCTCGTGGAGGAGTTGCTGCGGCGAGGGTACGACGAGGTCCGTTGCCTGGTCCGCTCGGACCTGAAGTGGCTCGATGGGCTCGATGTGACGTCCGTCCACGGCGATCTCTTCGACGCGGCTGCGTTGCGTGAGGGCGTCCGTGCTGTGGACGTCGTCTACCATGTCGCCGGGCTCACGCGAGCCGAAACGCAGGAAGCGCTCGACCACGCAAACGTGGACGGGACGGTGAGTCTGCTCGACGCGGTGCGCGAAACGGTGCCGAACGTGCAGAAGGTGCTCATCACCTCATCGCTCGCCGCGTGCGGTCCGAGCGACGAGCGCCCGCTGACAGAAGCCGACCCGCTCCGCCCGATCACGCGCTACGGTCGCAGCAAAGAGAAGATGGAAGCCGTCGTGCAGGAGCGGTACCGCAACCTGCCCATTACCATCGTTCGCCCTCCGGCGGTCTATGGCCCGCGCGAGGTCGACATCTTTACGGTCATCAAAGCGGCCGACAAGCAGCGCGTGTTTCCCATCGTGGGTACCGGATGGAAACCGCAGCTTTCTCTCGTTCACGTGCGCGATCTCGTGCGAGGCATGGCGGACGTGGCCGAGGCAGACGTGACGGCGGGAGAGACGTACTTCCTCGGCTCCGAAGCCTACTACGCATGGAACGAGGTGCGCGATGCGATCCTAGACGCGCTCGGGCACGGCGCTGTTAAGATCAACGTGCCCGTCCCGCTCGTCGGCGTCGTTGGGATGGCTGTAGAGGGAGTCGGGAGGTTGCTCGGGCAGTACCCGCCGTTGAACCGGGAGAAGGCCCGCGAGGCGAAGGCCGCGTGGCTGTGCTCGGTGGCGAAGGCGCGGCGGGACGTGGGGTACCGGCAGGCCGTGGAGCTGGAGGAGGGGATGTGCGAGACCGTCGCGTGGTACCGCGCCGAGGGGTGGCTTCGAGAGATTAGGTGATTGAGTGATTGGAAATGAAACCCACCAAATTATCTCACCCGTCGTGCGTGGCACCGTAGGGGCGAACGGCGTTCGCCCGGATCGAGGGCCGCAAGCGAGGATGCGAACGGATTTCACGATCCTCCAATCCCCAAGCCCGGCATCCCCTCGCAGAGTGGAATCTCTGCTCTTCGGGCGGCGTACCTTTGACCGCGTTCCGATGCGGGAACGCCCTCCTCTCTAACGCAACCGAATCGCCGCAGTGAGCACCTTCGGATTCAACACCGGCTACGTCGAAGAGCTGTACGCTCAGTACCTCGAAAACCCCGAGTCCGTCAGCGAGCGCTGGCGCGAGTTCTTCGCCGACTACAAGCCCGGCCCCACGTTCCACCCCCCGGCGTCCGCCTCGGATGGCGATGCTGTCACGGCTGAGCCGCCCCAACTCGCTGAGCCCGCCACCGAGCGGAAGCTGGAAGCGCGCAAGGGCACGGCGAAGCCGTCCGGCGACGGCGCGCCGACGAAGGCGACACCGACGCCGCAGGCGAAGCAGCCCGCCGAAAAACCCTCGGCACCGGCCGAGAAGCCCTCGCCGCCTGCGCCGGCAGGGGCCGAGCGCGTCCCGTTGCGCGGCGTCGCGGCGCGGATCGTCGAAAACATGGAGGCCAGCCTCGGGGTCCCGACGGCTACGTCCGCGCGGCAGATTCCGGTCAAGCTGATGGCCGAGAACCGCCGGCTCATCAACGACTACCAGCGGACCGTCGGCGGCGAGAAGGTGTCGTTCACGCACCTCATCGCGTACGCCCTCGTCCAGGCCTTGAAGGAGGTCCCGGCGATGAACCACGCCTTCCGCCGCGAAACCGCCGCCGACGGGAGTGTCATGCTGGAGCGCATCCAGCCTGCCGGAATCAACTTCGGCCTCGCCATCGACGTCGAGCAGCGCGGCAAGCGGACGCTCATGGTGCCGAACGTGCGCGACGCCCAATCCTTCACGTTCCCGAAGTTCCTCGGCGCATACAACGACATCGTCCGCCGCGCCCGCGACGGCAAGCTCGAAATCGCCGACTTCGAGGGGACGACGGTGACGCTCACCAACCCCGGCATGATCGGGACGGTGATGAGCGTGCCGCGGCTGATGCAGGGGCAGGGGCTCATCCTCGCCGTCGGCTCCATCGGCTACCCGCCGGAGTTCCTCGCGCTCCCGCCCGAAGAGGTCTCACGCCTCGGCATCAGCGAGGTCATGACGATCACCTCGACCTACGACCACCGCGTGATTCAGGGGGCCGAGAGCGGAGAGTTTCTCGCCTACGTCGGCGCGCTGCTTACGGGCGGGCACAGGTTCTACGAGCGCGTCTTCCAAGAGCTCGGCCTCTCGACGCCGCCGCTCAAGATGAGCCCGGACACCACGCCCGTCCTCGGGCGGACGGACGAGCAGGCCCTCGTGAAGAAGCAGGCGCGCGTGCTCCAGCTCATCCGGGCCTACCGCGTGCGCGGCCACCTCATGGCCGATCTCAACCCGCTCGGCGGCGAGCTCCGGCAGCACGACGAGCTAGACCCCAGCTCGTACGGCCTGACGGTCTGGGACCTCGATCGGACGTTCACGACGGGCGGCGTCGGGACCGTCGGCGGCGGGCTCGGCGGGCGCGATGCGCTCCCGCTCCGCGAGATCCTCGACGTGCTGTGGGAGACCTACACCCGCCACGTCGGCATCGAGTTCATGCACATCTCGGACCCGACCGAGAAGCGCTGGCTCATCGAGCGGATCGAGCCGCAGCGGATGAGCGACCCGATCTCCGTGGACCAGAAACGCCGCATCCTCGACCGGCTCAACGCCGCCGAGGCGTTCGAGCGGTTCATCCACACCAAGTACATCGGCCACAAGCGGTTCAGCCTCGAAGGGGCCGAGACGCTCATCCCGATCCTCGACCAGATCCTCTCCGACGCGGCCGATCAGGAGGTGGAAGAGGCCGTCATCGGGATGGCCCACCGGGGCCGGCTCAACGTGCTGGCGAACGTGATGGGCAAGCCGTATGCCGCCATCTTCAGCGAGTTCGAGGGCAACCTCGACGCCGGCACGGCCCACGGCTCGGGCGACGTGAAGTACCACCTCGGCGCGCACGGCACCCACACCGCGCCGAGCGGGGCCTCCATTGACCTCACCCTCGCCGGGAATCCGAGCCACCTCGAAGCCGTCAACCCCGTCGTCGAGGGCATGGTCCGCGCCAAGCAGGAGCAGCGCGACGACGACAACCGCGACGAGGTCCTCCCGATCCTTCTCCACGGCGACGCCGCGTTTGCCGGGCAGGGCGTCGTCGCCGAGACGCTCAACCTCAGCCAGCTCGACGGCTACAAGACCGGCGGCACGGTCCACATCGTCGTCAACAACCAGATCGGGTTCACGACGCTCCCGATGCACGCCCGCTCGTCGGCCTACGCGACGGACATCGCACGGATGATCCAGGCCCCGATCTTCCACGTCAACGGCGACCACCCCGAGGCCGCCATCCGCGTGGCCCGCCTCGCCCTGGACTACCGGCAGGTCTTCAACAAAGACGTCGTGATCGACATGGTCTGCTACCGCCAGCACGGCCACAACGAGGGCGACGAGCCGAGCTACACCCAGCCCCTGATGTACGACAAGATCAAGGGCCACCGCTCGGTGCGGAAGAAGTACACCGAGTCGCTCCTGCGGCGCGGCGACCTCGACCCTGAGGCCGCCGAGCAGATGCTCGACGACTTCCACGCGAAGCTGCTGCAAGCCTTCGAGGACACCAAAGAGTTGACCGAAGCGCAGGACACGGCGGTCGAGGTGCGGCGCGAGGAGTCGCCGGTGTCGGTCGCGGCGCGGGACGTGGACACGACGGTCTCGCGTGAGGAGCTGGAGAAAGCCGTCCGCGCGCTCGTCGATCTGCCCGAGGATTTCCACGTGCACCCCAAGCTCGGCCGCCTCATCCAGCGCAAGGACGAGCAGTTCGAGAAGGGCACCATCGACTGGGCCTTCGCCGAAGCGCTCGCCTTCGGGACGCTCTTGCAGGAGGGGACACCGGTCCGGCTCAGCGGGCAGGATTCCGGGCGCGGCACGTTCAGCCAGCGCCACGCCGTCCTCCATGACCAAGAGGACGCGCACGTCTACATCCCGCTCAACCACATCAGCGAGGATCAGGCGCAGTTCCAGGTCTACGACAGCCTGCTCTCGGAGTACGCCGCGCTCGGTTTCGAGTACGGCTATTCGGTGGCGTCGCCCGAGACCCTCGTGCTGTGGGAGGCCCAGTTCGGGGACTTCGTCAACGGCGCGCAGATCATGATCGACCAGTTCCTCACAGCGGCCGAGGAGAAGTGGAACCAGTCGAGCAGCCTCGTGATGCTGCTGCCGCACGGGTTCGAAGGGCAGGGGCCGGAGCACTCGTCGGCCCGGCTCGAACGCTTCCTGCAAGCCTGCGCCGAGGAGAACATCATCGTCGCCAACTTCTCGACGCCGGCCAACTACTTCCACGCGCTCCGGCGGCAGATGAAGCGGGAGGTAGCGAAGCCGCTCGTCGTGATGACGCCGAAGAGTCTGCTGCGCCACCCGCAGGTCGTCGCCACGGCCGAGGAGCTTGCGGAGGGGAGGTTCCACGAGCTGTTCCCCGCCGAGACCGAGCCGGGCCCTGCGCGCCGCCTGCTCTTTTGCAGCGGGAAAGTCTACTACGACCTGCTCAAGGCGCGGGACGAGATGGAGAACCCGGCCGCTGTCGCCATCGCCCGGCTGGAGCAGTTCTACCCGTTCCCCGCCGAGGAGATCGCGGCCGAGCTGGAACGGTTCGGACACGTGCAGGATATCCGCTGGGTGCAGGAGGAGCCGCAGAACATGGGCGCGTGGACGTTCGTCCAGCCGCGCTTCAACACCCTCCTCATGGCCCAGCACGACGACTGCTGCGTGCAGGTCGGCTACGTCGGCCGGGTGGCGAGTGCGAGCCCGGCGACGGGGAGCGCCCGCGTCCACGCCGCGCAGCAGGACCGGATCGTCACGGAGGCGCTCGCCATCAAGTAAAAAAGGAGAGCGACTTCGCAGATCGCGGAGTCGCTCTTCAGAGGGGGAGAAGAGGGCGTCAGCCCCCTTTCGTATCAACGGACCTCGAACGAGTTCGTGACGATACGCCTACGCTCGCCGCTAACCTCAACCTCTGTCGTCAAGCGATATGTCCCCTGATCAAGGTCGCTTGGTAGATAAGCCGTCGTCTCAGCGGTGTCGCCCGCCGGGAGGCTATTGAGTTGAGCCGTGCAAGCGGCGTTCTCATCAGGCCCTAGCCCGATAGCCACAGGTGTCCACCCATCATTATTCTGCTGTTCCAAATGAAGAAAAGCAAAGCATATATTGTATTCGATAGCACGGTCCGAATTGTTCTCTAGTTGAGAATTGACCTCAGAGCCAGGGCTAAAAAACACCGCTGAGGTCTGAAATGATAAAGATAGAGGGGTAGAAGGATCGGACGCATCGCATGCGCTGAGAGCGACCATGAGCGTAGGGATGGCGATAAGGATGCGGTACATGGTAAGACCGAAAGGGGTCAATTGAGCGATCCGAGGAAGTCCGTAAGGCAGAGTTAGCAGGCAGGCCGCCTCGTTAATGGCTAGCATGTGTACTAGTTGGAGCATACTACGAAATCGAAACCGGGTCGGCTGCCCGCGCCCCCGAAGAACGCCCCGGCTCCGCCCCCGTTTCCGTCGGTCTGCACCACGCGGTTCGCCACGATCCGGCAGTCGCGCACCTGCAGGCTCCCGTCCACCGCATCAATCCCCCCGCCGCGGTTGCGCGGGTTCGCCCCGTTCCCGCCGGTCACGGTGAACCCGTCGAGCACGGTCGTCGCGTCCACACCGCTAGCGGTGACGACGTGGAAGGCGTTGTCACTCACGTCATCGGGCATGCCGAGGTCGCCGGAGAGCACGGTCTCGTTCAGTGCCGGGTCCCGCTCGTCGCGTGCCGTCTCGGTCCCATCGAAGCCGCCATAAATCGCAGTGCCGCTGACGAGCGCGAACGAGGCATCGCGGTCGACTGTTGGGGCGGGGCGGTACGTCCCCTCGGTCACCCACACCTCATCGCCGGGCTGAACTACGGCGAGGGCTTGCTGGAGGTCGGGGAAGGCGTCGGCCCACGAGGAGCCATCGGCGGTACCGGTGGCGTCGGCGTCCACAAAGAGCACTCGTTGGGCCGTGGCGGGAGTGCTCAGGAGCAGCGCGGCGGCAAGGGTCAGGAGCGAGAGGGAGCGCATCGCAGGGCACGGTTCAACGGTTCTTAACACGGTAGGGCAAAGCCCCGGCAAAGCCAAACGACGCCGAGGAGCCGCAGAACATGGGGCTTCCACGCTGCGCAGCAGGACCGGCTCATCACCGAGGCGCTCGCAGTCGAGGATTGACGCGCGTTGCGCAAACCTGAAAAGGGCGGCTCCGAACTCAGTCGGAGCCGCCCTTTCGAAAGGGGGCGCTGCGGGACCGGCTTAGAAGTGCCGCCGCTTGCGCGCGTTGCGCATCGCCTTCTCTTTGGCGAGACGCCTCTCCTCGGAGGGCTTCACAAAGGCCATGTTGCCGCGATAGATACGCAGCACACGGCTGCGGTTCACGGCGCGCTTGAACCGGCGCAGGGCGCGGTCTATGGATTCCTTATCACGAACTTTGATGCCGACGGACAACGGGACCTCCGGGGGATGCAGGGTGAACAGTTGAGAGCTTTCTAAAGTACGATGCACCGCCAGGCCGTGCAACGGTTCCGCCCGCGTGAAAGCTTGAAAATGGATTGAAGGGGGAGGCTCTCTGGGGGATGGGAGGATGGACGGTAGAAGATGGAGGACGGAAACGCGGCTACCACCGCGCTGCCAGCCTCCATTCTCCCACTCTCGAACCTCTATCTTCTGCCCGCACGCGCCGCTCCGCCGGTCGGCGCGGCGCTTCCGCAAAGCAACTCCTCCGCATGAAGATCGTCCTCGCCACCCGCAACCCCGGCAAAGTCGCCGAACTGCGCGCCCTCCTCGCTGATCTGCCCGTCGAGCTCGTCAGCGCCGCCGAGATCGCGGGCGCTCCGGAGGTGGAGGAAGACGCGCCGACGCTCGAAGGCAACGCCCGCAAGAAGGCCGAAGCGCTGCACCATCATACTGGTCTGCCCGCGCTCGCCGACGACACCGGGCTCGAAGTCGATGCGCTCGGTGGAGCCCCCGGCGTCCACTCCGCTCGCTTCGCTGGCGATGAGGCCGATAGCGAAGTGAACTGCAAGCGTCTGCTGAGAGAGTTGGCGCAGGCCGAAGACCGTCGCGCCCGCTTCCGTACGGTGCTCGCGTTCGCCGAAGGCGACGACGTGCGGTTCTTCGAGGGTGTCTGCCCCGGCGCGATCACGGCGGTGGAGCGGGGCGAGGGCGGCTTCGGCTACGATTCCGTCTTTGTCCCGTGTGGGGAAACCCAGACGTTTGCCGAGATGCCCGCCGTGGCAAAGAACTGGATCAGCCACCGCGGTCGGGCGCTGAAGGAGTTTGCTGCGTATCTCCACGACCGTCTCTCTCAGCCCCAATAGCCGACGTGGTCGCCCTCGTCCAGCGCGTCAGCGAAGCCAGCGTCTCCGTGGACGTAACCGTCATCGGGGCCATCGGTACCGGCCTGCTCGTCCTGCTCGGCGTGCACCGCGACGACACGGAGGCGGAGGTCGAGTGGGTAGCGAAGAAGGTGGCAAACCTCCGGATCTTCCCGGACGAGGAGGGCCGGATGAACCGCTCGCTCCTCGACATGGGTGGTGAGGCCCTCGTCGTCTCGCAGTTCACACTCTACGGCGATACGCGAAAGGGCAATCGGCCCTCGTTCACCGAGTCCGCCCCGCCGGAGCAGGCCGAGGCACTCTACGAAGTGTTCGTCGCGGCCTTGCGTCGTCTGCTCGGCCGTCCGGTGCCGACAGGCGTCTTTGGGGCCGACATGGACGTGCGGCTCACGAACGACGGGCCGGTGACCCTGTGGGTGGAACGCAAGCCCGATGCGTGACGGCCCCTTCGTGCTTCACGGCTCGATCTCTTCGGCGTAGACCTGCGCCACGCGGCCATTCTCGAAAAGGACGAGGAGCATGAGGCCGGGCGACCCGGCGCGCACGGCCTCGTAGGGTCCCCGGCGGTACGGGTTCGGGTACAACTGAGCGCCGAGGCGCTGGCCGCTCATCCGGTTGAAGAAGAGCTTGAGCGGGCGTTGCTGCCGCATCGAGAGCAGCGGCAGCGCGTCGTCCGTGGTGGGTACGAAGCGGTCGGCGGTGGTGAGGCCGGAAAGGGAGTCCCGCACAGCGGCGAGGCGCGCGGGCGAGGCCGTGGGGCCGTTCTCCTGCCGCAGTACAGCAGGAGCTAGCACGGCATAGTCGATCGGGACGAGTTCGGGGGACACCTCGATGGTGAGGGGTTCGGACGGGGCGAGGTGCTTCGCGGCGAAGGCCTGCACGGCGGGGTGGACGCGGAGCGCGGCATAGGCCCGCTCGTAGTGCGGGTCGAGCCCGGCCTCGGCGGGGGCCGGTGGCGGTGGCCCCGGCTTCGGGCCGCTGCACCCCGCGACGAGAAGGAGTCCGACGAGCAAAGGGAGCCGGGCCATTGCACCACACAGACGAAAGGGGTAGCACCTCGAAGAGGGCTCGGTAAAAGTAGGTTCACTCATCACAGCAGTAGCGCGCCTTCGTGGCGGAGGAGCCACTGCTTCGTGGGGATGCCCGAGGCGAAGCCCGTCAGCCCGCCGTCGGCGCCGAGGACGCGGTGGCAGGGGACCACGAGCCGGACCGGGTTCTGCCCGACGGCTGCGCCGGCCGCCTGATACCCTTGCGGTGCCCCGGCGGCTTCGGCGAGCTCGCTGTACGTCACGGTCCGCCCGAACGGAATCCGGAGCAGCCGGTCCCAGACGGCGCGCTGGAACGGCGTACTGCGCAGGTCCAGCCTGAGCTCGAACCGCGTCCGCGCGCCCTTCCAGTAAGCATCGATCTGTTCGATCACGTCGAGGTTGGGTTCGGGGTGGGGGCGGATCCGGTCGGGGGCGAAGTGGTCGTGCAGCCACACGGTGAAGTGGGCTTCCGTTTCCTCGGGGAGGGTGAGCCGGCAGAGGCCCGTGCGGGTCGAGGCCGCGTAGGCCGTGCCGAGGGGGGTGGTGAACGGCGTCCAGAAAACGACATCGTCGCGGAAGTCGGGCATGGGAGAGCGTAAAGGTGGGGGTTTTCGAAGGCCGGCGCAAGGGCAATATCCGTGTCGCCGGGATGGGAAGGACGAAACCTATGATCCTTTGCGGAGAGCAGGTGCGGTTCCTGCCTTTCGTTGTGCGACATACGTTTGGCTGCCCCGTATCTTCGCGGCCTCACCACGCCTCCCAATCTCATGCTACGACTCCTCACGCTCGCGGTGTTCGCCCTCTTCGCCGTCGCGACGCAGGCGCAGCCCACCGTCCTCCATAACGCCACGATCTACACAGTCGATTCGGGGCAGCCCGTCGCGGAAGCCCTCGCCTTCGAAGACGGGCGTATCCTCGCCGTCGGGTCCGAGGCCGACGTGCTTGGCGCGTATCCGAACGCCCGGCGGCTCGATGCGGGGGGGCGTACCGTCGTCCCCGGCCTCATCGACGCGCATGCCCACCTGATGAACCTCGGCGCGTCGCTGTTGCAGGCCGACCTCGTGGGGACCGTCTCGAAGGAGGATGTGGTCGAGCGCCTGCAACGCTTTGCGCTCGCACTTCCGGACAGCGCGTGGGTGACGGGGCGTGGATGGGACCAGAACGATTGGGGGGGCGACGGCGCGTTCCCCACCGCCGCCGACCTCGACGCCGCGTTTCCCGACCGGCCGGTGTGGATCCGGCGCATCGACGGGCACGCCGCGTGGGCCAACGCGGCAGCCCTCGCGCTCGTGGACGGGCTCGACGTGATGCCCGATCCCGATGGAGGCCGCATCGTCCGCGACGCCGACGGGCAGCCGACGGGCGTGTTTGTCGATGGAGCGATGGCGCTCGTTGGTAAACTCGTGCCGTCGCCGACAGATACGGAGCGGCAGATCCAGATGGAGCGGGCTCTCGCCGAGACGGCCCGCTACGGGCTCACCGGCGTCCACGAAGCCGGCGTTGACCTCGCCACGATCGCGCTCTACCGCGCCGCCGCTGACGCCGGTCAGTTCCCGATCCGGCTCTACGCGATGATCGGCGGGGCCGGCGAAACGCTCGATTACTTCTGCGCGAACGGCCCGCTCGTCGACTACGCCGGGCGGCTCACCGTGCGCTCGGTCAAGCTCTACATGGACGGCGCGCTCGGCAGCCGGGGCGCGGCCCTCCTCGAAGACTACAGTGACGACCTTGGCAACACGGGCCTGCTCGTCACACCGCCGGACGAGTTCGGCGAGATCGTCGAGCGGGCCATGCAGTGCGATCTGCAAGTGAACACGCATGCCATCGGCGACCGCGCCAACCGGATCGTGCTCGACACCTACGAGCGGGCCATCGCAGCGACGGGCGGCGGGCCGGGCCGCCACCGCATCGAGCACGCGCAGGTCGTCGTGACGCCGGACGACATCGCGCGGTTTGCTCCGCTCGGAATCATCGCCTCGATGCAGCCGACGCACGCGACGAGCGACATGCCGTGGGCCGAGGCGCGCGTCGGGCCGGACCGGATCCGCGGTGCGTACGCGTGGCGCTCGTTCCTCGACAGCGGCGCGCGCCTCGCGCTCGGCTCGGACTTCCCGGTGGAGCAGGTGAGCCCGCTGCTCGGGCTCTACGCCGCCGTCACCCGGCAGGACGCCGCTGCGCAGCCCGAAGGCGGATGGACTCCCAACCAGCGCCTCACCCGCGAAGAAGCCCTCCGCGGCTTCACACTCGACGCGGCCTATGCCGGTTTTATGGAGGACGAGGTCGGCTCCCTCGTACCCGGCAAGCGCGCCGACTTCGTCGTCCTCTCCCGCGACATCATGACCGTGCCGCCGCAGGAGATTCTGGAGACCGACGTCGTGGCGACCTACCTCGACGGCGCGCCGATCTATGGCGGGTTGTAAACGAAAAGGAGCCCTCGCGCTGGAAGCCTTACGGGGCTTGGCGCGAGGGCTCTGCTGACGACAGGCTAACGTCGACCGAGCGTCAGAGGTGATCCGTGGTGGTGGGTGACACGCGGGGGCTCAGGTCGCATGCCTCACGGACAGGACGCTCGGGTTCGTTGTGGCTCAGCGCTGGTCGTCAGTAGGGACAATCTTTTCCGGAGCGGGAGGCATCTCGTTGGAGTCCTTATCCATCATCTTGTCCTCCATCGGTGCCTCCTCTATCAGTGCTTCGACTTCCGGGAGGAGCACGGTGTCGATCACGTGGATGACGCCGTTGGAAGCCTGCACGTCGGCTTCGGTGACGGCCTCGCCGTTCACGGTGAGCCCGGCGTCGGAGGGGGAGAGCGTGAGCTCGCCGCCCTGCACGGAGGGAACGGTGGCGAGCGCAGCCGCGTCTTGGGAGGAGACGGCTCCGGCGAGTACGTGGTAGCGCAGGATGCCTGCGAGTTGCTCGGGTGTCAGGCCGTCGAGCGTGCCGGCGGGCAGCTTCGCAAAGGCCGCGTCGGTGGGAGAGAAGAGGGTGAACGTTTCGTCGGTAGTGAAGACGGCGTCGAGGCCGGTCTTGCGGAGGGCGTCTACGAGGACCGTGAAGTCGCCCCGGTCGGCGAGCGTCGTGACGATGTCATCCTGCGCAGCCTGAGCTTGGTCGTAGGGAGCCGGGATGGTCGCGTCGTCCTGCGCGAAGCTTGTTGGGACGAGGAGGAGGAAGAGCAGCGCAGCGGAGAAGAGGGAGGGTTTCATTGGAGCAAGAGGATGGTAGGAAGTGGAGTGCGAGAATGGTAGAGAGTGGAGCAGCAGGATGAGATAGGTCTTATTTCCTGTGGGCGAGTGTCCATTCTACGCCTTCGCCCACTCGCTCCTCATGAGCGTAGATTGAGCGTTTGCTGATGAATAAGAACCTCCCACTCGCACAAGCCACTTGCACAAGGACATTCGTAGAGGCGAAATGAATAGAGTGGGGAAAGTCCGTCGGTGGCCCACGAAGCAAGAGCCGGTTGCGTTTCTTATGATGCGGTTGCTTTCCTTACACTGTCGTCTGGAACAGCCCCACCGGGTTCCGGTTCGAAATCAGGTGCGGGCGGGAGTGAGGAGCGTGTCAGTTTTTTGGAATCCCATAAGTATGCATGGATACGGATGAACGAGCAGACTACGCCGGGTGTATCGACGTATGAGTTTCAGGTTGGGGACTGGCTAGTCGCCCCACGGGGAAACCGCCTGGTTGGCCCGGAGGGCGTCGTCCGGTTGGAGCCGAAGGTGATGGATGTACTCGTGTGTCTCGCCGCGACCCCCGGTCGGACGGTGAAGAAGGACGAGTTCATGGACCACGTCTGGGCCGGTACCGTGGTCACGGACGACGTGCTCGCACGCTGCATCTCGGAACTACGGAGAGTCTTCGGGGACAACCCCCGCAATCCGGAGTACATCGAGACCATTCGGAAGTCCGGCTACCGCCTCATCGCTCCCGTCGCCGAGCCCGCGGTGCCGCGACCGGAAGCCGAGATCGGCCACAAGCCCGCCCCCATCGCCCCGGTTGCTGCTGATGTCGCCGTCCCTGAGGAGCCCGATGCCCCTTCCATGGATGCGGAGCGTGAGCGCGAAGAGGGAAGCCAGGTTCCGCCCTCTCCTTTCGCACAGCCCGTCCCTGCGCTGGCGAAGGTCCGGGCAAGGCAGCGAGAGGCCTGGCGGTGGAGTGGGATCGCCGCAGCCATTGTGGTAGTGGGGTTCGTGATCGGGTTTATTACGCTTCGAGAGGAGGCTGCCGGACCGCTCGCGACGGTGCCTTTTACCAGTTTTCCAGGGCAGGAAGCGGAGTCTGCGCTCTCACCCGACGGCGAGCAGATCGCCTTCACCTGGGGAGGGGCAGAGGGAGGCAACGTGGACATCTACGTCAAGCAAGCCGATGCGGAGACGCCGCTCCAACTCACCGACACGCCGGAGAACGAGTGGAGCCCGGTGTGGTCGCCGGATGGCCGCCGTATCGCGTTCGTCCGCGCCACCAAAGACGGTGCCCACGCCGCCGTAGTTCTCCCGGCCATTGGCGGCAGCGAACGGACCCTGGTGCAGCTCGAGGACCGCAAAATTTCCGGCATCGCGTGGTCGCCGGACGGGACGACGCTCGCGCTCTCGGTGCAGGCAGCCCCGACCGAACCGTTCAGCCTGTTTCTGCTCTCCATCGAGACGCTCCAGATGCGGCGGCTGACGGAGCCGGAGCTTGTGGAGGGGGGAGACGTCAGCCCCTCCTTCGCACCCAACGGCGCAAGCGTGGCGTTCGTAAGGGGCGCAAGCGGCGGGGCAGAGGATCTCTTCATCGTGCCCACCGTGGGCGGCGAGCCGGATCGGCTCACGCATAACGAACGCGAGATCGCGGGGATCGATTGGACGCCCGACGGGCAGGACATCATCTTCGCGTCACGCGGGCGCGAGGGGGCAGGCTTGTGGCGGATCGCAGCGTCGGGCGGCGTACCGGTTCGGGTCGCCACGGCGGGGGAAGGCGAGAGCGTCCGGCAACCGTCGGTAGCCCGGCACGGTCGGCGGCTCACGTACGAACAACGCTTCGCCGACGCCAATATCTGGGCCATCCGACAGGGACGCTTGGGGCGTAAGCCGCTCATACGCTCGACGCGCTGGGAGTCCAACCCGCAGTTCGCCCCCGACGGCGCGCGCATCGCGTTCGCATCCGATCGCTCCGGCAGTCCAGAGGTGTGGATTGTGAACGCTGACGGCCTCAATCCCATCAAACTCACCCATTTCGGCGGGCCGCTCGTTAGGATGCCGCGCTGGTCGCCTGACGGTCGGCAGATCGCGTTCGACGCGCGCGTGGACGGGAACGCAGACATCTACCTGATCGACGCGAACGGCGGCGAGCCGGTGAGGCTGACCGAGGACGAGGCCGCCAACGTCGCCCCGAGCTGGTCGCACGACTCTACTACGGTCTATTTCTCCTCGGATCGCAGCGGGAGTTGGGAGGTGTGGCGGATCCCGTCGAGCGGCGGCCGGCCCACCCGTGTCACGTACCAGGGGGGATATAATGCCTTCGAGTCGCCGGACGGGCGGATGCTCTACTACACAAAAAAAGGGGAGCCGGGCCTGTGGCGGCGCGAGGGCGATCAC
This sequence comes from Rhodothermales bacterium, assembly GCA_038232935.1. Taxonomy (GTDB): domain Bacteria; phylum Bacteroidota; class Rhodothermia; order Rhodothermales; family JANQRZ01; genus JBBSMX01. Next base: position 14,311 of record JBBSMX010000013.1, on the reverse strand, counting down.
GAGGTGGAGACCCTTGTGCTGGGCGCGCTGGAGTCCCTCGACTGGGGCAATTGGGCCGTGACGAACGACGGCATCTACTTCATCCGCCGCGAGGCCACCGGCCCGACGATCCGCTTCTACAGCTTCCTCTCCGGCTGGTCCACGCCCATCGCCTCCCTTGACGACGTGCCCGAGGAGCCGAGCCTCGCCGTGTCGCCGGACGGCCAGGTGCTCCTCTATACCCACGTGGACCACAACGAGAGCGACATCCTGCTGGTAGAGGATTTCCAATAGGGCCTCCGGGAACAGCGACTTCATTACGACGGCCAGACGGATTTAGGTCGTAGCCTCGACGCTGCCCGCACCCCGACGACATGCCTGCCACCTCCGACCTGCTGACGGATCGCTTCGGTCGCCGCCACACCTACCTCCGCATTTCGCTCACGGAGCGGTGCAACCTGCGGTGCCAGTACTGCATGCCGGCCGAGGGCATCCCGCTCACGCCGAAGGACCACATGCTGACGACGCCGGAGATCGTCCGGCTTGCACGGCTCTTCGTCGAGGCCGGCGTCGACAAGATCCGGCTGACGGGGGGGGAGCCACTCGTGCGGAAAGACGTGGAGGCGGTAGTAGAACAGATCGGTGCGCTGCCGAGGCTCCGCGCGCTCGCGCTCACCACCAACGGGCTGTTACTGGAGCGGAAGCTGGACCGGCTCCACCGCGCCGGGCTGACCCACCTCAACCTCTCGCTCGACACCCTCCGCGAAGACCGCTTTCGCTGGCTCGCCCGTCGCCCCGGCCTCGACCACGTGCTCGCCGCTGTGAACCTCGCCCTCGACTACGGCTACGCCGGCCCCGACCGGACGCTGAAGATCAACTGCGTCGTCATGCGTGGGATCAACGACGACGAGCTGACGGACTTCGTGGCATGGACGGAGGCGATGCCCGTCGAAGTCCGGTTCATCGAGTACATGCCGTTCGACGGCAACGGGTGGGCGGGCGACAAGCTCGTCCCGTACCGCGAGATGCTGGACCGGATCGGCGAACGTTTCCCGCTGGAACGGGTGGAGGACGGCCCGACCGAGACGTCGAAGACGTACCGGGTGCCGGGCCACGTCGGCCGCGTCGGCTTCATCACGTCAATGACGACGCCGTTCTGCGACGGGTGCAACCGCCTCCGCCTCACCGCCGACGGCGCGCTCAAGGTCTGCCTCTTCGGCCGGGCCGAAGTATCCCTCCGCGACCGGATGCGCGAGGGAGCCAGCGACGACGACCTGCGGGCGACGATCCATGCCGCCGTGCAGCGGAAGAAGGCCGCGCACGACGGGGTGGACGAGATCGCCGAGGCGGCTCGTCGCGCCGAGAACCGCCCGATGATATTGATCGGTGGGTGACAGGGATTGACACGGAAGTGAGCCGGAGGTGAACGGTGAAGGCGTTGCACGGCTCCCCGGTGCGGTGCTAGCTTTTGCCCGCGTGCCGCCGGCCGGCTTGCACGAACTTGTTGTGTAGCCCGGCACCGATGCACTCGCCGCGCCGTACGAGCCGCGCCCTCATTCTGACTCAACCTCAATCCGATGCCCGAAGCCGACACCCTCACGCTCAGCCACCTCGACGAAGAAGGCCACGCCCGCATGGTCGACATCAGCGCGAAGGCGGCGTCGGTGCGGACGGCCGTGGCGCGCGGGCGCGTGCTCATCGGGGAGGAGGCGTTCCGGCTCGTGCAGGAGAACCGCATCCGCAAGGGCGATGTGCTGACGGTCGCGCAGGTGGCTGGGATTCTCGGGGCGAAGCAGACCAGCCGCCTCCTCCCGCTCTGCCACGACGTCCTCCTCGAAGGAATCGACCTCGACTTTGAACTCAACGAGGACGACTTCGCCATCGACGTGCGCGCCTTCGTCAAAACCACGGGGCCGACGGGCGTAGAGATGGAAGCGCTCACCGCCGTCTCCGTCGCCGCCCTCACGATCTACGACATGTGCAAGTCGGTCTCGAAAGAGATCTCGGTCACCGACGTGCAACTCCTCGCCAAGACCGGCGGCCAGAGTGGCGACTACCGACGTAGCAGTTGAATCGCATCCGTTGAACAGGTCGTTGATCGTGCAGAACCCAGAACGTCGATCTCTCGTAAAGTCCCAAGTCAATCTCCCCTTAGCCCACGCAACACTATGCCAGCCACGAAGCCCCGAGTGATCCGCGACTCTCAGAGCGTAGGCACCGTCGAGAAGAGTGCCGTCAAGAGCGCCGTGCGGAAGGTGACGAACGGCAAGGTCGCCAAGCGTCCGTCTTCTTACGAGTCTGCTCCTGCACTGCGGCGGAAAAAGTAGGTGGCGGTCGCACCCTACGATTTCAACGTCTTTGTCAACTGCCCATTCGACAAGGACTATGCGCCTCTATTCGACGCGATTGTTTTCGCCATACATGACTGCGGCTTCGTAGCACGGTGCGCGATGGAGGTGGATGACAGCGCCCAGGTCAGGATCGACAAGTTGTTCGACATCATCGCCGAGTGTCGCTACGGGATTCACGATGTGTCGAGAACAGAGCTGGACACGACCAACGGGTTACCGAGGTTCAACATGCCGCTGGAGTTAGGTGTGTTCTTGGGCGCACGCCGCTTCGGGAGTGGGAAGCAGAGGGGGAAGGCGTGCCTGGTTCTCGACAGAGAGCGTTATCGGTATCAAAAATTCTGCTCGGACATTGCAGGGCAGGACATCAAGTCCCACGACGGAAACGTTAGAAAGGCCGTTCGTGTGGTAAGGGACTGGCTGCGAAGCGCGCCCGCAGCGAAGGAGGTCCGGCTCCCCAGCGGGAAGAAGATTTTCGAACGATATGAGTCGTTTCTCTCCGATCTGCCGAGGTTGTGCGACGAACTCGATCTGGATAAGAACGAGCTGATCTACAACGACTACACGACACTCGTTGTGGAATGGTTAAGAGAGCACGGATAAGCGCGTCCGCTATCCCGATAGGGTGAGTGTAGAGATCGGATCGGTTGCCGTTCTAAGCCGGAGGTTTGAAACCTATGGCGCGTCGTGCGTACCCTTAGGCTCACCCAACCCCTGCACTCATGGACGCATTGTTCGCCACCGGGGGCGTGCTGGTCATTCTGCTGATCGTCGCGTTCCTGATCCTGCTGCTCTACTTCGTCCCCGTCCGGCTGTGGGTCTCGGCGATCTCGGCCGGCGTCCCGCTTCGCCTCCTCGATCTCGTGGGGATGCGGCTCCGGACGGTCCCGCCGGCACGCATCGTCAACCCGCTCATCACGGCGCACAAAGCCGGCGTCCCAGTCACGACGTCGCAACTCGAAGCGCACTACCTCGCGGGCGGGCACGTCCAGCAGGTAGTCAACGCCCTCATCTCCGCCGACAAGGCAAACATCGACCTGACGTTCGAACGCGCGACGGCCATCGACCTCGCGGGGCGCGACGTGTTCGAGGCGGTCCAGGTGTCCGTCAACCCCAAGGTCATCGAGACGCCGCCCGTCTCGGCCGTGGCGAAAGACGGCATTCAAGTGCGCGCCGTCGCCCGCGTCACCGTCCGCGCCAACATCGAGCGTCTCGTCGGTGGGGCGGGCGAGGAGACCATCATCGCACGTGTCGGCGAGGGCATCGTGAGTACGATCGGCTCGGCGGCGACGCACGCGCAGGTGCTCGAGAACCCGGACAACATCTCGAAGACCGTGCTCGCGAAGGGGCTCGACAGCGGGACCGCCTTCGAAATCCTCTCCATCGACATCGCGGACGTGGACGTGGGCGAGAACATCGGCGCTAAGCTGCAGACCGACCAGGCCGAGGCCGACTTGCAAGTGGCCCGCGCGAAGGCTGAAGAGCGCCGCGCCGCCGCCGTCGCACTAGAGCAGGAGATGCGGGCAGGTGTGCAGGAGCAGCGCGCCCGCCTCGTCGCCGCCGAAGCCGAGATCCCGCAGGCCATCGCCGAAGCCTTCCGCAAGGGCAACCTCGGCGTGATGGACTACTACAACCTCCGCAACGTCCAGGCCGACACCAAGATGCGCCGCTCGATTGGAGGAGAAGAGGACAGCGGGTCCAGCGCCGAGTAGGGGCGACCGGCCGTCTCACCGTCTACTGTTCACCGTCCACCGCCCTCCTTGCTTGCCGACCTCCGCGCTGCCCGCGTCACGGCCTTCGCGTCGCTCGGCGTCCTCAGTACCACGCAGGACCTCGTCCGCAGCGTGCTCCCGACGCTAACCGATGCCGCGAGCCCCGAACTCGTCGCTGAAGAAACCCTCTCCCTCGTCGCGACGACGACGGCACGGGCGGTCGAGGTCGGATTGCGGAGCGAGACTGCACTCGTAGAAGCAGTCGGGACGACGGTGCTGGAGACGCCGTTCCTCTACCACGACTTCCTGCTCGGCGGTCGGCTCGTGGCCGAGGGGGCGGAGGGCGACGTGGACGTAGACCAGAGCGTGTACGCCCGGCTCGGGCGGAAGATGGAGTTCTACGGTGTCCACTTCCCGGCCGGCCGCTTCCCCGGCCCGCGCGCGCTGGAGGACAAGCTGCCGCTCTGGATGGGCCGCATCTCGCCGCCCAAACTGCCGACGACGCCCGGCGAGCGGCTTACCGAGACGGGGCTCGTGGACCTGCTCGCGGGCCACCTCCGGCTCGTGCTCGCCTTTGCGCAGCGCGAGGGTGGGGAAACGTAGAGACGCACCGTGTCGCGTTTCTACGCCGTGGTTGGCGCGCCACCTGCGTCCAGACGACCCGGCGATGTGGTGACGATCTTTACCGTGTCGATCCGATTCGCCGTCGCCTTGAGGATCGTGATCCGGTAGCCGTCGAGTTCGAACTCCTCACGCTCTTTGGGGATCGATGAAAGACGGTCCAGCAGGAGACCGGCGACGGTCTCGTAGTCCCCCTCGGTCAGGGCCAGGTCGTAGTCCTCATTCAACGCGTGCACCTCGGTCCGTCCGCTGACGAAGAGCGTGTGCTCGTCGACGCGGCGCACGTCCTCCTCCTCCTCGTCGAACTCGTCGCGGATGTCGCCGAAGAGCTCTTCGAGCAGATCCTCGACCGTCACGAGCCCGGCCGTCCCGCCATACTCGTCGATGACGACGGCCATCGACGTGCCCTTCGCGAGGAAATCGTAGAGGAGATCCTTGGACCGCTTCGCCTCCGGCACGAACGGCACGTCCCGGACAATCGCCGAGAGCGTCTCGGGGCGGAGGAAGAGGTCGTGAGCGACGACCACGCCGACGATGCGGTCGATATTGTCGCGGTAGACCGGAAGGCGCGAGTACCCCGTCTCGACGAAGCGCGCCTGCGCCTCGGCCATCGTCGCCCCTTCGTCCACCCCCTCGACATCGGTGCGCGGCACCATCGAGTCTTTCACCCGGAGGTTGCGCAGTTCGAACACGTTGGAGATGATCTCGCTCTCCTCCTCATCGAGGTCGAGCGTCCCGCTCTCCCGGCTCTCGCGGACGACGGCCTCGTAGTCGCTGCGGAGGAACTGCTGGAACGACTGCGCCTCGATCCCGGTGAGCCGGACGAGGAGGGAGCTCGTCCACCCGGCGACTTTGATGATGGGCAGGAACAGCCAGTACGTGAGCTTGAGCGGGACCGCGCACGCGAAGACGACCTGGTCGGCGGGCTCGCGGAAGAGCGACTTCGGGATGATCTCGCCGAAGATGAGGATGATGGTCGAGGCGATGAGGGTCTGGAGCACGAGCACGAGCCCTTCCACCGGTGCCTCCGGCCCGAGCATGCTGCGGACGGAATCTGTCAGCAGAGGGTCGAGGTAGAGCGACATCAGCACCGAATAGAGCACGAGCGCGACGTTGTTGCCGACGAGGGTCGTCGTCAAAAACCGCGCGGGCTCGCGGATGAACTCGCGCACGACGTTGCCGACGAAGCCCTCACGGTGGGCGCGAACCTCGGCTTTGAGCCGGTTCGCCGTGACGAACGCGATCTCGGAGCCCGAGAAAAACGCGCTCAGCACGATCATCAGTACGATGAGGAAGAGGGCCATTGGCTGACTCGCAGATTGACTGATTGGGTGATTGGGGCGTCAAAATCACCCAATTAGCGAATCGCCCATTCACCCAATGCAGGGCGCGCTAGCGTCCGCTGAACTCGGGCTTCTGCTTGTTGAGGAAGGCGTGGACGCCCTCCTGGAAATCCTCGGTGCCGCAGGCCTGGCCGAAGAGGGCGGCTTCGAGCTGGAGCCCCTGCGGCTGCGGGAGGTCCACGGCGCGGATCGCGTTGAGCGCCATCGCCACGGCGACGGGCGCCTTGGACGCGATCTTGACGACGAGCGCTCTGGCGAAGTCGAGGAGGGCGTCCGTCGCGACGACGTGGTTGACGAGGCCGATCTCGTAGGCCCGCTGCGCCGTGATTCGGTCGCCGGTGAGGATGAGTTCCGTCGCGATGCCGCGCCCGACGAGGCGGGGGAGGCGCTGCGTCCCGCCGTAGCCGGGGATGAGGCCGAGGTTGACTTCGGGCTGCCCGAACTGCGCGTTCTCGCTGGCCACGCGGAGGTGGCAGGCGAGCGCAAGCTCGCACCCGCCCCCGAGCGCGAACCCGTTCACGGCGGCGACGACCGGCTTCGACATCCCCTCGATCGTGTTGAAGACGGACTGCCCGCGGAGGGCGAAGCGGTGGCCGTCGAGCGCGTCGAGCTCGGTGAACTGCGCGATGTCGGCTCCGGCGGCGAACGCCTTATCGCCCGATCCGGTGAGCACGACGCCTCGCACCCCGTCATCCGAGCGGGCCTGGCGGAAGGCGCGGTTGAGGTCGGCGAGGACGCCGGTGTTGATGGCGTTGAGCTTGTCGGGCCGGTTGAGCGTGACGACGGCCACGCCGTCGGCGTCGACGTCGTAGAGGAGAGTGTCGAACGGGGAAGCGGGGGATTCCATGCGGGCGAGGAGGAGGGGGTAGGGGCGGGTTTCAAACCCGCCCCTACGAAGAAGGGCGCCGAGAAGGGATCAGCTGCGCAGACGGTCGCGCGTCGTGCCGGCCGTCGTCGGGTCGTCGAACGTGTCGAGGTCGTCGAGGAGGTCGGTGGGGCGGGCGAAAACCTCTTCGAGCTCGCCGATGGATGCCTGCGTCTCCTCGACCTCGCTGACGAGCGTGTCGAGCTGGAACGAGATCTCCTCCGGGTTCCGCATCGTCAGCGACTGCTCGTGGATGTACTTCGTCACGTCCTCGATGGTCTCGAGTTGGGCTTCGATGACGGCGAGGTTCTCGTGGGCCTTTTTGAACTTGACGAGCCGCTTTTCGAGGATGTCGAGCCGCTTCTGCTTGATCTGCTGGACCTTTGGCGGGTCGCTCGTCATCTCCTGCCGCAGCCGCGCCATCGCGCTCACGACCTCGTCCTCGGTGGCCTGCTGCGAGAACCGCTCGTAGCGCTCCTTCTGCTGGAGCATGTTGAGGTACGAGTCCAGCAGGTCGTCTATCTTCTTGAGGTGCGATTCGAGCATGCCCTGCGAAGCGTACGAGAGCTTTTCGTAATTCTCGCGGACGGCCTTCTCGATGTTGCGGAAGCGGATGTAGCGCTTCTGGCTGGCCTTCGAGAGCTGGCGGAAAACCTCTTTTTCGCTCGGCGGCTTGTTGCGCTCGGCCATCTTGCGGGAGCGGACGACGCGGCGAAACCGCTCCTGACGCGGCATCATCCCGAGATAGAGGAGTTCGAGCGCCGCCGCGAAGAGGAGCACGAAGTTGGCGATGCCGGTCCCCGTGAGGACGAAGGCCGTGACCATCGCCATGATGAGGAACACGAGGTTCCAGGGGGTGAGGAACGCCTCCTTGGTGTAGTTGAGCGGTTCTTCGGGCATGGGTAGGGCTAGTCCCTCTCCTTGTCGCGGCCGAACCGGCCGATCGACCGGGACGGCGTGGCGTCGCCCGGCCGGGGTGCGTCCGGCTCCCCCAAGCGCTCGGCGGTGTCGGGGCCGCCGGCGGGGCCGATGGTTTTAGCGGGTGCCGTAGGTTTTGGCTCGTCGTCGGCTGTGCCGGCGGCCGTGGCGTCACCCTGCTGCGCTTCCGCGTGTTCGACGGCGTCGCCGAGCATCTGCGCTTTCATCTGGCGCACGAGGTCGGCGGCGGCGGACTTCTGCTGTTCGGCTTCGATCCGCGCCATCTCTGCGCGCGTAACCTCTTGCTTCTCGGCATCGTCGAGGGCTTCCATCGCGAGCTCGAAGCGGGCCTCGGCGGTGACGTTCTTCTCCGTCACCTTCCGCAGCATCTCCTCGTGTGTCGCGTCGAGCCCGGAGGTGTCGAGGCTCTGGAGCGCGCCGAGGACGCCCTGCTTGCGCTTGGCATCGCGGAGGTGCTGTTTGAGGACGCGAACCTTCCGCAGGTGCGCCTTCTCCTCTTCTTTGAGCCGTTCGAATTCGTCGCGGTCCATAGGAAGCTGTTGGCTTGGAGCGGTCGGCTATCAGCGGAGGAGGGGATACGAAAAGCTAGGGGCCGACGGCCAACTGCTCCTACATCGAGTCGCCGGAGGAGGTTCGCTGGCCGGTGCGGCCGGCGGTCTTTTCGGGGGCGACCTCCTCGTTTTCCGGAATCTGAAGCTCCGGCTCAGCACGGGCGGGCTCCGGCTCGGCCATGCCCATCTCCAGCTTGAACTGCTTGACGAGCTCGGCGGCCTGGATCGCCTGGGCGTCTTCCTCGATCTGCATCGCCTGTGTGTCGATGGAGTCGAGGGCGAGCTCCATCCGGGCCTCCTGCTTCGCCGTCTGCTCGTTGACCCGGTTGATCATCTCGTCGTGCGTCTGATCGACGCCGGCGACTTCGAACTGCTCCAGGGTGTCGGCGATCTTGGCCTGCCACTGGGCGCGCTCGTGGGCGCGGAGGGCCTCCTTCGCCTCGGAGATCTTCTTCTCCCGCTCGCGCATGAACGCCTTCTTCACCTGGAGCGACTTCTCGTAGGCCTGTTCGGCGTACTGGAGCTGCTCGGACGTGCGGGCCTGCGCGTCTTTGACCTGCTGGAGGTTGACGGCGTACTGCTGCGCGATGTCGTCGCGCCCCGCCTGGATAGCGGCCTTGATTTTAGCGGTGAGGCTTTGGAGTTCGAGCGTGTAACGCTTGTGCTCCTTTTGGAGCAGCATCGCGTTGGCCTTCACCGTGGCGATGTTCTCGTTCATCTTGGGGACCTGATCGTTGAGCTCGCGCATGTTCTGCTCGAGGATCAGGCGCGGGTCTTCCATCGCAGAGATGGCGCCGCCGAAGAGGGACTTGATGAGCCGGGAGAATCGCTTCCACATGGTCGGAGGGGGCAGGACGGAAAAGGTGTGGGTCGGTCAGAATCTACGAAAAGTAGGGCGTGACACCGAATGCGCGGCGTCGAGATCGGGCCGCACGAAGGAGACGCAGCGGCGGGGCTATTGTTGCACGGGCGAACGGCCCCAGCCCGTTCCGTCGTAGCGGTCGAGGAGGAGTGAACGGGGTGCCGGCCGGTCGTCCGTGAAGCGGAAGGCATCGCGGACGGCGGCCTCGTCCACGCGGCTCGCGTCGCGGGCGAAGATGTGGGCGATGGGCTCGCCGGGAACCACCGGCTCGCCGGTCTTTTTGAGCAGGACGAACCCGGCCGTCGGGTCCACGGCGTCCTCTTTCTTCGCGCGGCCCGCGCCGAGACGGACGGCGGCCCAGCCGATCGCGAGCGCGTCGATGTCGGCCACGAAGCCGGCCGCGTCGGCCGGTGCTTCGACGGTGGCGACGGGCGCGGAGCCCTCGCGCCTATCGGGATCGTCGAGCACGGACGTATCGCCGCCCTGCGCCTCGACCAACTCTCTGAATTTCTCGAACGCGCTGCCGTCGGCGAGGGCGACGGTCGCGCGGGCGTAGCCGTCCTCGAAGGAGTCGGCCGCGCCGCCGAGCCAGAGCATCTCGCCCGCGAGCGCGAGCGTGACTTCGAGCAGGTCGTCCACGTCGCCGCCCGCCGGTTCTTCGCCGCGCAGCACGCGGATCGACTCGGCCATCTCGGGCCAGTTGCCGATGGCGCGGCCGAGCGGCACGTCCATCCGCGTCAGCCGTGCCACGGTCGGCTTGCCGAACTCCAGCCCGATCCCGACGAGCGTTTCGGCGAGCTTCCGCGCCTCGGGCTCGGTCTGCATGAACGCGCCGCGCCCGCACTTCACGTCGAGCACGAGCGCGTCGATCCCTTCGGCGAGCTTCTTCGACATGATGCTCGCGGCGATGAACGGGATGAACTCGACCGTCGCGGTCACATCGCGGAGGGCGTAGAGCTTGCGGTCGGCCGGGGCGATCTCGTCGGTCTGCCCGATCATCACCACGCCGAGCCGTTCGACCTGCGCCCGGTAGTCGGCGATAGAGAGGTCGGTGCGGAAGCCGGGGAGGCTTTCGAGCTTGTCGAGCGTGCCGCCGGAGTGGCCGAGGCCGCGCCCGGAGATCATCGGGACGGGCACGCCGCACGCCGCCACGAGCGGCGCGAGGATGACGGATACTTTGTCACCGACGCCGCCCGTCGAGTGCTTATCGACTTTGGTGCCGGGGATGGCCGAGAGGTCGAGCACGTCGCCGGAGTGGAGCATGGCGCGGGTGAGCGCGGCGGTTTCTGCGGTGTCCATCCCGCGCAGGAACGCGGCCATGAGGAACGCGCTCACCTGGTAGTCCGGGACCTCGCCCGCCGTGTAGGCATCGACGAGGGCGGTGATCTGTTCGGCGGAGAGGGCGCCGCCGTCGCGCTTGACGCGAATGAGTTCGGCAGTATTCAAAGACTTCGGATCTGTGGTTCGCAGGAGGGGGTAGGCGGGACGCTGCTTCCGTCCAAAGTACCCCTCGCATCTCTCCTGAATAGGCCCGATCCCATGAAGCAAGTCTGGATTACGAAAGCCGGCGACCCCGATGTGCTGGAGATCCGCGAAGCGCCGACGCCCACGCCCGGCCCCGGCGAGGTGCTCATTCGCGTCGAAGCCAGCGGGATCAACTTCGCCGACATCATGGCGCGGCAGGGGCTCTATCCGGACGCGCCGCCGCTCCCGGCCGTCGTTGGGTACGAGGTGGCCGGCGTGATCGAGGCCGTAGGGGAGGGCGTGACGGACATGAAAGTGGGGGACGACGTGCTGGCGATGACGCGGTTCGGCGGGTATGCCTCGCACGTCGTCGTCCGCGCCGATCAGGCGTTCGAGCGACCGGAGGGGATGCCGGCGGCGATGGGCGCGGCGATTCCGGTGAACTACCTGACGGCGTTTCAAGCCCTCGTGGTGATGGGAGGCGTCCGCCACGCGCAGGAACTGGGTGGAGCGCGGATGCGCGTGCTCGTCCACGGCGCGTCCGGCGGCGTGGGCACGGCAGCGGGGGACATCGGGCAGATCTACGGCGTCGAACTCTTCGGCACCGCCTCGCCCGGCAAGCACGACTACGTCCGCGAGCGCGGCTACGACCACGCCATCGACTACCGCCACGAAGATTGGGTCGCTGAGGTGAAGGATCTGACAGGTGGGCGCGGCGTCGACCTCGTCCTCGACCCCATCGGCGGGGCGCACTGGGGCCAAAGCCTCGACGTGCTCGCGCCGACGGGTCGCCTCGTCGTTTTCGGCCTGTCGGCTGCGGCGGGCGGGGGAAAGCTGGGGCTGCTGAAAGCAGCGGCGCGGGTGCCGTGGCTGAAGTTCAGCCCGATCTCGCTGATGAACCGCAACCACGGCGTGCTCGGCGTCAACCTCGGCCACCTCGGGGGCATCCCCGACGAGATCGCGCGCTGGTCCCGGAAGCTGCTCCGCTACTACGAGAGAGGACAGATCCGCCCGCATGTGGACCGCGCCTTCCCACTCGACGACGCGGCGGCAGCGCACCGCTACATCGAAGCGCGGCAGAACGTGGGGAAGGTGGTGCTGGAGCCGTAAGCACGACGAGGCGGCCTGCCACCTGGCAAGCCGCCTCGAAGGCTGAGAAGAGCGCGCGTGCTACGCGTTCTCTTCGGTCGTCGCTTCCGGCGTGTCTTCGTTGCCAGCGTTCGGCTTCCCGTAGCGACGGCGGAATTTCTCGACGCGGCCCGTGGTGTCCACGAACTGGCGCTTGCCGGTGTAGAACGGGTGGTTCGTCGCGTCCACTTCGGAGTTGTACGAGTCGCCGTTCATCGTGGAGCGGGTCTGGAACGTGGTCCCGTCGGCGAGCTTGACGGTGACGAAGTGGTAGTCGGGGTGGATGTCGGTCTTCATGGCTCTCAAAGGTGTCACTGCGGCGTGGGCAGACACGGAAAATACAGGATCGCTCGCCCCGCGCCAAGTAGCGGGACTGAGTTCCTTTCGTCTTCGTAAAGGGATAGCAGAGTGCCCTGAATGGAAAAGGAAGCCGATTTACATTGAGGTACACTCGCCAGCCTTACTCCCCGGGGTTCCCATGCGCACCTTGATCCTGTTCGCTTTCTGTATCGTCGCTTCGCCTCTCACCGCGCAGACGCTGGAGTGGGAGCAGGCAGGGCAGACGGCGTGGCCGTACCGACCGGACATCCGGGGCATTGCCGAGACCACGGCGGGGATACTGCTCGCTTGCCCCTACGACAACGGGCTCCACAGACCGGGGGACCGGCTCTACTACTCGGTCGATGAGGGGGCATCGTGGACCGAAGCAGGGCTCGACGAGCCGCTGGTCCTGTGCGCGCTCGCAGTCACGGAGAATGCTGTGCTCGTAGGCACGCGGGAGGGGATCTTCCGCTCAGAGGACGGCGGGACCACGTGGGAACCGGGGGGGCTACCCGGACGGAAGGTGCTCGACGTGGAGGAGGACGCACAGGGAGAGCTATGGGCAGTGGCGGAACCGGGCGAGACGAGCCGATTCGGGTTTTACCGGTCCGACGACGGCGGTGCGACGTGGGAAGAGGTGGCCTCTAGTCTGGACATCGGCCAAACCCTGGGCTCATTCCCGACGCTGGAGATCGGCCCCGAAGGGGCGCTGTTCGTGAGTGCCCAATACGGGCTGTTCCTCTCGGTAGACGACGGAACTACCTGGACGGAGGCCGTGCTCGATTCCTCCTCCGGTTTCAACCCCACAACCGACGTGGCCTTCGCGCCCGACGGGGCGCTCTACGTCGGGGCCACCATTTCCCTCTCGGCTCTGGGCGAGCGGGGCGTCTACCGCTCGCTCGACGCGGGACTCACGTGGTCCCTCGCACACGCGTTCGAGGATTACGTCTTCTCCGTAGCCGTCTCCGCCGATGGCACCGTGTTCGTGGGCGTCCAGGGCGGCGGCCTCTTCCGATCCCCTGACGGCGATGTGTGGGAACCGGGGGGTCTCAACGCGCTCCGGCGGTCCGTGCATTTCATCCTACCCGATGGCGACGGGACGCCCTCGTACTTGGGTACAGACAAGGGAGTCTACCGCTCGGCAGGGGGCGCAGAATGGGCCCCCTACAACGAGGGATTCGCCGATACGCTGTTCGTCTATACCCTGGCATCGATTGGCGACCAGATCTTCGCGGGGGCGCATGGCGATCTCTACCACTACAACGCGGACACAGACCGCTGGGAACTCCCGTCAAATGAGAGCCTCCAGACAACTAGGTATACGAACGATCTATGGACGCATGGGAGCGCGCTCTTTTTCTCTACGGGGTACGGTTTCTTCCGAAGCGACGATGCAGGCAGCACGTGGGTCCGGCTCCCGGTACCGAGGGGGGGCGTCAGCGCGTTTACGGCGACGGGAGACGGCACGTTCGTAGCTGGGACGAGCGTTTCAACGACGCTCGTTCAGTATGGCGATGTCTACTTTTCCTTCGACGGAGGGGACACATGGACGGCGTCAGAGGGTTGGAACGAGTCTCCGGCCGGTATCCCGTACTCCATCGCCGAGACGCCGTCCGGTGCGCTCCTCGTCGGAGCTGTGGCAGGCAAGGTCACGCGGAACATCTATCGCTCCGACGACGGCGGCGGCACATGGGTGAGTCAGTTCGACGAGGCCGCGCAGGATTTCGTCGTTACGCCAGGGGAGGCCATCGTTGCAATCACCTCAGAAGGGTACTACCGGTCCCTTGACGACGGCCTCTCGTGGGAGGCGACAGACCCGGCTGGGTCGTACGAGCTAGAGGTGACTCTGGCCGGAGGTGTAGCGTCGGTCCACTTCGACGGAGACGTCCACTTCTCTACGGACGAAGGCTTGACATGGCAGCAAGTCAGCACGGGGTTAGATGGCATAGCGCTCGCCTCCGATTCGAACAACTTCGTGTATGTCGGTACGCAGCGGGAGGGGGTCTTTCGTAGTAGTGAGCCCGTCCTCGTCGGCAGTGAGGCCGATCGCTATGACGATGTCAAGGGCTCAGGCGACTATTTCGTAGTCACGCCGACGGCCGCGTGCTGACGTGGTCGGCCTCGTACGGGACGCCAGCGCGGAGCACCGCCGCCATCACCCGCACGAGCTTGTTGCCG
>JBBSMX010000012.1:0-53757 GCA_038232935.1 Rhodothermales bacterium | reverse complement strand
GTGGCCCTGACACTCAACACTCGACCACGCAAGACGCTGAGCTGGCGAACGCCGGCCGAGGCGCTGGGTGAGTTCCTACGATCGGCCCACACAGCCACTGTTCCACACACCCCCGTTGCGACGACCGTTTGAATCTACCGAGCGTCACCGAACGCCGGAGCCACACGTTGATCTGGAGGTCGAGGAAGCCGTCCATCACCGTCCATCACCGTCTGCCCCGCCATCGTGGCGACGAGTGACGAGGAGAGCCCGGCCGCGATGAGTGCGATTCCGAAGGCGAGACTGGAGTACGAGCCGAAGACCACGTCGAGGGTGACGTAGGCGTCTTCGAGCGTGTCGATCCCGGTGCCGCGCAGAGCCGCAGCGGCCACGATCAGCATCGCCGCGTTGACGAACATCGCTGCGAAGAGGGCCACGCCCGTGTCGAGACGTGCCAGCCGGAAGTGGCGGCGATGGACGGCCTCGGTGTCGCCCTGCTCGTCGATGAGGAGCCGGCGGCGGTCCTGCACGAGGGTCGAGTGGAGGTAGACGCTATGCGGCATGACCGTCGCCCCGAGGATGCCGACAGCGACGTAGAGGGCGCGGGAGCCGGGGAGCGAGGGGGCCAGCCCGCCGAGGATCATCGCCGCCGTCGGTCGGGCCAGGACCATCTCGAAGACAAACGCCAACGCGATCACCGCCACGAACGCCATGATGACGAACTCGACGACGCGGTACCCCTGCCGGTGCGCTGTCCGAACCCCGAGCAGGGCGAACGACGCCGCACCGGCGAGCACGGCTCCGGCCCAGAGCGGGAGGCTGAACACGAGGCTGAACCCGATAGCGGTCCCGATGATTTCCGCCATGTCGGTCGCGATCATCGCTAGCTCGGCCGCGGCCCACAGTACGAGCACCATGGGGCGCGATAGCCGCTCGCGGCAGAGTTGTGCCACTCCTTTCCCCGTCGCGATGCCCAGCTTCGCCGCGACCACCTGAATCCCGATCGCCATGAGGCTGGCGAGGACGATCACCCACAGCAGTGCCGCTCCGAACTCGGCCCCACCGGAGACGTTGGTGGCCCAGTTGCCGGGGTCCATGTAGGCCACGCTGATGAGGAAGCCCGGCCCGAGGTAAGCCAGCACTTCGCGGGCCGTGAGCCGGGAGGCAGGGCGGGCAGAGCGAGGGGGAGAGGAGACATCAGTGTCCACGGGAACGAGCGCGCAGAGAGGGTGCGTTGTGCAGAGAGGCTAACGGCAGGTTGTATATTTTTAGTTCCGGCTAAAAATATAGTTCGGCTTTGCTTCAAAGATGCTGTCGTCCGCACGTCCCCGATGTCCCTATCCTGTACACCCTTCTCTTCGGCTCCCCTCATGGTCTTCGCCTATCTGCTCCTCCTCGTCCCCCTCTCCCTCGTGCTGGCGTACGTCGTGGACGCGCCGCCGCTGTGGGTGTTCGTGACCGCCATCGCCGCCATCGTCCCGCTCGCCGAGTGGATCCGGCGGGCGACCGAGCAGCTCGCGAACCGGGCCGGTTCGGCGGTGGGCGGCCTGCTCAACGTGACCTTTGGTAACACGGCCGAGCTGGTCCTCGCTCTGTTCGTACTCGCGGCTGGGAACGCGGCCGTGGCGAAGGCGCAGATCACCGGCTCCATCATCGGCAACAGCCTGCTCGGGCTGGGGCTCGCCGTAGTCGTGGGGACGTGGGGTCGGGAGCGGCTCACGTTTAACCGCGAGCGCGCCGGGCTGCTTTCGAGCCTGCTCGTCCTCGCCGTCGTGGCGCTCCTGCTGCCGGCGCTCTTCGACTACACCGAGCGTGGTCTGCGGGGCGCGGCCGAGGCCACCGTGCTCGACGAGCGCCTCAGCCTCGGCGTCGCGGTCGTGCTGATCCTCGTCTACGCGGCCAACCTCGCCTACACCTTCGTCACCCACCGCGACGTGTTCGCGCTGGAGGAGGAGGAAGGCGAAGCGGAAAGCGAGGGGGCGGGCGAGCCGTGGTCGCTGTGGCTGGCGCTCGGCGTCCTCGCTGCAGGCACGGCCGTGACCGCCGT
Source organism: Rhodothermales bacterium (assembly GCA_038232935.1). Taxonomy (GTDB): domain Bacteria; phylum Bacteroidota; class Rhodothermia; order Rhodothermales; family JANQRZ01; genus JBBSMX01. The sequence continues at coordinate 51,731 of JBBSMX010000012.1, read as the reverse complement.
CGAGGCTGAACTGGTGTCGGGCGCGCTGGAGCAGACGGCCGAGCAGCTCGGGCTGACGATGTTCTTCCTCGGGGTGATCGTGCTGGCCGTCGTCGGCAACGCGGCCGAGTACGTGGCGGCGGTCTACTTCGCGCGGCAAGGCCGGATGAGCCTCGTCATGAGCATCACCGTCGGCTCGACGATTCAGGTGGCGCTCCTGCTGGCCCCGCTCCTCGTGATCGTCTCCTACTTCATGGGGACGCCGATGAACCTCGTCTTCGAGAACCCGCTGGAGCTGATCGCGATTGCGAGCGTGGCCTTCGTGGTGAACGCGATCGCGCAGGACGGCGAGGCGACGTGGTTCGAGGGCGTGCTCCTGCTGGCGGTCTATGTCCTCTTCGGCCTCGCCTTCTTCTTCGTGACGCCGTAGGAAAAAGACGCAACCGAGCCGTAGGAAAAAGACGCAACCGAAAGGGGCTGTGGCACCTCGGCGGGCGGGCGGCGTTTAGGAGGAAAGCGAACCCGACGTCAGGTGACAGGTGCGCTCCCTTGTCTGCCCCTCTCTCATGCCCTTCTCCACGTCTTCCTTCCACGCGCCGTCCGCGCTCGCAGCCGGGGTCGCGGGGACCGCTGCGCTCCTCGGCTTCCAGAAGCTCCTGCCCCGGCTCGCCGCGCTCGAAATCGCGCTCGACTGGCGCGTATACGGCCGGCTCGCGCCGGTGCCCGCGCTCGAACGCCCGCTCCGCTGGGGGGGCCCATTCGTGACTGGAGCCTTATTCGGGCTGGGCTATGCCGCCCTATGGGCGCGCGGCCTCGGCCGCCCGACGATTGGCAGTGCCGCCGCGTTCGGCGCTGCCCACGGCCTTGCCACGACGGGCCTTCGCGTGCTCCTCCCCCGCGACGCCGACCTCCCGCCGCCGCCGGTCTGGGTCGTCGGCGAAGCGCTCGACCACGCGCTCTACGCCGTCGTCACCGGGGCGGTTTACCGAGCGCTCACCGCCTGACCTACGACACCCGCCAACGGCCCCATGCCGCATCCTCCTGCCGACGACGCCCTCCTCGACCGGGTCCAGCGCACGTCGTTCACCTACTTCCGCAAGGAGTGCAATCCCGCGAACGGGCTCGTGGTGGACAGCACGCACCCGGACACGCCGGCCAGCATCGCCGCCGTCGGTTTCGCACTCTCATGCTACCCCGTCGCCGTCGAGCGTGGCTGGATGCCCCGCGCCGAGGCCCTCGCCCGCACCACTTCGCTCTCAACCAGGAGCCGATTGTGCTGGCGATGGAGAACCACCGCAGCGGGCTCCTCTGGCGGCTCCTGCGCGCCTGCCCGCCGCTCGTGACGGGGCTGAAGCGGGCCGGGCTTCACCGGCGGCTGGCTCGACGCGGCGTAGCCCATTCCCGCCCCATTCCCATGCGTGTTCTCCGACTCGTCCTCATGCTCGCTTCCGCCTTCGCCCTCGGGGGATGCCGGGACGCACCGTCCCCGATCCCTCCGCCTGCCGACGCGGATTCGCCCGCCCATACGCCTTCCGCAAGCGTCGCCGACTCGCTCGGTGCCGAGGCGGCAGCCGACGTCGTCCGCCGGTATTACGCTGCCATCGACGCGCGCGACTACCGCCGCGCCTACGCGCGGTGGGGCGAGGGCGGCCCGGCCGACGGACAGACCTACGATGCCTTCGCCGCCGGTTTCACTGAGACGGCGAGCGTCGCGGCCGAGGTCGGCCTGCCGTCCGACCCGGAGGGGGCGGCCGGGTCGATCTTCGTGACCGTCCCCGTCATCGTGCGCGCTCGGACCACCTCGGGCGACGATCAGACGTTCACGGGGACCTATACCGTCCGCCGCGTCAACGACGTGCCCGGTGCGACGCCCGCCCAGCTCCGGTGGCACCTCGAATCGGCCGATCTCCGACCCAGCCGATGAGCGATGCCCCCCCCACCTACCGGACGCGCCTGCGCATCTTCATCGGCCTCGTCCTCCTCGCCGGCCTCGCGTTCGCGGGACGGTTGATCCAGCTCCAACTCGTGGATGAGCCGGAGTACGCCGCCGAGGCGCGGGAGAACGCGGTGCGCGAGCGGGCCGTCCTCCCCCCGCGCGGCCGGATGTTCGACCGCAACGGCGTCCTCCTCGTCGGCAACACCGATGCGTTTTCCGTCACCGTCCTCCCGTACCGCTTTGACACGACCCGGACGGCGGCGCTGGCGGTGCTCCTCGGCCTGCCCGACTCGACCGTGGCCGCGCACGTGCGGGCGGCGCGGCACTACAACCCCTTCGCGCTGAGCCCCGTGGCGAGCGGGCTGACGGTGGACGAGATCGGGCGGCTCGAAGAAGGCCTCTACGCATTCTCGGGCGTCGCCGTCAACGAGGGGCAGCGGCGGGCGTATCCCGGCGGCATCCCGGCCCCGTTCGTCTACGGCACCGTCGGCGAGATCGGCGAGGCGGAGTTGGAGCGGCGGCAGGCCGCAGGCGAACCCTACGCGCTCGGCGACATCGTCGGGCTGACGGGGATGGAGCGGGCCTACGAGGAGGAGCTGCGCGGGCGGCCCGGCACGGCCTACGAGGAGGTGGACGTGCGTGGTCGCGTCCGGGGACAGTGGAAGGGGGGGAGCGAAGACATTGCGCCGGTGGCCGGCTACGACCTCACGCTCGGCCTCGACGCCGACCTCCAGGCCTTCGCCGAGAGCCTGTTCGTGAACAAGCGCGGGGCCGCCGTCGCCCTCGACCCGAACACCGGCGATGTGCTCGCCTTCGTCAGCGCGCCGGACTACGACCCCGCCGACCTCGTCCCGCCCATTCGGCCCGCCGTCTGGCAGCGGCTCAACGCCGACCCCGCCCGGCCGCTCTTCGACCGCGCCGCGCTCACCGAGCAGCCGATGGGCTCGACGATCAAGCCGTTCATGGCGCTCGTCGGGCTGGAGACCGGCACGCTCACGCCGCAGACCACCATCACCTGCCCCGGCTCGTTCGTCTACGGCGGCCACGTCTTCCACGATGACGCCGCGCACGGCCGGGTGAACCTGTCCGACGCCATCCGCGTCTCGTGCGACGTGTACTTCTACCGGGCGATGCTGGCCCTCGACTTCTCGAAGTGGACGGTGTGGGGCCATCGCTTCGGCTTCGGCGTGCCGTTCCCGACGGACCTCCCCTTCGCCGGTGACGGCCTGTGGCCGGACTCGTCGTACTTCAGCCGGACCTACGGCACGTGGACGCGCGGCTACCTCGTCTCGCTCGGCATCGGCCAGGGCGACCTGGAGGTGACGCCGCTCCAGCTCGCCCGCTATGTCGCGGCCCTCGCCAACGGCGGCACGCTCGTCTCGCCCCACTTCGCCAAGAGCTTCTCGAACCCGGACACGGATAAGCCGGTGGAGCCCGGCGTGCAGCGACCGACCCGGCTCCCCATCCACCCCGACCACATGGCGTTCGTGCGCCAGGCGATGCGGAGCGTCGTCGAGGGCGGCACGGCGCGGTCGGTGAACACGGACCGCTTCGCGATGGCCGGGAAGACGGGGACGGCGCAGAACCCGCACGGCGAGGACCACGCCCTCTTCATCGCGTTTGCGCCCTACGAGCACCCGACGATTGCGATTGCGGTACTCGTGGAGAACGCGGGCTTCGGGGCCGTCGCGGCGGCCCCGATTGCGAGCCTGATGGCCGAGCACTACCTCTTCGGCGACATCGCGCCGGAGCGCCGCCCGCTCGTGGACCGCGTCTTGAACGAGGTACGAAGCCACGAACCGTCCGCTGCTCCGTAGCGTCTCCTCCCAATCATCTCCCCGCTGCACCATCGACCTCAACGCAGGCAGCTACGTGCGTTGAGCGTGTTTGGGCGGAGGGTCAGAGATCGTCGCTGTAGTTGTCGAGCCTGCGGTCGGGATACGCCCAGAGTACCCCACTACGTGTACTGAGCGCGTCGGCTCAGCCGTGCGTCGGCTCGCCGTGTGACGGGAAGTCGCGAGCGTGCTGAGCGGGGTCGGGCACGAGGGTCTCGTGATGAGTGGGCTGGATGAGAGATGAGAAAGATTAACGGGACCGCCAGCCGGCATGTTCGGCAGCGGGTGTGGGGGACGGCCTCACATGTGAGAGAGGCCGGTCCCCACGAATGCACGCTCGCCATCCCGGCGTCCGCCTCCCCGAGTGCCACCGTAGGTTGAAATAGCAACGACCAGCTTCACTACGACCCCCTTCGCCATGCGTCACCCCATTCTCTGGACCCTCACCGGCGTCGCAGCACTCGCCATAGCCGTCCTCGGCACCCGCCGCGTCCTCTCCGACTGCCATGCCGACCGTGTCGAGGGCGACCTCTTCGCCGTACCGGACGCGCTCCCCGTTTTCTCGGAGGCCGACCTCGCCGGGCTTCCCGAGCCGGCTCAGCGCTACCTCCGCCACGCCATCCCGTTCGGCACCCCGCTCGCGCCCGCGTGCAGGCTGTGGATGAGCGGCACGATGACACCCACGCCGGGCGGTCCCTCGACCAAGCTCACCGCCGTCGAGACGCTGGCTCCCCGCCGGGGGTTCGTCTGGACCGCCGAGGCCAGGATGAAGGGGCTGCCCGTCCGCGTCCGCGACCACTACTACCAGAGGCAGGGCGGCGTGGACATTGCCCTCCTCGGGTCCGTCCCCATCCCTGTGGGCAGCGGCCCTGACGTCACCCGTTCGTCGCGGGGCCGACTCATCGCGGAGGGAATGTGGTGCCCGACGGCACTCCTCCACCCGAGCGTCACGTGGGAGGCCGTCGATGAGGACCGGGCGCGGTACACGCTCGCCGTCGACGGCGAGGCCGTTGCGGTCACGCTCCGCGTCGGACCCGCCGGCGCGCTGCGTGAGGTAACGCTCGACCGGTGGGGCGAGGCCGAGGGGAAGCCCGCCCAGCTGCTTCCCTACGGCTTCCGTGTCGAGGAGGAGCGGACGTTCGACGGCGTGACGATCCCGATGCGGCTCACAGGCGGCTGGCTCTACGGGACGGACCGGTTCGACGAGGCGGCGGCGGCTTCGTTTGTGATTTCGGACGCCCGGCTGCCCGCTCGGTGATAGCCCCAAGGGCATTTAAGGCGTGCCCTATACCGTCGTGCCGAGGCGTCCCTCTCCCGCCGCGAGCCGCTCGCCGAGGGCCGCAAGCGTAGTCTGCGCCAGCACGGTCTCGATGCGCGCGCGCACCACCGCCCACTCGTCGTGGAGCGGGCACGACCGCTCGTCGCCGCACCCCGGCAGTCCGAGGACGCACGACCGGAAAAGCGCCGGGCCGTCCATGGCCAGGACGATCTCCTTCAGCGTGATCACATCGGCCGCCCGCGCCAGCCGGATGCCGCCAGCGGCACCCCGCGACGACGTGAGGATGCCGTGCTGTACGAGTGTCTGGGCGATCTTGGCGAGGTAGGGGTACGGGATGCCGAGCGCCTCGCTCACCGTCCGGATCGGGACGTAGGAGGCGGGATCGGTCGCGGCGAGGTGTAGCGCGGCACGGAGCCCGTACTCGCAGGCTTTCGAGAGAATCATAGGGGGCGTAGCGAAAGGGGGAGTATACGCTGAGGCGTTTTTGGCTGGTACCCGTCCCGAGGCCCTTGTTTTCTCGGGTACTCTGTGCTTAATTGGGACCTGATTATCCCATTTCATCTCTCCCTGCCATGTCCACGTTCCGCGCCGTGTTCATCGCCGTAGTGCTCGCGACGGCGCTCATCGTGGCGGCCCTGCTCGTCAACTATGAGCGGCCCGCCCTCGACGTCGAGCGGCCGACGGCCGAGGCCGTGGCGGCGACAGGCCGGTGCGCTACGTGCCACCGCCAGGAGACCCCCGCCATCGTCGTCGAGTACGAGGCGAGCCGACACGCCCTCGTCGGCACCTCGTGCCTCGACTGCCACGGCACGAGGGAGGGGCAGGAAGCCGTCGACCACCGGGGCTTCGAGCTCTCGGCCGAGGTCACGGCGCTCAACTGCGATCAGTGCCACGCCACGCAGTACGACCAGTTCTTGCGGAGCCGCCACGCCGCTCCGGCCTACGCCGCCATCGAGGGGGCCGAGCCGTTCACGGCCGAGCAGGTCGCCTTCTCCGAGCGCTATCACCCCGGTGCCGTCGCCCGAACGCCCAACACGCTCGCCCACCTCGAAGGCGAGGCGGCTATCACCGCCGGGTGCGTCTCGTGCCACAAGATCGGCCAGCCCAATGACGACGGGAGCATTGGCTCGTGTACGTCCTGCCACGCACGCCACATCACCTCGATGGAGCTCGCGCGGCTGCCGCGCACGTGCGGGCAGTGCCACATGGGGCCGGACCACTCCCAGATCGAGATCTACGAGGAGTCCAAGCACGGCATCCTCTTCGACGCCCAGCGCAACGAGATGAACCTCCGCGCCGACCCCCTCCGTCTCACGACCTCAGACATGCCCGTGCCGACGTGCGCGACGTGCCACATGAGCGGCCTCGGCGGGCTCGGCGTTACCCACGACACGAGCGAGCGCCTCTCGTACTGGCTCTTCGCCGCCGTCTCCGAGCGCCGCCCGACCTATGTGCAGGCGCAGGACAATATGAAGGCCGTCTGCGGCAACTGCCACTCGTCGAGCCACACCGACGCCTTCTACGCCGAGGCCGAGGCCGTGCTCGAATCGACCAACGAGCGCGTCCTCGCCGCCGAGGCCATTATGGACCGGCTCTACGACGCCGGCGTCCTCACGGCCACTCCCTTCGACGAGCCCATCGAGTTCACGTACTTCGACTACTGGCACTACTGGGGACGGACGGCCAAACACGGGGCCTTCATGGGCGGGGCCGACTTCGTTCAGTGGCACGGCAACTACGAGCTGCTCGCCCAGTTCGTCGAGATCAAGGCCCACGCAGAAGAACTCCTCTCCGCCCATGCGAATTCCTCCCCTGCCCCTCCCCTGGCGACGCCTGGCGAGTGATCGGCGGCTCCTCGTGGAGGTGTTCGCCTTCGCGAACCTCGCCTTCCTCACGCTCGACATCTACGTCGCCCACTCCGTCAACGCCTTCCGGCACCCGGCGGAATGGGTGCCGTTCGTGTTCTGTCTGGCCGGAGCCGCCGCGCTCGGCGTGGGGCTGGTGCTGGCCCTTCGGGCGCGGCGGGAGGGTGAGCGGGTGCCGTCCGAACGGATCTCGTTCGAGCGGGGGGCGATGCGGTGGATCGGTCTCGTCGTCGGGGCGGGCGCGGTCGTCGTCGGCGTGGCTGGGCTGATCCTCCACTTGGAGAGCCAGTTCTTCCAGTACCAGACGCTCCGCACGCTCATCTACTCGGCCCCGTTCGTGGCCCCGCTCGCGTTCACGGGCGTCGGGTTCCTGCTGCTTCTCGACCGCCTCGTGCCGCCGGAGTCCGTCGAGTGGGGGCAGTGGATCGCGTTCCTCGCCCTGGCTGGCTTCGTCGGCAACTTCGGCCTCACCCTCGCCGACCACGCGCAGAACGGGTTCTTCCACGCGACGGAGTGGATTCCGGTGGTGAGCGCGGCCCTCGCCGTGGGCTACCTCACTGTGGCCGTCGGCTGGCCGCAGAACCGCGCGTACCTCCGCCTCGGCTGGATCGTGCTGGGGCTACAGGTGGCCGTGGGGTTGCTCGGCTTCGTGCTCCACTTGATGCCGTCGGTGGCCGAGACGGCGAGCGGGCTGCTGCGCGACCGGATCGTATACGGAGCTCCCGTCTTCGCGCCGCTGCTCTTCCCGAACCTCGCGCTGTTGGCGGGGATCGGGCTGTGGGACCTCGCCGCGAAGGTAGGGCCGGAGGCGACGGTGCTCTCCGCGCCATGATGGAGGAGGAGGCCGAAGCCCTCTTCCCGCTCGTCGTCGGCATCCTCGGGGACTACTTCGCACCCTACGGCGGCGAGCAGAACCCGTTGTGCTGACGGCGACGGAGATGCTGACGTATGCCTCATCGCAGCTCGGCAAGCGGCAGGCGGCGCTGGAGCGGAGCGCGCCCGTAGCCGGGTTGTAAGCTCACCCGTGCGTCGGTTCGCCGTGCAGCATCTCGGTGGAGGGCGCGGCGCTCACCACGCGCGGCGGGGCCGGAGCGGGTGGCGGCTCTTTCTCGACGACTTCGTAGAGATCGAGCCGGCGGTCGCGCCACGTCCGGACGGTCCCGTCGATGCGGTTGCGGCGGAGCGTTTCGAGGTCGAGGTCGGCCACGACGACGGTTTCGACGTTCGGCTCGCAGAGGCCGGCGATGCCGTCGGGCGGGAATGGGAAGTCGCTCGGGGTGAAGATGCCGGACTGCGCGTAGTGGACGTCCATGTTCTCGACCGAGGGGATGTTGCCCACGCAGCCGCTCGTGACGACGTAGAGCTGGTTCTCGATGGCGCGGGCCTGGGCGCAGCGCATCACGCGGAGGTGGCCCTGCCGGTTGTCCGTGCAGAACGGCACGAAGAGGATCTGCGCCCCCTTCGCCGTCGCGATCCGCGCGACCTCGGGGAACTCGGTGTCGTAGCAGATCGAGATGGCGACCTTCCCCCGGTCCGTGTCGAACACGTGGATGGCACGGCCCGCTCGCGTCCCCCAGAAGCGCTGCTCGCTCGGAGTGATGTGGAGCTTGGCCTGCTCGTCGGTGTGCCCGTCGCGGTGAAAGAGGGTAGCGACGTTGTAGAGCCCGTCCTCGCGCTCGGTGTAGTGGCTGCCCGCGATGATGTTGACGTTGTACTTCAGCGCGAGGCGGCGGCCCATCTCCATCAGCTCCGGCGTGAACTGCGTGAGCTGGCGGACCCCCGCCCCCGGCAACTGCGGCGGCAGGAACGAGAGGAGCTGGAGCGTGAACATCTCCGGGAAGACCACGAAGTCCGCCTCGTACCCGGCGGCCACGTCGACGAAAAACTCGACCTGCCGCGCGAAGTCGCCGAAGTCGGCGACGGCGCGCATCTGGTACTGCACGGTGCAGACGCGGACGGGGAACGTCGCCCGCGTGCGCCGCTTCGGGTGCGGGGTGTAGTGGAGGTTCACCCACTCCAAGATCACGGCGTGGCCGTGCGAGGCACCGTCCTCGGGCAGGTAGTCCCGCACGACCCGTTTGACGACGAAGCCGTTGGCGAGCTGGAACGTGAGGACAGGGTCGCGGAGGTCCGTGCGGATGACCTGCTCGACGTACTCGGCCACGCTCATGTCGCCGGCCTGCGTGCGGAAGCCGGGCAGCCGGCCGCCGACGATGATGCGGCGGAGGTTCATCTGCCGCGCCAGCGCCTTGCGCGCCTCGTAGAGCCGACGCCCGATGCGGAGCCCCCGATACGCCGGGTCCACGACGACTTCGATCCCGTAGAGCGTGTCACCCTCGGCGTCGTGGTTCGTGATGAGGCCGTTCGCGGTGATGGCGTCCCAGTCGTGCCCCTCGCCGTACTCGTCGAAGTCCACGATGAGGCTGGAGGACGAGCCGACGAGGTGGCCGTCGTACTCGACGCCGAGCTGGCCGTCGGGGAAGATCTCGATGTGGCTGGCGAACTCGCGCGGGGTCCACGGCGGCATGCCGGGGAAGCCGGCTCGCTGGAGGCGGACGACGGCGTCGTAGTCGTCCTCGGTGAGGGGGCGGACGCGGAGGAGGCCGGCGAAGTCGTCGGGGTCGGGGGGGAGCATGGGGCGTCGGAAAGGGGAGAGCGGGGGAGCGAGGTGCTACGGACATGGCCCGCGTGAAGTGCCCTCGCACGGCGGGAATTAACGCGAACCGAAACTGGCCCCGCCTCTCGTTCGCTACAAGAGCGCAGCGCGAAAGCCGATGGCTGTACGAAGCGTCTCGCTGTACATTATCCCTCTCCCTCTCGATCCTTGCTCATGAACGACGAGCGTCGCTACTCCCAAGCCGAACTCCGCGCCATCTTCGAGCGCGCCGCCGAGCGGCAGGAAGCGGCGAGCCGCGCCGAGGCTGCCAGCGCGGGCGAGCTCACGCTCGGAGAACTGCAAGAGATCGGTGCGGCGTCCGGCATCGACCCGGCGCACATCGCGGCGGCGGTGAGGGAACTGGCGATGCCCACGCCGGTGACGAAAGGCGTGCTGGGCTACCCGACCGAAGTACGTCGCACCCGGTTCGTCCCGCACGCCATCTCCGACGAGGCGTGGGAGCAGATGGTGGCCGAGCTGCGCCGGACGTTCCACCAGCCGGGGATGGCGGGTGGGGTCGGGCGCGTGCGCGAGTGGACGACGCAGGCGCGTCGCCGCCACGGGGCCGCCGTCCACGTGATGCTGGAGCCCGAAGCAGGAGGGACACGGATCACCGTGGAGCAGTCGCTGCGCGGGTCGTCGCTCGGGTTTATCATCGCGGGAGGCGCGTACGCCGTCATGGCGCTGCTCTTCGGCATATTCCTTGCCACCGGCATCTTCGAGTCCAGCGATGCCTTCGTGCCGGTTATGTTCGCTGCCCTCGCCGTGGTGATGTTCGGCGGCAGCCGGCTCGGCTTCGGGCTCTACGCTGACCGGCAGGAGAAGCGGTTCGAGCATGCGCTCGACCGGCTCGACCTCATCGCCCGCGACGCTGAGACGACGCCCGCCGCCGCGCTGTCAGCCCCGGCCGCTCCACAGGAATCCGGCCGCATCGACCTCGACAGTCTGCCGGAGAATGAGGACGAGCAGGCCCGGTCCGGGCGCAGCCGCACGCGCTCGTGAGCCTGCGCATCGGCCTCGTCTACGACCGCTTCGGCGATACGTCGCCGCCGCCAGACGCCCCGCCGGACTGGGACGCTGAGTACGAACCGGAGGAGACCGTCGCCACGCTGGAGGCGGCCGTGCGGGCACTCGGCCACGAGCCGGTGCGCATCGGCTCGGCGCAGCGTCTGCTCGAACGGCTGACCGAAGGCCCGCTCCATCTCGACGCGGCCATTAACATCGCCGAGGGCTACGAGAGCCGCAACCGCGAGGCCCACGCGCCGATTTTGTTGGAGCTGGCGGGTGTGCCGTGCCTCGGCTCCGACGCGCTCACCCTCTCGCTCTCGCTCGACAAAGCGTGGACAAAGGATCTCGCTCGCGCGGCCAGCATCGCCACGCCCGACTGGCGTGTGCTGGCCTCGGCCGCCGCCGTGGACGAGACGGATCTGCCGCCGTTCCCGCTCTTCGTGAAGCCGCGCTACGAGGGGACGGCGAAGGGGATCGCGCCGTCGAGCCGAGCCGAGACACCAGACGGGGTGCGCCGCGAAGTCGAGCGGCAGACGCGGCTCTACGGACAAGACGTGCTCGTCGAGCACTTCGTCGTCGGGGGCGAGTTCACGGTGGCCGTCGTCGGGAACGACCCGGCCGAGGCGCTGCCCGTGTTGCAGCGGGCGACAGAGCGGAACTCCGGCATCGGCCTCCACGCGCTCGACCGGCACGAGGACCCCGCCGCGCCGTTCGACTACGTCATCCACGGCGCGCTCGACCGCGTGCTCGAAGCACGCCTCTGCGATCTCGCACTCCGCATCTACGACAAGCTCGACTGCAAGGACTTCGCCCGCGTGGACTTCCGCGTGGACGAGCGCGGCAAGCCGTGGTTTCTGGAGATCAACCCGCTCCCGACCTTCGCCCCCGACGGCACCTTCGCCATCATCGCCGAGCTGATGAACCGGCCGTACGCCGACCTCCTCGCCGACCTCCTCGCGCGCGGGCTGCGCCGTCTTGGGCTCGGGTGAGGCCCGCCGAATCCACGCGGCGTTCCGAATCCGGGCGGCGTCGACGGCGTAGGTTTGCCTCATGAGCACCCCCGATTCCCGGCGCCCGACGTGTTCGTGTGGGCACGACCGCTACCACCACTTCGCCCGGCCCGACATGCGCTACGGCGTCGGCGGCTGGCTGAACTTCTTCAACGGCATCTCGGCGCAGCCCAAAGAGATCGTGTTCCGCTGCGGCAAATGCGGCGAGGCGTTCGAAACGACGCGCGACCCCGCCGTGCTGAAGGCGTTCCGCCGCTATCCCAACATGGACGGCCGGCCATGAGCACCCCCGACCCCCGCTCGCCCGAGTGGACGGACTGGCGCTGGCAGATGCGTCACCGAGTCCATGGTGAGGGCGCGCTCCGCCACTACATCGAGCCGACGGCGGACGAGTTGGCCGCCATCGAAGCCACACGCGACATCTTCCGCTGGAACATCACGCCCTACTACGCGAGCCTGATGGACCGGACCGATCCGGACTGCCCCGTGCGGCGGCAGGTGGTCCCGCGCATGAGCGAGATGGCGCCGGACATCGTCGGCGTCGAGGACCCGCTCGACGAGGTGGGGCACTCGCCGGTGAAGAACCTGATCCACAACTACCCCGACCGCGTCGCGTTCTGCGTCACGGCCGAGTGCGCGATCTACTGTCGCTACTGCCTCCGCAAGCGGATGGTCGGCGACGCCGACTTCATGATGCGGAAGGACGAGTTGCAGGAGGCCATCGACTACCTCGCCGCACACCCGGAGATCCGCGACGTGCTCCTTACCGGTGGCGACCCGCTTGTCTTCAACGAGGCCAATCTCGGCTGGCTGCTCGGCCGGCTCCGCGCGATCCACCACGTCGAGGTCATCCGGATCGGGTCGCGGCTGCCGGTGACGCTGCCGTACCGCGTCACCGACGAGCTCTGCGACCTGTTGCGGCAGCATCATCCGGTCTGGCTCAACACCCACTTCAACCACCCGAAGGAGCTCACGCCCGAGGCCGCCGCCGCGTGCGCCAAGCTCGCCGAGGCCGGCGTGCCCGTCGGCAACCAGACCGTGCTGATGCGGGGCATCAACGACGACGTCGCCACGATGAAGGCGCTCGTCGAGGGGCTCGTGGCGATGCGCGTGCGGCCGTACTATATCTACCAGGCCCAACTCATCGGGGGGACAGCCCCGTTCCGTACGAGCATCGAGAAGGGGATGGAGATCATGCGCGGGCTGCGCGGCCATACCTCCGGTTTCGCCGTGCCGACGTACGTTCTCGACACCCCGTTCGGCAAGGTGCCGCTCACGCGCGACTACGTCCTCGGCCGTGCGGGCGACCACGTCGTGATGGAGAGCACGCGCGGCGACCTCTGGGCCGAGCCGAACCCGCTCGGGGGCCAGATGTCCGCCCTCACGCTGCCGGAGATCGACCTGCCCGCCGGCATCGCTACGATCCCGACGGGCGCGCCGACGTTCATCTATAGCTGATTGAGGTGCTCATGTACGATCTCAAGCTCTTGGAAGCTGATAGTATCGTTGCTCGCGTAGACGAGTTGAGGGCGGAGTTGGATGCCATGCGTCCGCTTGAGGCGGATCGTGTAGGACAGGCCATGCAGCGCTTACGGTTGGAGTGGACGTATCACTCCAATGCCATCGAAGGCAACTCGCTGACCTACGGCGAGACGCGGGCTCTCCTCATGCACGGCGTCACGGCGAAAGGAAAGCCCCTCAAGGATCACCTCGACATCAAAGGACACCGCGAGGCGCTCGACTACCTGGAGCGGGTCGTTCAAGGGGGCGAGCCGCTGCGCCTTGTAGCGATTCGCGAGATGCATAAGCTGCTGCTGGGCGAACCATACGAGATGTGGGCAGGGACACCGGACGGTCAACGAGTCCGGAGGACCATCACGCCCGGACAGTTCAAGACACAGCGGAATCACGTCGTCACTGCCACAGGCGAAGTCCACTATTACGCCCGTCCGGAGGAAGTGCCCGCTCTGATGCAGGACCTGGTCGATTGGGCGCGGGAGACGATGGAGCAGGCAGAAGCCGGAGACCTCCATCCGATTCCCTTCGCGGCTGACTTGCACCACCGCTTCGCAGCGATTCATCCCTTCGACGATGGGAACGGTCGGATGGCACGCTTGCTGATGAACCTCGTACTGATGCGCACCGGATACGTGCCCGCCGTCATTCGGCAGGACCGCCGCCCGGCCTACTACGGAGCGCTCGCCGAGGCCGACGGAGGTGAACTCGGACCGCTCGTGCAGTTTGTCTCAGAAGAACTGGCAGCGACCCTCGATCTCTTCCTCCGAGCCCTGCGCGGAGAGGCCGACCCCGACAGTTTCGGTCACCGGGTAGCGCTGCTTCGTCGCGAAATCGAAACTGACCGCTCCGATGTGGAGCGCTCACCGGAGGTGCTCAAACAAGTCGCTCTCCAGTTCGTCGCTCCTCTTCTGACAAAGCTCGACGAGGGAATTTCAATATTGGAACCGTTTTTCAATGAGGTACGCAAGCTGGGCATTGTGACGCTTTCCAATGGAAGAAGAAGCTCCCCAGGGGATCATATGAGTGAGGTGTTGCCAGAACTTGAATGGATCAACTTCAGTCGCCACTATACTCTAATGGGCTATCTCAAAGACCCGGCGAAGCAAATTCTGCTTATAGTGAAAGGTTCAGCAGGAAAAGACCACGTCTCCATTACTGCGTCTCAAGTTGGCGAAATACGCATCAGCTACGATCAAACCCCGAATGAACAAGAAGCACTTCAGTTTGCAGATCGAGTCTTGGAGAAAGTGATGGAGAAAGTGGAAGCCATTCATCGTCAGTCGCAGGCTGATTGAATCGAGTCGGCTTCGGCCCCGTCTCGCCGGCATCGCCACGATCCCGACCGGCGCGCCGACGTTCGTGCCGGTACCCGACGGCTACGCGGAAAGCCTGCCCTGAGTCCGCCGCAGGATCGGCGCGTAAGCCGTTGCATTTTAGTGCGCAACGTCGTAGTTAACGGGGAGAGCCCATCCACGCCAACTTGGAGACTGCCATGATCTTGCGCCGTATCGACCCAATGTCCCTCACGAAAGTCTACGCCGTCGTCGTGGCGGTCGTCTCGTTTGTCTTCGCGCTGCCGGTGGGCTGCGTGATGTCGATGGTCGGCTCGCTCGGTGGGGAGTACGGCGGCGGGTTCGGCGCGGGGATGGGCTTTATTATGCTGATCCTTTACCCGCTGTTCGGGCTGATCTTCGGCTTCCTCGGCGGGTTCGTGATGGCCTGGGTGTACAACCTCGTCGCCGAGCGCATCGGCGGCGTCGAGCTGGAGTTCGACCATGAGTACCTCGACGACCGGATCTAAAAAAGAGCGCCCGGCCCCCTCACTCCTGAGAGGCCGGGCGCGCGCTGGTAGCCGGGTCAGCAGCGCGGCTTCAGCGTACGGTCGGAAAGGCGGCGGCGAGCGGGACCATCTTCTCCCGCTTCGGGCGGACGTAGACGTGAGCGCAGTCGGTGTCGTTGGTGGCGTTGGGGTCCTGCTGATCGGAGGCGTGGACGGCCGCGCAGTTCTGAACGACCCCTTCGGACGTGAGGGCAACGGTCAGCTCCAGCGTCTCGGTGTCTCCCTCGGCGAGCGTCCCGACGTTCCACGCGCCCGTGCTAGGATCGTAGTCGCCGCGAGTCGGTCGGGCGGCAGCGTAGGCGAGCCCTTCCGGTAGGACGTCGGCGATGGCGACGCCACTGGCCGCATCCGGCCCGTCGTTGGTGACAGCGATAAAAAAGACGGCCTCTTCTCCGACGAAGCTTTCCTCGTCGTACACGCCCTTTTGAACGGCAAGGTCGGCGAGCGTGCCTTCCTGCGCGACGGCCGGTGCCGCGAGCAGCAGAGCGAGGCTCAGGCGTGTGAGGAAGACAGGCAGTCGAGGCATGGCAGTGAGGCGTGCGGGTTTCCAGTCGATCGGCAGTACGACAGGTCGAATACAGGCATTATTCCAGATTAAAATCCAGGGATTTAGATAATGTCGCAGGGTACGCAATCGCTCCCGTGTGGGGTGGATGATGCTCTCTAGAAACGTTATTTCTCATCTTGATATAGCCGTGCCCATGCCGCGTGCATCTGTTGACATCGACGCCGCGTGCCGGTAGATTCAAGCCGGCATTTCCTCTTCGATCTACGCGGCTGGCGCACAGCACCATGGCCCGAGTGACCGTCATTGCGCTAGCCGTCATTGCGGCCGTCCTTGGATACCTGATGGATAACGTTCTGCTCCTCGGCATCGCCGGGGCCTTCGCCCTCCTCGCTCTGCTCACGCTCGTCGCTCTCGCGGTCAAACGCCGTCGCCGAGCCGCCTCTGAGCGGAACCGGGGCGACCTCGCCGCTTCTCGAGAAGCCGAGCTCCGCTCCGTCGGGATCTCGGACATCCGGCCCAGGCAGGCGGCGTCTGAGTATGCCGAACCCTCCGCGTCGAGCGAGCACCACGACGTCGAGGAAGACGGCTGGAATCTCGCCGTCGCGGACGACTTCGAGGCCGAGCTGGAGCCCGACTTGGATTCTGACCTCGACGAGAGCCCGTCCCGATTCAGCGGTGATCCCGACCCGGTCGCCTACGAAGACGAATACGAAGACGAACCGGTCGCCGAAGAAGAGGACGCTGAGGCGGGGTATCACGACGAGCCTGAGCCCGAGCGCGTGGCGCAACCCGCCGCCCGGACCGGACGCCGCGTCGAGCCCGTCCGCACGCTGCAGTCCCGCGACGACTCGGCGTTCTGGCGCGTCCACTCGCCGACGGCCATCAACTCGTACCTCCGCGCCCTGTGGGCCGCCACCGAGGTCCAGACCGTCGCCCTCTTCTCGACCGACCGTTCGGGCGACGCCTACACCCTCGAAGCTGCGCTCTCGCACAGCCCGGCGGTCCGCCACGACGGCCGCTTCGCCGCCGCCGACCACCTCGCCAGCCAGGTCTCGCTCGCCCGCCCCCTCACGGTCCTCGAAGAGAACGACCCGCTCATCCGGGCGCTCCCCTACTACCGCCAGCCCGTCCACGTCGGCGGCGTGGCGGTCCTGCCAGTGAAGGACGAGCAGGGCCAGCCGGTCTTCCTCGTCGTAGACCTCGCCTCCGACCAGGTCAGCTTCACCGAGCGTCAGCGCACCCTCCTGCTCAGCTACGCCGGGCTGCTCGGCACGATGCTCGCGCAGCCCGAGGACGCCGAGGCCAACCAGCGCACCGTCCCGACGCGCCGCTCCATCATCACGGAGGAGATGAGCCGTGCCCGTGCGCAGGAGCAGCCCCTCGCGCTCGCGCTCGTCTACCGCGCCGATGCGGAAGAGACCGCTGAGGACGGAGCCGACGCCGTCGCCGCGGCTGAGCGCGAGCTGCGGCTCCACCTCGAAGATCACCCCCATCACGGCCGCGTGGAGCGCTTCGGCGAACAGATGTACGGCGTCTTCCTGCACGGGGATACCGAGGCCCTCGAAGATTGGGCGGACGATGTGCGCGACCGCGCCGCCGAGAAAGGGCTGCCCCTCGTCATCGGCGTAGCCCGCCTCAGCGAGCGCCACGCCGACGCCGACGCGCTGCGCGCCGACGCGGCGAACGCGCTTCAGGAGGCCTTCGCCGCACAGGAGCCCGTCGTCATCGGGTGATTGGGTGATTGAAAGGGAAAGGAAACGGGCGGGCTACGGAGACGTCCACATGCCCACACCTCCAGTCGCCCCCCGCGCATGTTCGTTACCATCATCCTCGACGGCGTGGGCATCGGCGCGCAGCCGGACGCCGACGCCTACGGCGATGTCGGCAGCGACACGCTCGCTCACGTCTGCGCCGCGGCCCATCCCGATCTCCCCAACCTCACCTGGCTCGGGCTCGGCTGCATCGCCCCGCTCGAAGGCGTCCCGCCCGTGGCTGCGCCGGCCGCGTCGTTCGGACGGATGACGGAGGTCTCCGCCGGCAAAGACTCCACGACAGGCCACTGGGAATTAGCAGGCCTCCGCCTCGACACGCCGTTCCCGACATATCCCGATGGGTTTCCGCCCGAGGTCATTGAGCGGTTCCTCGAGGGGACGGGCTGTGAGGGCGTGCTCGCCAACGAGCCAGCGTCCGGCACGGCGGTGATCGAGGCGTATGGCCCGGAGCACGCACGGACCGGCTATCCTATCGTCTACACCTCTGCCGACAGCGTCTTTCAGATCGCGGCGCACACCGACGTGATCCCGCTGGACCGGCTCTACGAGCTCTGCCGAACGGCGCGCACCGAGGTCTGCGTCGGCGCGCACGCGGTGGGGCGGGTGATCGCACGGCCGTTCGCCGGGGAGGCCGGGGCGTACGAACGCCTTGCCTCGCGGAAGGACTTCTCGCGCGCGCCTACCGGGACCACGCTGCAGGAAGCCCTGCAAGCGGCGGGCGTCCGCACCGTCGCCGTCGGGAAGATCGGAGATCTCTTCGGCAACGTAGGGTTCGACGAGATCCTCAAGACGACGAGCAACGAGGAGGGCATCGCACGCACGCTCGAAGCCATTCGCGACGGCGACGACCGGACGTTCATCTGGACGAACCTCGTGGACTTTGACCAGCACTACGGCCATCGCAACGACGTCGATGGCTTCGCTCGCTCGCTCGAAGCATTCGACCGGGTGCTGCCGGCGTTGGTGGCCGCGCTGCCCGAAGGGGGGCGCCTCCTCCTCACCGCCGACCACGGCAACGACCCGTGCTTCCCCGGTACGGACCACACCCGCGAGCACGTCCCCCTCCTGCTCGTCGGAGAAGGAGCCGCCACCGACCTCGGCCTGCGGTCCACCTTCGCCGACCACGCCACGACCGTTGCCGCGCACTTCGGTGTGGCCTTCGGCGACGGGCGCTCGTTTGTTTGAGACAAAAAAGTAGGGGCAACCGGCCGGCCACCCCTACGGGACTGCGGGTGGTGCCGCTTTACAACCCTGGCGCGGGACCGGCTTGGCCGTCGCCGAGATGCGACACGTTCGCCGGACCGGAGCGGCTGAGGCGATGCTCGGGCGGGGCGTAGAGGTCCCACACCTCGCCGAACACGTTCAGCATCTGGTCGATGTCCTCCTCCGTATGCGTCGCCATCAGGCTGATGCGGAACCGCTGCTGGTTGACGGGCACGGCCGGGTACTCGATGGTGTTGAGGAAGATGCCGCGTCGGTGCAGGTCGTAGATGGCGGCGCGGACATCCAGTCCTTCCGGGGCCATGAGAGCGATGATAGCGGACTCCGGTTCGGGAAGTTCGAAGCCGAGTTGACGCAGGCCGCGCGCCGTATAGGCCATGAGGTGCCGGAGCCGCTCGTGGATCCCCGGCTCGCGCTCCATCACGTCGAGGCTCGCCATCACCGCGGCCACAGACGCCGGGGGAATCGAGGTCGAGAAGACGTAGCTCCGGGCGGAATAGCGGAGAAACTCCGCGATCTCGTGCGAGGTGACGACAGCCGCGCCGGTGACCCCGAACGCTTTGGAAAACGTGGCGAGGATGATGTCAACATCGTCCGCGACGCCGAAGTGCGAGGCGGTGCCCAGGCCGCCGGGGCCGGTCACCCCCGTGCCGTGGGCGTCGTCCACGATGAGGAGGGCGTTGTGGCTGCGGCAGAGCGCGGCGATCTCGTCGAGGGGCGCGAGGTCGCCGTCCATCGAGTAGACCCCTTCGACGCCGACGAACGTCTCGCCGGGCTCGTCGTCGAGGCCTTCGAGGAGGGCACCGAGCTCCGCCGTGTCGTTGTGTGCGAACGTGAGCGTGCGGGCCGCACTCATCTTCGTTCCGTCCATGAACGAAGCGTGGCTCAGTCGGTCGCAGACGATGTGGTCGCGCCGGCCGGCGAGTGTGGAGAGGAGGCCGACGTTCGCGCCGTAGCCGCTCTGGAAGATGACCGCGTCTTCCTTTCCTTTCATCGCCGCGATCCGTTCCTCCAGCGCCATGTGGAGCCGGCTGCGCCCGTTGAGCAGGGGCGATCCGCTGAGGCCGACGCCGTACTCGTCGATGGCCTCCTTCATCCGCTGCTTGACGTAGGGGTGCGTCATCAGTCCGAGGTACGAGTTCGCCCCGAACATCAGCATCGGACGGTCTTCGTCGGTGTGATGGTCACCGACGAGGGTGACGCGGTCGGTAGGCGAGGCGATGGGGCGGAGGTGGAGGCTATCCCCACGGCGACGCATGCCCCGTACCCACCTTGTGAAAAAGTCGGTGCGTTCGTGGAAGGTCATCCTGCGCGATTGCATCAGCACGTCGCGCAAACCCATGGGGCCGGGTTCGTCGGTAGCGTCGTGTAGGGTGCTGGAGCCGCGGCTGGTCCGGGCCACGAGATCCTTCTTTAGCATGTGTCTGGGGGTGTGGGTAGTAGTGGTGCTCAGGGTGGGGTGGGGGAAACCCTGAAAATGATGTGACGCACCTATAGCATACCATAAATAAACTTAGCATACCATAAATAAACTGAGTTAGAAACAAGAAGTGTTAAAATTAAAGACTTAGCCTCTTGGCAATAATTCCATAGGTAGAAGATGCCTGTGAACCACAGCTAGAAGATGCCTGTGAATAGGTATGATTTAGATACCGTTCACGCAAACGAACCGCTGCAATCGTGTGGTTCTACTGGTGGAGCTCCCGAACCGAGCGTTGAGTTGCAGGCACAGAATTAGCCCAGCGGGTGAGGACCCTTGTCACCCAATTCCTCAGCGATGTCGTACTCCGCTTACACCGCCGCCCCCAGTCCCGAATCCGTCGATGCGAGCCGTCTCTCTCTGGCTCCCCGAATTCTTCGCCTCGCCGATGGCGATCTGGCTTTTGCAGCCCAGATTCGCGAAATGATGTGGGGTGAGTATTGCGACGCCGGTGCACCGCTCGGGCGGTCGGAGGAGGGGATGATGGTGTGGTGGGTCGAAGAGTTGGGCGGCTTGCCAGAGTAGCGCGAGCAGGAGAGAAGAGTAAGAACTACCCGCTGCGGGTACGCTTCTACTCTATCCCTGGTAGGCAGCGATGCCCGCTTCAGCAGCCATCGGCGTCGTGTGGACGTGCCGAAACCTGTAATGAAACCGCGACGGAGGGCCGGAGCCGGCGCGCTATCTTCTTCACCGCACCGGCTCCTGTGACGGCCCGCTCCTTTTCCAACGCTGCCGAGGCTGACGGACGCTGACACTCACGACCGATGAAACTCTACCAGAAGCTCTTGCTCGGGTTCGCGCTCGTCGCGCTGCTGGTGGGGTGCGTCGGGTACGTGGCGCAGACGATGAACAAGCGCGTCGAGGCCGGCGTCCTGCATCTGAGTGAGAGCGCGGTGCCGGAGATCAGCCACGCGACCGAGATGACGCTCGCGTTGCGGGAAAGTCTGGCCTCCGCTCGTGACCTTGCGGCGGGACGGAATAAGGCGGTGGCTGAGAAGGCGCTGCAGCAGGCACTGGTGGGGTTCGAAAGCCACCTGGCAGAGAGTCGCTCGGCGACGGCCAGAGGCCGCGCCCTCGCTGAACGCTGGGGAAGCCCCGCTGAGCTCGCCGGAGCCGACGAGCGGCTGGCTTGGCTCGGCGAGCTCAGCAGCGGGTTCGGGGAGTATCAGCAGGAGGTGGAACGGCTTATCGAGCTGGCGCGGCCACGGCCCAAAGCCGCTCGTGCCCTCCTCACGGACGCCATCGAGCCCACCATGCAGCACACGCTGCTGCCGCCGCTCGCGCAGTACCGCAACAGCGCACGCCTCACTTTCAACACCGAGGCGGGGGCCGTGCATGCACAGCTCGCACAGGCGGACCGGATGCTGTTCGTGGCCGTGTTGCTTGCGATTGGGATGACGCTCGTGCTGGGCATCCTCATCGCCAACTCCATCGCCGGTCCCATCCTCTCCCTCACCGAAGCGACCCGCTTCGTCGGGCGGGGCCGTCTCGACTTCCGCCTCAACGTCCGCTCCCACGACGAGGTCGGCGATCTCGCCGACGCGTTCAACGCGATGACGGAAGAGCTCAGCCGTACGACCGTATCGAAGCGGTACCTCGATACCATCATCCACTCGATGACGGACCCCCTGCTCGTGGTGAGCGTGGAGGGCGTCATCGAGATGGCGAACGGGGCGGCAGCGGCGGCGGCGGGATGCCGGGCCGAGGCGCTTGTGGGACGGTCGCTCGGGGTGCTGCTGGCGGGCGGAGGTACGGAGGCCAGCGGGCTTATTAGCGAGGCCGTACGGGCCGGCTACTCGGGGAATCGGGAGACTTGGATGTGGCAGCAGGGGGGGAGCGTGCTTCCCGTCGCGCTGTCCGCTGCCGTCATGCGTGGGGACGAGGGCGAGGTGCAGGGCATCGTCTGCGTGGCGAAAGACCTTACGCCGCAAAAGCGCGTCGAAGCCGAGTTGATCCGGTCCAAAGAGCAGGCCGAGGAAGTGAGCCGGCTGAAGTCGAACTTCCTCGCCAACATGAGCCACGAGATCCGCACGCCACTCACCGGCATCATCGGCTCGACGCAGATGCTCACCGGTGAGCTAGAGGGTGAGCACCTCGAAATGGTCGAGATCATCCAGCGGGCCGGAGTCCGCCTGCTCGGCACGATCAACTCCGTGCTGGACATGGCGCGGATCGAGGCGGGTGAGCTGCACCCGCTGGCCGAGCCCGTCAGCGTGGTGGATGAAGCGCAGAACACGCTGGGCGTGCTGCGTACCCTCGCCGACGGCAAAGGAATCGAGCTCACCCTCGTGGAGCGGACGCCGGACGTGTGGGCAGCGGCGGATCCCGGCTGCCTGCATCGCATCCTCAACAACCTCATCGGCAACGCCATCAAGTTCACCCGGAAGGGGAGTGTGACGGTGGAGATCGACGCAGAGGGCGGTGCGGCGGTGCTGCGCGTACGGGATACCGGTATCGGAATGCGCGAGGAATTTCTGCCGTACCTCTTCGACAACTTCAAGCAGGAGTCCACCGGGTTCAGTCGGTCCCACGAGGGGACGGGGCTCGGCCTCGCGATCACGAAGCAGCTCGTGGACTTGATGGAGGGCACGGTGGAGGTCGAGAGTACGAAAGGCGTCGGCTCCGTATTCACGGTGCGGCTGCCGCGGGTGAGCGCTCCACCGCCGGTCCACGTCAGCGGAGCACCACGACGTGCGGAGGAAGTGGAGACGCGCGCGTAGAGAGCGTACCTTGACGCCTCGCCTCAGCTTCCCCGCGCATGCCTCTCTCCGACCTCCCTTTCCCCCCCTCCTCCGGTCTCGCCGATCTACTCGGCATCACGTTCGAAGAAGTCGAGGCCGAGCGCGCCGTCGCGACGATGCCGGTGACGCCGCAGCACCATCAGCCGCTCGGCTACCTCCACGGCGGCGCGAGCGTCGTGCTGGCCGAGACCGTGGCGAGTGTGGGGGCGACGGCAGGCTCATTACCGGAGAAGGTAGCATTCGGGTTGGAGATCAACGCCAACCACATCCGGCCGGTGCAGGCAGGCACACTCCGCGCCGTCGGCGAGCGGCTGCACGCGGGCCGTACCACGCAGGTCTGGCAGGTCCGCATCTCCGACGAGCAGGACCGGCTCGTCTGCGTCAGCCGCTGCACGCTCGCCCTCGTTGCGGCGGGCAGGCGCTGATTTTCTCTTCTGACGTCATCCGCTGCCGCCGACCTCCATGTCCATCTCCGAGGCTCCATTCAGCGCGCGGTGGTCCGTGGGCGGTGTGCGATTCCGAGTCGAATGGGACGATGCGGCGCTCACGGAGCCGATGGAGGCGACGCTGTCGTATTTCGGTTCAGCATTGGAGAACAGCGATGCGTGTGAGGCCCACGTTCGTCTTTTCGCTCACGCCCCACCGCTCGCGCTGCCGACCGGGGCCGAGCGGCTGAGCGTGAGCCGCGAAGGGCTTCAGTTTTACCGCTCCGGCGACGCGCTCTATCTCCAGTTCAGAGGCACGACGGTCCGCGTCGATCCGGAACGAGGCACGGCCTACGGCACCCTTGCGGTGGAAGGGGAGGACGCGTTCGAGGACCTCGGTGAGCCGCTCCGGAACGCGCTCGTCTACTGCCTTTTCTACTACAGCGCCGTGGCCCTGCTGTACCACCGCGGGCTCCGCACCGTCCATGCGGCGTGCCTCGCGTGGGAGGGGCACGGCTGCCTGATCGTCGGCGAGAGCGACAGCGGGAAATCGACGCTGACGATGCGGATGATCGAGGCGGGGTGGGAGTATCTCACCGATGATGCCGTGCTGCTCGGGCAGCGGGACGGCCACATCGAAGCCCGGCCCCTCCGCCGAGACTTCTGCCTCGACCCCGAGGCGGAAGCGCTGTTTCCTCAGGTCGCCGCGCACTGGCAGCCCCACCTCGCCGACGTGCGTAAGCGGCGGCTCCGTATCCGGTCCCTCTATCCCGAACAGGCGGCCCCGTCGTGCGTCCCGCGCTCGATTCTCTTTCCCCGAATCGCCACCGGCCAGGCCGAGAGCCGGCTCGATCCGCTCGGGCAGAAGCCTGCGCTCGTGGGGTTGCTTCAGCACACCGGTGCCCTCGCCGTGCTCGACGCCTCGACTGCCGCCGGTCACCTCGGCGACCTCAAGCAGCTCACGGATCAGGCGCGAAGCTACTCGCTCGCCGCCGGTCTCGATCTCCGGGACGACCCGCAGGCCGCCGTCCTTTTGACGCGGCGACTGCTCGGCGCAGAGATCACAGGTTGAGCGTGTAGAGACTACGAGTTGAGCTTGCCGAGATCGTGCGCCGGACGTATTTACAGGGAGAGATCGTCTGCTCCGCTTTATCCCCTCTCGGAAGTCCCCCTCGCCTCCTCTCTCATGAAAGCACTCGCTACCGTCCTGGGCCTGCTCTGCTGCGCGGCACCGCTTCACGCGCAGGAAGTCATTCTGGACTTCGAGAAAGGCTATCCGGAGGATCAGTTTTATTTCCTCACGTACAACGCCGGAAGCGATGTGACCTTGCGGTCCGTTCAGAACGGCTATATCGGCAAATCGACGAGGGCGGTGTGGGAGATCGAGGCCGGTGACGGGGGGCTCGGCTACACAGGGTTCGGCTATCTCCACGGCGTCGCCACGCCCCCGAACCCGTTCCCCGACCTTTCCAATTTCACGCACCTCAGCCTCTGGTACAACAACGTGGTGCCCGCCGCTGCGGCGGAGCGCGTGGCGTTCCGGTTCGAGCTGCACGAGGAGGAGCCGGAGCTAGATCCGGACGGCCAGAGCGGACTTCAGGTCTGGATCTACGAATCCGATGCTGTGCTCACGACGCCGACGGGCTGGACGCAGTTGCTCATGCCGCTCCAAACCGTAGAGACGCTGGGCGACGACGGATTCGCGATCACGCCCGGTGGCTTCAGGGGGGACGGCGTGCTCGACCTCGACCGGATCAAGCACTGGGCGATCATCCTGCTCGTCGAGGGCGAGCCGGTGGGGACGGCCTTCGAAGGGGCTACCCTCTTCGACTACCTCACGGCCGAGACTCTGCCGGTGGCGGTCGGACCGGAGCCTGCGACTCCGTTCGAAGACGCGCTCTATCCCGGCTATCCCAACCCGTTCGCCGCGTCGTCCACGCTCGCGTACTCGCTGCGCGAAGGGGCCGAGGTCTCGCTCAGGCTATACGACGTACTCGGGCGTGAAGTCGCGACTCTCGTTGAGCCTCAGGAGCAGGCCGCCGGCCGGTACGAGGTGAGCTTCGACGGGAGCCGTCTGGCGGTGGGCACCTACGTGTGCGTGCTGGAAGTAGGCGGTGCCCGGTTTACGCAGCGGGTCACGCACGTCCGCTGACGTGGACCGGCAAGGGTTTGTACAGGGCGGGTTAGGCTACCTTGCGGTGAGTGCGTCGCTTTTCCCCCGGAGGCCTCCCGCACCACGTCGTTGGAGGCATAGGGGATAGCCCCGTAACGTGCCGAGCACAAAGATGAACAATGAATGAGCCCGAAGTGAACATTCGCCGAACCACTTTTTCGGTCGCGGTCGCTTATGTTGTTCGCAGGGCATATCCATTCTAGGGCATAGCCTATACAAGGGCTCAAGCTAGCACAGGGTTACCGCTGCCGAGGCCCGCTTAGCATCTCCGGCCATCTGGCTTCTAGGTAGCTCGTCTCTGGTGGGAAGTCCGCTCACTGCGTTAGCGTCGGCGTTTCTCATGGCGCCCCGCAACCGCACTTCACTATTACCATTTCACGTTTCTTCAAGAGGTAGCTCATGGCGAACGTTACTAACCCCTCGGGTAGCTCCCACGAGGGGCATCCGCAACCGCGACAGACCGACCGGCGCAGCTTCTTCAAATGGATAGGGGCCGGGCTAGGAACGGCCGCTTTCGTATCCGGCTGTGACCTCGTCACTGAGTACGGCGATCTCCCGTTCCCCTTCGACACCGGGAGCGAGGACGCCGTCACGCTCGACTTCTCCAACGACTTCGGCGTGGTCAACTACGCCTTCGCGCTGGAACAACTCGAGGCCGCCTTCTACGTCCGCGCCTTCGCGACGCCCTTCGACGGGATCACCGACGAGGAGCGCCGTGTCCTCCGCGACCTCCGCAACCACGAGGTCATCCACCGCGAGTTCTACCGGCTGGGCATCCCCGCCCTCGGCGGCACGGCCATCCCCACGCTCCGATTTGACTTCAGCGCTATCGACTTTTCCAGCCGCGACAGCGTGCTCGAGACGGCGCGTGTGTTCGAGGACCTCGGCGTCGCCGCCTACAACGGGGCCGGCCCTCTGCTGAACGATCCGGAGATCCTCCTCGTCGCTGGAAAGATCGTCTCGGTCGAGGCGCGCCACGCCGCCGCCATCCGCGACCTCATCGACCCGCTCTCCGCGTTCTCCATCGGCGAGGACGGCGATGTCGAGCTCGACCCGGCAGACCCCGGTGCAGCGGGTAGGGATGTGATCGACGAGAATGGGCTGGACCGCGCGTTCGATCCGCCGACCGTGCTCGCCGCGGCATCGGCCTTCATCCTCAATCCGATCACGACCACCGGGCTGTAACGGAGCCGCACCGGCTCGTCTCGTCTCGCGGTTCCCTCACCTTTAGGCACTTCTGATTATGGAAAAGCAAACCTTCTTCAGCGCGCTCGATCCCGAGATCGTTCAGCGTGTCACCTCGCGCCGCGATGCGCTCCGCACGGCGGGCAAGATCGGGGCCGGGATCGCTCTGGCGTCCGTCCCCGCCGCCTTCGGGTTCTTCGCCCGTGACGCCTTCGGCCGCTCGCTCCCGAACGATGTCACCAAAGTGCTGACGTTCGCCCTCACGCTCGAATACCTCGAGTTCGAGTACTACAACACCGGCGTCAACACACCCGGCCTCATCCCCGGCCCCGCTCAGACGGTGTACACGGGCATCCGTAACCACGAGATGGCCCACGTCCGCCTGCTCGAAGCGGCGCTCGGGCTGGAAGAGGATGAGGCGAAGCCGGAGTTCAATTTCTCGGCGCTCGGCCCCGATCCCTTCGCGGACTACGGGTTCTTCCTCGCGCTCTCGCAAGGGTTCGAGGATACCGGCGTTCGCGCCTACAAAGGGCAAGCCGGCGTGCTCCTCCCGACGCCCGACGTGCTGAGCACCGCGCTCAAGATCCACTCCGTCGAAGCGCGCCACGCCTCGATCGTGCGGCGTCTGCGCGGCCAGGACGGCTGGATTCCGTTCGACAACACGGACGTGCCCGCCCTCGCAGCCGTCTACGCCGGGGAGGCCAACACGACCCACCTCGGCGTCGACGCGCTCACCGTCAGCACGAAGTCGGCGGAGGCCACGACCGAGGCATACGACGAACCGCTGACGATGGAGGAGGTGCTCGCCATCGCCGGCCCGTTCATCGTGGGCTCGTAGCCGCAGGCCGATCCTTTCTTTCTCCCGACACTTCTAGGCTCTTTTTGAGGAATAACAACCATGGACGCTCGCAATTCAGACGCGCACAGCGCACCCCGCTCGCACGCTCCCGAAACCCTGTCCTCTCCACCCGACGCGGAAGCCCCCGCAACCTCGTCCGTGAAACCGTACGCGAAGCCCGAGCTCGAGCTCTACGGGTCTGTGTCCGAGATCACGGCCGGGTCCAACATCTTCGGCGACTAGATCCCGTTCAGTCACGAATGACATCCGCATCCGCTTTAGCAAAAGAGGACACCATGAAACCAACTACTACGGCAAAAAACGCCCTGCTTGCCGTGCTCGTGGCCTGCTTCACCCTGGCCGGTACGCCGGCGCAGGCGCAGGACGCGAGCAGCTTGCAGGCGACATGCACGAACGAAAACGGCTCGCTCTTCCGCATCGATAACTTCGGTGACCGCGAGTTCGACTTCACACTCCGGGAGTCCGGAGACGACGGCGAGAGCATCTCCGGCTCGGCCTACCCGATTGGCCGAGGGGGTGCGTATGCATTCCTCCCCGCCGGCACCACGGCCATCCTCGAAGTAGAGGGCGAGCCGGTCTCGACGAAAGCCTCGAACCCGGCTGCCTGTCCGGCCGCAACGCCCGACACCGGGCGGCCGATCTGCGAAGGGCTTCGGATCGACCCCGATTCTCGGGAAGCGCTCTTCGTGGGAGCCGCCGATTTCCGCGGCGTCAACCGGATCGACATCACGGTGAACAACGGCCGTGTGCTCGTCTACGACCCAGCCGCGCTGTTCATCCTCGATGCGGGAGGTTCAGCAGCCCCGGTCTTCGAGGTGACGAGTGGGACGGCGACGTTCGACGCCGGCGCGCTCTTCAACGCCGGCTACGGGCTGCTCCTGCAAGGGAACGCCAGCGGTGCCGTCGCCTTCTTCGCGACGGTCTACTCGCCGGGTGGGACCGCCGAGTGTGACCCGCAGTTCGTCGCTAACGAAGGTGACAGCACGGTGCCGGAGGAAGTCGCGCTCTCGCAGAACTACCCCAACCCGTTCGAGTCGAGCACGCAGATCACCTTCACGCTGGAAAAAGCCAGCCACGTGAAGCTCCAGGTCTACGACGTCCTCGGCCGCCGGGTAGCGACCCTCGTCGACGGCGAGCGTTCTGCCGATTCGCACACCGTCACGTGGGACGGCGCGAACGATGCCGGGCAACGTGTCGCCAGCGGTACGTACTTCTACCGGCTCGAGACGGACGCCCGTACGCTGAGTCAGACGATGACGCTGCTCAAATAGAGGGGCTCAGGTGATGGAGAAGAGGCAGGCGGGCTCCGGCTCGTCTGCCTCTTCTGCGTTCGGAGCACGAGGCGTTGCCTGCCGAGCCACGCGTGCCGTCACGACTCCGAGGGCAGGACGAGTTCGGACAGCCGGCGGACGAGGGTATAGCCGCCGTAGCGGAGCTTTCCTCGCCAGGAATCCTGAGCGTCCAAGTTGAAGCGCACGCGCTCACCGAGCGGATCGCCCTCCCGGTAAGGCTGAGACGGCAGCCGTTCGGCGAGGCGCTGCGTCATCCGGACGGCACGTGCGTCGCGCCGTGCCGTTTCCAAGACGCTTGGCGGAATCGGTGCTTCCAGCAAGTCCGCTGCCAGGAGGAGCGCGATGTGGAGCACCCGCGCGCCCCGCATCGCCACGGCCCGCCCCTGTACCTGAGCCCAATCTAGGTCTGGGTAGGTGCGGACGAGTTCGGCCACGTCTACCGTGTACTTGAGCGCTTCCCACCGATTCTTGAAGCCGTGGAAGCACAGCACTACCAGAAGGTCCACCGGGGGTAGCACGCGCACACTGTGATGCGCCAGCTCGAAAGGGACGGTCCGAGCCCACAGCCGCTCGAAGGGCTCGCGGTACGAATAGCCGAAGGGCAGGAGGGACGTGTGGACATCGAGCACGGAGGTCGTGCCGCCGAGGACGGGCGTGCGGTTCACGAACTCGCGCTGGGCATGGACGAGGAGGTAGAGCCACTGCCGCATCGGGTCGAGCAGCTCGCACCCATATCCCTCGGCTACCAGCAGGGCGTGCAGGCGCTCGAAGTCACGCCGACGAATGAGAAGGTCGGTGTCCCCGAACGGACGGAGCACATATCCCCCATAGAGATTGTGCGCGAGGGGGATACCCTTGATCGCGACGACCGGGATCGCGGCCTCGTGGAACAGCCCGGAGAGTCGGTCGAGCTCCTGGGCGAGACAGGTGCCGTGGAGGGTGTGAGCCCCGACACGAGCGCGCGTACGATTGAGCACGTCACGCGGCACGAGCGGCTCAGCTAAGGGCTTGAGGTGGTGGTAGAGCAGCGGGAGCACCCCCTGGTACGAAGCCTCCTCCACAAGCAGGTGCCAATCGATGCCCGCCTCCAGCGCCTCGCGAAGCGCGGGGTGAGGCGCCGGATTGGTGCGGGCGCAGAGCTTGAGGAGGTGGAAGCGCCGCGTGGCTGGCGACTGAGCCCCATCGCTCGTGTCTCGGCGAAGGCCGGTGGCGACATCGGTGGAAGGCCCGGAGGAAAGCACGGTTGGGGGAGATCGAGGCAGGGAAGCACAGCCGCAGGGCGCGGAGCGCAAGCTGCGTATGGAGTGCCGATCAGGACGACTGAGCAGAGAGCGTAATATAGCCTGTGGGGGTCGCGGAGGTCGGAGGATGAGCCACGCCGGCTGGGTAGCGTAGCCGTTTAGCGCTCAAGCGGCGGGGAAGCAAGGCCATCGAAAACCGACCACGATGGGGTTATATTCGCTTCCCCGTCATCCCACCGATCACGCAGCGTTCTCCATGATCTTAGGCAGAGTCATCGGCACCGTTTGGGCTACGCGCAAAGACGAGCAGACCGTCGGGATGACGTTCCAGATCGTCCGCGAGGTCGGGCTGGACTACGCGCCGAAAGAGAGCTTCGTCGTCGCCGTGGACTCGGTCGGGGCGGGCGTCGGCGAGATCGTGCTCGTGGCGCAGGGCTCCAGCGGGCGGCAGACGGCTCTCACCCAGGGCAAGCCCGTGGACGCCGTCATCATGGCGATTGTGGACCGGCTCGACGTAGACGAGGGCGAGGTCGAAGAGGTGAAGCGCCGCGCAGCCATCACATCCCCTTGAGTGAATGAGTGACTCGCCGATTGGGTGATGGGATCTGCTCCTAATCAATCAGCGAATCACTCAACCGGCAAGTCAGCCAATGAACCTAGGTCACGTCATCGGGAGCATCTGGGCGACGCAGAAGGACCCGTCGCTCGAAGGCAAGCGGATGCTGCTCGTCCAACCCCTCCACTTCGACGGCTCGCTCAAAGGCGGCCCGATGGTCGCGCTCGACACCGTGGACGCGGGCGTCGGCGACACGGTGGTCTTCGTGACGAGCGCCGAGGCTGCGATCCCCTTCCGCCCGCCGAACGACCTCACCGCCACCGACGCCACGATCGTCGGCGTCGTGGACGAGGTGAACCGACCGGCAGCGGGCTAGAGGGCGTATTTGAGTACGACGAAGCCGCCGATGAGCAGGAGCACGAAGGCGATCGTCAGCCAGCCGAGGTATTTGTCGATGAACGATTTGATCGGCCGGCCGAAGAAGAAGAAGAGCGCGCCGACGAGGAAGAAGCGCGCGGCCCGGCTGATGACCGAGGCGATGAAGAACGTCCCGAGGTTGAGCTGGACAATCCCCGCCGTGATCGTGAACAGCTTGTAGGGGAGTGGGGTGAAGCCGCCCGCGAAGATCGCCCAGAACCCGAGTTCGCGGTACTTCGCCGCGACGGCCTCGAAGTTCGCTTCGGTGAAGCCGGGGACGTGAGCGTAGAAAAACTGTGCGAGATCGCTGTAGGTTTGCGCGTCGCCCACGGCGTTGTACCACAGGAAGTAGCCGATGGCGTAACCGCCGAACGCGCCGAGCACGGAGCCGGCCGTGCAGACCGTGGCGAACCAGAACGACCGGCGGGGCAGGCTTACGCAGAGCGCGATCAGCAGCACGTCCACCGGGATCGGGAAGAAGATGGACTCGGCCGCCGCGAGGACGAACAGGATGACCACGGCGTGCCGCTTGGCGGCGAGTCCTTCGACCCAGTCCTTGAGCCAGTAAAGCCAGCCGGCGGGGCCGGAATAGGAGCGCTGGACGGCGGGCGGCTCGGTTGCCAACACGGGCGGAACGGAATCGGGCATCGGAGGGCAGAGCGGGTCGGGGAGGTCGGAGCGGGAGGAGAAACTAGCGCCCGCCGTCTTCGGCGACGAGCGGGACGAAGCGGAAGTCCAGAAACTCCTCGCGGTGAAACTGGTCGGGGCCGGTGCGGGTGATCCGCAGCATCGTCTGCTTCTCGGCGTTGCCGATGGGGATGACGAGACGGCCGCTGGGGGCGTCAGGGCTCGCGGGGCGGAGCTGCTCGAGGAGCGCATCCGGCACCTCCGTCCCACCCGCCGTCACCACGATCCCGTCGTAGGGAGCCGGGCTGGCCCAGCCGAGTGTGCCGTCGCCGTGGCGAGTGAGCACGCGGTAGCCCAGCCGGTCCAGCACGGCGCGCGTCCGTTTCAGCAGGGGGCCGTGCCGCTCGATGGAGAACACCCGTGCGCCGAGCTCGCAGAGGATGGCAGCCTGGTAGCCGCTGCCCGTCCCCACCTCCAACACCTTGTCGTCGGGCCGGACGCCGAGTAGGGCGGTCTGGTAGGCGACGGTGAACGGTTGCGAGATCGTCTGCTTGAGCCCGATGGGCAGGGCCTCGTCTTTGTACGCCCGGTGCCGGAGGGCCGCCTCGATGAACTCGTGGCGGGGCACGGCCGCCACGGCGCGGAGCACGCGCTCGTCCGTAATACCCTTCTCACGGAGGAGGGCGGCGAGCGCGTTCCGTTGACGGTCGTAGGTGCGGGGAGGCATCGGGAGTCGGAAGTCGGGAGAGGGCTGTCAAGCTACGGCAACGCCTTGCGCGTGGCGGCCCCGATTCCCTTTCTTCGCCCACTGTCCACCGTCCGCCGGTGACTGTTCACCGACTACGGCTGATCGAGGCCGTCGTCGGGAGGAGGGGGCGACTCGTCGGGGTTGCGCTGGACGAGGGCCTCGGTGAGGCGGGTGCGCAGCTCCTGCGGCGAGAGCCCGGTCTGGATCTGACCGTTCTCCGCGACCGAAATCCGCCCGGTCTCTTCGCTCGTCACGACGACGACGGCGTCCGTACGCTCGGTCAGCCCGACGGCAGCGCGGTGGCGGAGGCCGAGGTGGGGATCGAGCCGGCGCGCTTCTGAAACGGGGAGGATGCAGCGCGCCGCCGCAATCTTCTGGTCCTCGATGATCACCGCGCCGTCGTGGAGCGGCGAGTTCGGGAAGAATATGCTCGTCAGCAAATCGCGCTCGACGTCGGCGTTGATGGGCGTGCCGCTCTCGGCGTAGTTCCTCAGCCCGGAGGAGCGGGCGAATGCCGTGAGCGACCCGATCCGGTTCTCGGCCATCTCCGTGACCGCCGACACGAGTTCGTTGACCGCCTTCTCGCGGGCCGGCGTCGCCACGAAGCGCCGCACGAGCGGGTTCCTGCCGAGCGCGAACAGCAGCCGCCGGATCTCGGGCTGGAACAGGATGATGACGGCGAGCACGAATACCTCGCTGATCGCGCCGAAGAGGTTGCGCAGCGTCGTCAGCCCCGCCGCCCGCACGACCACGTCCATGATGTAGATGCCGAGCAGGATGAACGAGACCTGGACGGCGATCGTCCCCCGGATCAGCCGGTAGAGCTGGTAGACGAGGATCGAGACGATGAAGACGTCGAGGAAGTCCTGCCAATCGAACGGGATGAACCCGATGTTGAATGCGAGGATCACGGGCTACCCTCTATCACGTCGGCATCGGCCCGTGCCGCGTCCATCGTCGCCGTCAGCACGGCCAGCATCTCGGCCGTCGCCCGCACGTCGTGGGTGCGGACGATGGACGCGCCGCGAAGCACCGCTACCGCCGTAGCGCCGAGTGTCCCGAACAGCCGCTCTCCGACCGGCACGGGGGCATCCGGTCCCCCGAGCACCGCGCCGATCGTGCTCTTGCGCGAGAGGCCGACGAGCACCGGCCGGCCCAGTTCGAGCAGGGCGTCAGTCCTCCCGATCAGCCGCAGGTTCTCCTCGGCGGACTTCCCAAACCCGAAGCCGGGGTCTACGATCACGCCACGCACGCCGGCAGCCTCGGCCGTCCGGACGGATACGGCCAGCGACGCCTTTACGTCCTCCACGACATCGCCGTACGTGTGCGTGTGTGGCATCGCGCCGGGTCGCCCGAGCGCGTGCATCACCACGAGCGGAGCGCCGAACCGTGCGGACACCCGCGCCACTTCGTCGCCGTCGCGGAGGCCGGTGATGTCGTTGACGAGGTGGGCGCCGGCTTCCAGCGCCGCCTCGGCGACGTCGGGCTTGTACGTGTCCACCGAAAGCAGCGCCTCGGGAAACCTCAGCGCGACGGCCTCGATGACGGGCAGCACGCGCCGGATCTCTTCGTCGGCGGCGACGGGCTCGGCTCCTTCGCCGTAGACGCTCCCGCGCGGCCGGGACGACTCGCCGCCGATGTCGATCAGCACGGCCCCTTCCTCCAGCATCGCCTCGGTGCGGCGGAGGGCACCGTCGAGGTCGAGGCGGAGGCCGAAGAATTGGCCCCCGTCGGAGAACGAGTCCGGCGTCACGTTCAGCACGCCCATCACGTGAGCCCGCCCCGGGCGGGCGTCGAGCGGTCGGCCGCGGCAGTCGAGGATGAAGGGGGAGCTTCCCAAGGGGAACGGAGCGGTGGAACGAAGGGGCATGGGAGGCGGAAGGGCGAGCCCGAATCTACGAAGACAAGCCCGGTGCAGGCGCGGCCAACCGCCCGGACCGTTGGGGTCTATAAAAATTAGCGCCGAGCCCTCCGGTTGTGCTCCCGAGGGGAACCTGAAGCCCCGCCTGCCCCGTGTAAGCAAGCGGCATACGCTTCTCACCTGTATTCTCAGCGAAGCCTCCGTACGCTCCGAGATGTCTCCGCAGAGGAACCGGGGGCCGGCTCGGGCGTGGAGACGATGCTACGCCCCAAGGATATCTGCCCGCCCGCGGACGCGATCCGCGTCGATTCGAATTATAACCCGTAGCCTTATGTACGTCCCTCGCCAGCAGCGCATGCTGGACCAGTACCTCCAGGAGATCGGGCAGATTCCCCTCTTGAAGCCCGAGGAGGAAGTGGACCTCGCCCAACGGATCAAGCAGGGAGAGGCCGAGGCGCTCCACAAGCTGGTCCGGGCCAACCTCCGCTTCGTCGTCTCCGTCGCGAAGAAGTACCAGGGGCAGGGGCTCACCCTCTCCGACCTTATCAACGAGGGGAACTACGGCCTCATCAAGGCGGCGCAGCGGTTCGACGAGACGCGCGGGTTCAAGTTCATCTCCTACGCCGTCTGGTGGATCCGGCAGGCCATCCTCCAGGCCCTCGCCGAGCAGAGCCGCGTCGTCCGTCTTCCGCTCAACCGGATCGGCACGATCTCGAAGATCCGCAAGACCAGCGCCAAGCTCTCCCAGCGGCACGAGCGCAACCCGAACATCGACGAGCTCGCCGCCGAGCTCGAGATCGACCCCGAGAAGGTCCGCGACGCGCTCAAGCACACGAGCCGCCACCTCTCGATGGACGCGCCCTTCAACGAGGACGACGACAACTCGCTCCTCGACGTGCTCCCCAACGAGGAAGACGTCTCGCCCGACGACTACCTCATGGACGAGTCGCTCAAGATCGACATCGAGCGGGCGCTCTCGACGCTGCACGCCCGCGAGGCCGAGATCACCCGGCTCTACTTCGGGATCGGGCGCGAGCACCCGCTGACGCTCGAAGAGATCGGGCAGCGGTTCAACCTCACGCGCGAGCGCGTCCGGCAGATCAAAGAGAAGGCGCTCCGCAAGCTCCGCCAGAAGCACCGCCGCGAAGAACTCCAGATGCACGTGGGGTAGACGCAGCATACTGCGTCTCTACGCACCTTTCACACGCGAGGCGCTGCCGGTCGGTCCTGCAGCGCCTCGTTTCGTTCTACTCGGTGCCCGACGCCGGCTCAGCCCGCGTGCTCCCAGTCCGGCGCGAAGTCGGGGTCGATGATCCGCCCGTCCTCCCTCGCGAGACCGTGGATCCGGTTCATCTCCTCGTCGCTCAGCTCGAAGTCGAACACGTCGAAGTTGGCGGTGCGGTGCTTGTCCGAACTCGCCTTCGGAATGGCGGCGACGTGGTCCTGCTGGAGCAGCCAGCAAAGCGTCACCTGTGCAGGACTCTTGCCGTGGGTCTCGGCGATCTCCTTCAACGTGTCATCGCCCATCACGCCGCCGCGTGCGAGCGGACTGTAGGCTGTCAGAAACATGCCGTGCTCGCGGATCACCTCGAGCAAGGCGCTCTGGTCGAGGAAGGGGTGGTACTCGACCTGATCGCAGGCGAGGCCGGGGGCGAGCCGCCGCGCCTCGCGTAGGAGCGACGGCGTGTAGTTGGACACACCGATGTGCCGCGCCTTGCCGGCGTGCTGAACCTCTTGCAGCGCGTCGAGGCTCTCGGCCATCTCGACCTCCTCGCTCGGCCAGTGCAGGAGCAGGAGGTCCACGTAGTCCACCTTCAGCCGGCGTAGGCTGTCGTCGGCGGAGCGAAGCAGGTCGTGGTGGCGGAGGTTGCCGGTCCAGATCTTCGTGGTGAGGAAGACGTCGTCGCGGTCCACGTCGGCGTCGCGGAGGCCGTCGCCGACCTCGGCTTCGTTTTCGTAAGCCTGCGCTGTGTCGATGTGCCGGTAGCCGAGGTCGAGTGCGTGCACGACACCCGTGCGGGCGGCGTCACCCTTGAGCTGCCACGTACCCAACCCGAGGGCGGGCACACGTTCGTTGTCGAGGTCGATGTAGAGCATGGAGAGAGGAGACGGGTGTGAAGGAAAGGCCCCTATCTAACGCAACGGCCGGGAGGAGGTTTGGGCGCGTGACTCGTGATGCGTGAGGGTGAGCACCACCGTCGGCCGGGACTCACGTATCACGAGTCCCGCATCAGAACGGCAGCGTCGCCTGCACGCGGTAGTAGAGGTCGATCGTGTCCCATTCCACGGTTGCGCCGAGGTCGCGCCAGCGCTGCGCCACGCCAACGGCGTGGACGAGCGGGAAGCCACCCAGGCTCACCCGGTTCTTCAGCTCGAACCCGACGCCCGTGCGGCGGATCGCGTCGCCGACATCGCTGCCGGTCCACACAGCGGCCGCGTCCACGAAGAGCGCGGGCGAAACGCGGCCGAGTTCGAGGAAGCCGAGCAGCCGCGTCTGCAGGTCGAACACGGGCGGGAGCCGGTATTCGAGCGTGCCGAAGAGGAGCCGGTCGCCGACGGCGTAGCGGCGGTAGCCCCGCACGCGCTCCGTGTCCGAGAGCGTGATCGGCTCCACGAACGGGATTTGCAGGTCGATGTCGTCGTAGCGCGAGAGGCCGACGAAGTCCTGTGCGAGCGCCGATCCGAACCGTGCCTGTGCGCGGCCATACGCATACAGCCGGCCGATCCCGAGCTGCGGCGACACCCAGAATGCGGAGAGGTCCGGACGGACGAACTCGGCGTCGCTGCCGAGCACCGGAAGTCCGCCCGTCACGCGGGCGCGCAGCCCGATGCCGTCGAGGGGGTAGACGTCGTTGTAGCGGTAGGGCCGCTGCCGCTTCGCCGTGAATCCGAGCCGGAGTTCGGAACGGTACCCCGCCTCCGGCCGCAGCAGCCCCGTCGTCTCGACCTCGTCGAAGGCGCGGTCGTCGAAGGGATCGGCGTAGGCGTAACGGACGCGGGCGTCGACGGACGTGCTGGTGAACGGCGCGTCGGTGAGGTCGAGCGGGAGCGTCGCCGTCAGGTCGCCACCGACGAGGTCCTCGATGAGGAGCGACGAGCCGTACCACCGCGCCGGGCTCGGGTAGCGGTACGCGTTGAGCGTGAGCGACGGCCGGAACTGGTTGTTCGTGTACGAGAGGAATCCGAGCGTCTGCTCCGCGAACTTAGGAATCGAAACGGAGAGGAGGCCGACGAACACGTGCTTGCCGAGCGGCTCCAGCCAGAGCGATGTGCCGAAGAAGCCGAAGTCGCTGCCGTCGAGCTCGGCGTAGGGGAGGACGAACGAGCCGGCGTGGGTGAGGTTTGCCCACGAGTTGTATCGACGGCGATCCCGGATGAGCCCCGCGTCGGGCGTGACCGCGTTCGGGATCGTGCGCGGCGGCCGGTGCGCGGTCCAGCTTGCGTACGTCGGCGGGGCCGTTGCGGGCGTGGTCGCCGTAGCTGTTCGGCGAGCGTCCACGGCGAATGCTTGCTCGCGCCGCTTGCTCTCGCTCGTGACGAGCACGATCCGCCCGTCGGGATGCAGCGAGTCCGGCGGGAGCCAGTCGCGCGCCGTCGCCCCGCCGAAGAGGTACGTCACGCGGCGCTCTTCGGGGAGAGCGGGAGAAAGGGGGAGAGGAAGAGATGCGCTGAAGATCAGCGAGTCCGCGGTCTGCGGTCCGCCGTCCGCCATCACGTTCACCACGAACACGTTCGGCGCGTCGTCGCGGAGCGAGGTGAAGGCGAGGCGCGAGCCGTCGTAGCTCCACACCGGAATCCGGTCGTCGGCACCACCGACCGAAACGGACGTGAGATCGCCCGAGGCGAGGTCGAGCACGATGAGGTCGCGCTCGCCGGTCGGGCCGAAGCGGGCGAAGGCGAGGCGACTGCCGTTGGGATTCCATCGCAGCGTCGTGAGCTGCACGTCGCCGTCGAAGTCGGTGAGCTGCGCTTCGGTGCCGTCACCGCCGAGCACAAACACGTTCGCCGTCCCGCCCGTGCTGCCGATGAACGCGACCTGCCCATCCGGCCCGAACGTCGGCGACGAGGCGCGGCGGCTGCGCGTGAGGCGCTCCGTATCGCCCGTCGCCACGTCCACAACGTAGAGGTCGTTTACGAGCGAGCCGTAGCGGCCCCGCACGGTCCGCGCGTACGCGATCCGCCGCCCTTCGCGGCTCCACGTGATCGGCCCGTCGATTCCGCCCTCGGCCAGCACGCGCACGCGCCGCGCGACGGTCGTGTCCGTCAGCCCCTCGATCACGGCGAGGCGGCGGACGGGCCGCGCCACCGACGAGAGCACGAGCGCGGCCACCTTCGACGTGTCCGGGCTGTATTGGACATCGTAGAGGTACGTGCCGGGGATTTTGAGCGGCGTGCCGAGCGAGTCCGTCCGCTCCATCTGCCCGGCGAGCGTGTTGTAGTAGACGTTGACGTGCTTGCGCCAGTCCTCGTAAAACTCGCGGTACGGCTTGCCGACCTCGGCCTCGAACGCGCCGTAGAAGTCGTGGACTTTGATGCCGGGCAGGAACGTCTTCCGGTGCCGGAGGATGTTCACGATCGTCGAGTCGCCGTACGTGTCGGCGAGGTAGCGCACCTGCGCGTTCCCGACGGCGTACTTCAGCCGGCCGTTCCACGATGAGGTGCCGTCCTCGTAGCTCAGCCGGTCCTCGAAGACGGCCGTGCGGAGCCAGCGGTCGCCGCGCTGCGCGTCCCAATCTTCGGTTTCGTACTGCGCGAAGCCCTCGGCCCAGAAGCTCGGGATCGGGTTGGCGAAGACGTTTTGCAGCAGGCCCACCGGCGAGCGGATCGCGCGGTAGTGGAAGATGTGGGCGATCTCGTGGGACATCACCTTCCGCAGCCACTTCACGTCGCCCGTCCAGATCTCGGCGCTCTCGTTGACGTGGACCCAGATGTTCGTGAACCCCGCGCCGACGCTGAAGGCGAAGCCGTTGGCGATCTCGTCCTCGTCGGAGAGGTAGACCCGGATCGGCCGGTCGAACGTCACATCGAGGTTCTCGGCGAGCGCGGCGTAGGTCTCTTCGGCGACGGCGGCGGCCTCCTCCTCGATGCCTTCGAGCCGCTCGGGATAGACGATCTCGAAGTGCTCGGTCGCCGCCACACGCCAGTCGATTTCCGGGTGGTTGCGCTCGTTGAACGTGCGGAAGCCCTGCGCGGCAAGGGCGTGGGGGACGAGGAGGAGCGCGGCGAGCGCGAGGAATCGCATGGGGGACGGTCGGAGCGGGAGGGGGTGACACGGCACGGATGGGTAGCACGCGGCACGCCGCGCAAACATTGTTTGGAGCGACAAGAAAGTAGTGCTAGGCCCTGTGACAAAACGCTGGCACTGGGAGGTGGGATATTATCACGTACGCGCGCGCGATGATTGGTAAAACGCGCCGCCTTCAATCCCGAATCAGACCCCTCCTCCGATGATCCGTCTCTCCAAGTCCGACCCCGGCGAGCCGAAAGGCCTCCTCTCCGGCCCCGCCTACGAACCGCCCTACGACGGGGCGGTGCAGGACGAGTTCGCCTGGCACATCGTGAAGTACCTCCGCGAGGACGCCGTCCTCCGCAGCGAGGTAGAGCTCGAAACGTCCGGCGCGTTCTTCACCGTCGACTTCGTGGCCGAGGTGCCGGGTCCGATCCGGCCGCGGCGCATCGCCATCGAGTGCGGCGGCGGGCGGAACCTCCGCGACCACCAGCGCCGTCTCCGCCGGGACGCCACGCTCATCGCCTCGAACCGGCCGGACCGGCAGCCCGTCGTGGATGCCCTCTACCGCCTCCGCGGCTCCGACCTTCTCGACCACATGGAGGACTGCCTCTACCTCGTCGCGCAGTGGGAGATTTCTGCCCCCGGTCAGCCGGACCTCTTTTCGGATCGTGGGCGTATCAACCTCGACACGCTCGCAACCCGCGAAGCGAAGAACCTCCGCCTCCGCCCGGAGCAGGCCGCCGCGATGGTGACCTACGAGATCGACCCCGAGCAAGAGGAGTACTTCTCGGAGCGCGGGCTGTGGCACGCAGCGAACGGCACCAACCCTTTCATCCTCCTCCGCCGCTTCGACCGTCGCTTCGGCGAGGCCTGGGAGGTGCACGTGGACGAGGCCGTTGCTCGACCGCAGCGCTTGCGTCCGACCGGCTCGTGAGGAGGCCGCTGTAGGGGCAGGGGTGTCCCCTCAGCGTCACGAGGAACCGCCTCCCCGGATGGGGGGGCGGTTCTCGTTTTTAGCGCTCATACCTCCGCCGGGATGAACTCGTCCGACGGAACGTCCACGAACCCGTCGCCGCCGTTGCCGATGACGAACTCGGGATAGGCTCGCGTGGCATGCTCGTGCAGGTCGAGGCCGACCGCCTCCGGGTGGGCCTCCACGCGCAGGCCGAGCGTTCGGTCGATGAGGGTGAAGAGGCCGTACGAGAGCGGGAACACCCAGCAGAACACGGCGACGATCCCGACGAGCTGCACGCCGACCCGCGCGAGGCTGAATCCGGCCGTATCGAACAGTCCGGCCGCGAGCGTGCCCCACGCGCCGCAGAAACCATGGACGGCGACGGCCCCGACGGGATCGTCCACAAACCGGTCGAGCCCGAGCGTGGCGTAGACGACGAGTATACCGGCCACCGCGCCGGTCAGGATCGCGAAGCCAGGGGCGAGGTTCGCACAGCCCGCTGTGATCCCTACGAGCCCGCCGAGTACGCCGTTGAGCGTCATCGCCACGTCGGGCTTCCCGCTGCGCAGCCACGTCGTCGACATCGCGGCCACGGCGCCGGCCGAGGCCGAGAGGAACGTGTTCATCGCGATGAGCGCGATGGAGGAGTCACCGGCCGTGGTGGAGCCGGCGTTGAATCCGAACCATCCCATCCACAGGATGAACACGCCGAGCGCGGCGAGCGGCAGGCTGTGCCCCGCGAGGTGGCGCGGCCGACCGTGGCTGTCATACTTCCCCACGCGCGGCCCGACGACGAGCGCCCCCGCCAGCGCTGCCCACCCGCCGACCGAATGCACGACCGTCGAGCCGGCGAAGTCGATGAAGCCGAGGTTTTCGAGCCAGCCGCCGCCGTTGAACAGGCCGCCCCACGCCCACGCGCCGAAGACGGGGTAGATCAACCCGGTGATGGCGACCGAGAAAATGAGGTAGCCCGTGAACTTCGTCCGCTCGGCTACGGCGCCCGACACGATCGTCGCGGCGGTCGCGGCGAAGACGGCCTGGAAGAGCCAGAAGGCGTACGTCCACGCCGGGTCCTGTCCCTCGATTCCCTGCAGAAAGAACCCGTCCGTCCCGACGAATCCGCCCGCCGACGTCCCGAACATCAGCCCGAACCCGACGGCGAAGAACACGAGTGCGCCCGCCGCGCAGTCCATCACGTTCTTCATGATGATGTTGACGGCGTTCTTCGAGCGCGTCAGCCCGGTCTCGACGAGGGCGAACCCAGCTTGCATGAAGAAGACCAGGATGGCCGCGAGGACGACCCACACGAAGTCGAGGTTGAGTTGGATCGCTGCGGACTCAGCGCTCTGCGCCGAGGCGGCGGGTGCCAGAAAGAGCAGGGAGAGGAAAGCGAAAAGAAGGTGCATCGTAAGGCGAGGCCAAAAGAGTTTTGTGTTAGGTGCGGATATCATAAAATATCTAGCATATTGATGTCAATTGCAAAAAACATTAAGTAAATGATCGGAAGCGCTTTCATTACGAAAGCAGAGGTGCCGATGCGCTGAAAGCAATACGAGCCACGAGCGCCTGCTTCGCTGAGGCGCGCGGCGAAGTGAGCCGAGCCCGAAAGGGAAGGAAGGGGAGGAGATATGGGGGGTGACAATCAGGTGACGCTTCCCCCCATTATCCTGACTTATCAGAACCTTACGGAGACCCTCATGGAAGCAACCACATTTCGCCCCATCGATCTGAACCGGCTCCGCGAGCCGTTCCCGGCCCCCGACATCGAGTGGAAGCCCGGCGCGGTAACACGGGATAGGACTCGGGGCCTCGCGATGGCTTACATCACGAGCCGCGCCATTCAGGACCGCCTCGACGACGTGTGCGGCCCGGCCAACTGGCGAAACGACTTCCGACCGGGACCCGAGGGCGGCGTCCTCTGCGGGATCTCGGTCAACGTCACCGGCGACCCGGTAAACCCGCAGTGGGTGACGAAGTGGGACGGGGCCGAGAACACCGAGGTCGAGGCGATCAAAGGCGGGCTCAGCAGCGCGATGAAGCGAGCGGCCGTCCAGTGGGGCATCGGGCGTTATCTCTACGACATGCCATCGCAGTGGGTGCCGCTGAACGACAAGGGTCGCTTCGCCGAGGTCCCCCGCATCCCGGCGAAGTATGTTCCCCAGGCACCCACTTCCCCTGAGCAGCGGGCGCAGCGCGCGAGCGTCCAGCATCGCACCGCAAGCGAGCGACCGAATGCTGCCCGTAACGGCGAGCGTACCCCCCCAAGGAGCTGATTGCCCACGGGGGGTGAGGCCCGGAGGGGTGCTCCGGCGAATGCCTATCGGCAGATCTTGTGCGCGAGGCGTAACTCAACAAAAGGTGTTCGGATCGAGTAGACGTGTCGTTGGTAAACAACGCCGCCGCGCCCTCTCTCTCACAGCTTCCGATGCGTCATGCCCGCCACTTCCTCGTATGATGCCGTCGTTGTTGGGGCTGGGCCGAACGGGCTGGCGGCGGCGATCACGCTCGCAGAGGCCGGCAAGCGCGTTGTCGTGCTCGAAGCGAACGAGACGGCGGGGGGCGGCGTCCGGTCGCTCGCGCTGACGGAGCCAGGCTTCATTCACGACTTCGGCGCGGCGGTCTTCCCGCTTGGCGTGGGGTCGCCGTTCTTTCGGCGGCTGCCGCTGGAGCGTTACGGGCTCCGGTGGGTCCACCCGGGCGCGCCGCTCGCGCACCCGCTCGACGGGGGGCGTGCCGTGCTGCTCCACCGCTCTGTCGCCGAGACGGCGGCCGGTCTCGGGCGCGACGGCGCGGCGTACCGCCGGCTGTTCGAGCCGCTCGCGCAGGCGTGGCCGGCGCTCGCCGAGGAAATCCTCCGCCCGCTCGTCCACGTGCCGCGCCATCTTCCGTCGCTGGCGAGCTTCGGGCTCCGGGCGTTGTTGCCGATCCAGGCGTTCGCGGACCTCTTCTTCCGCGACGAGCCCGCGCGGGCGCTGTGGGCGGGCTCGGCAGCGCACGCGGCGCTCCCGTTCTCCGCGCCGGGATCGTCGGCGTTCGGGCTCGTGCTGGGGGCACTTGCGCACCGCGTCGGCTGGCCGATTCCGCGGGGCGGGGCGCAGGCGATCACGGACGCGCTCGTGGCGCACCTCGCGGCGCTCGGCGGCGAGGTCGTGACGGGGGAGCGGGTCGAGCGGCTGGACGAGCTGCCAACGGCGCGGGCCGTCCTCGCGGACGTGTCGCCGGCCACGCTCCTCGCGCTCGCGGGCGACCGGCTGCCCGAGCGCTACCGGAGCGCGCTCGAAGGCTTCCGGCGCGGCCCCGCCGCCTTCAAGCTGGATTACGCGCTCGACGGGCCGATCCCGTGGACGAACCCCGACTGCGCGCGCGCTGCCACCGTCCACCTTGGCGGAACGCTCGAAGAGATCGCCGCGAGCGAGCGGGCGGCGAGCGACGGGCGGATCGACGAGAACCCGTACGTCCTCCTCGCCCAGCCGAGCCTGTTCGACGCGACGCGCGCGCCCGAAGGGAAGCACACGGCGTGGATGTACGGCCACGTCCCCCTCGGCTCGACGGCCGATGTGACCGACTCCATCGAGGCGCAGATCGAGCGGTTCGCGCCCGGTTTCCGCGACCGTGTAATCGCCCGAAGCGTGCTCCCGCCCGCCGCACTCGAACGGCACGACGCGAACCTCGTCGGGGGCGACATCTTCGGCGGGTCGCAGGATCTGTGGCAGGTCGCCGCGCGGCCGGTGCTCAGCCCGGACCCGTACCGGACCGGCGTGCCGGGACTCTACCTCTGTTCGTCGTCGACGCCGCCGGGCGGGGGCGTCCACGGGATGTGCGGGTACAACGCGGCCCGGTCAGCACTACGCGACGTGTTCGCGGGCTGACCGGGCCGGGCCACTCGGATGCCT
The DNA here is from genome assembly GCA_038232935.1 of Rhodothermales bacterium. Taxonomy (GTDB): domain Bacteria; phylum Bacteroidota; class Rhodothermia; order Rhodothermales; family JANQRZ01; genus JBBSMX01. The sequence continues at coordinate 7,621 of JBBSMX010000012.1, read as the reverse complement.
ACGCGTGCTACTCGAACAGCGCGGCGTATGTGCCGTAGCCCTCGGCTTCGAGTTGGTCGGCGGGGATGAAGCGGAGGGCGGCCGAGTTGATGCAGTAGCGGAGCCCCGTCGGTGCCGGGCCGTCTTCGAACACGTGGCCGAGGTGCGAGTCGGCGTGGATGGAGCGGACCTCGTCCCGGGTCATCCCGAGGGAGTTGTCCTTCGACCAGTGGACGTTGTCGGGTTCGAGCGGGCGCGTGAAGCTCGGCCAGCCCGTGCCGGATTCGAACTTGTCGAGGGAGCTGAAGAGCGGCTCGCCGGAGACGACATCCACGTAGATCCCGGCCTCGTGGTTGTCCCAGTACTCATTGCGGAACGGCGGTTCGGTCCCGTCTTCCTGCGTCACGCGGTACTGCATCGTCGTCAGCCGGTCCTTGAGCGAGTCCTGTAGGGCGGTGGTGTCGTCCGAGGCGACCGCCGAGGCGGGCGCACGTACGGACGCGAGGGCGAGGAGGCCGACGCAGGCCACGGCCAGCAGGGCGATGAGGTAGGAGCGGGGGATCGTCGATTTCATAGCGATTCTCAGAGGATGGAATAGGGAATAGGGTGCAGAAGGAGGACAGCGTGGGTCAGCCGAGCGGGCCGGCGTGTCCGGCTGCGTCGCCCCAGAGGGCTTCGAGGCGGGCATCACGGCCACAGCCTTTTCGGTACGAGTAGTAGCGGTCCGGATTCGTGCGGTAGAAGTCCTGGTGGTAGTCCTCGGCCGGATAGAAATTCGGATTCGGCTCGACCGTCGTCGCGATCTGCTCATCGAGGCGAGCGTCGACGGCCTTGAATGACTGTTCGGCTACGGCCTGCTGCTCGGCATTGCGATAGAAGAGGACGGAGCGGTACTGCGCGCCCCGGTCGCAGAACTGGCGATCCACCGCGAACGGGTCGATGTTGTGCCAGAACACCTCGACGAGGGTCTCGAAGCTGACCTGCTCGGGGTCGTAGATCACCTGCACGGCTTCGGCGTAGTCGGTGCGCTCGGCTGACACTTCGCTGTACGTCGGGTTCGGCGTGGTGCCGCCGGCGAAGCCGGAGATGACGGAGAAGACGCCGTCGAGCTTTTCATAGGGCGGCTCCATGCACCAGAAACATCCGCCCGCGAAGATCGCCGTGTCGGCAGCGGCGGTCGGCTCGGTGTCGAGGCTGACCGGTTGGGTCTGCGTCGCGTCGGTCGTGGGCTGGGCGTCGTTGCACTGGGCGGCGACGAGGGCGAACACAGCGACGATGCCGAGGGCTACGAGTCGGATATTCATCAGGATCGGGGGTTGTTGGGAAATAGTGCGGCGCAAACCCGGTGAGGAGAACGCAGGTTTCTGGTTCGGAGGGGCCAGGTGGTTACGAATCTGTAACAGCGTCACGCATAGCGTCACGCGATGCAGAATGGGCGAAGCCGCAGCGGAGCGCGTGAAACGGCGTAGTTTCAGCGCCGTGCGATACCCGAACTGGGCGAGCACGCCACAGGGCGAACGCCGTTCGCCCCTACGTCGGCGGAGGCAACAGCCTTTACCCTTCATCCTTCACCCTTCACCTATGCCCCTCGTCGCCATCGTCGGCCGACCGAACGTCGGAAAGAGCACACTGTTCAACCGGCTCACCGAGCAGCGGCAGGCCATCGTCCACGACGAGCCCGGCGTGACCCGCGACCGCATCTACGGCGATGCCGAGTGGAACGGCCGGACGTTCGACGTGGTGGACACCGGCGGCTTCGTCCCCCGCTCCGCCGACCGCTTCGAGGCCGCCATCCGCGAGCAGGTCCGCATCGCGATCGACGAGGCCGACGCCATCGTCTTCGTCGGCGACGTGACGACGGGGATCACGGACCTCGACGCGGAGATGGCGACGGTCCTACGGCGGACGGAGAAGCCCGTGTTCGTCGTCGCCAACAAAGCCGACAGCGCGACGCGGCGGCTCGGGGCGGCGGAGTTTTACAGCCTCGGCCTCGGCGAGGTCTACCCCGTCAGCTCCGTCAACGGCAGCGGCACGGGCGACTTCCTCGACGCGCTCGTGGACGCCTTCCCGGAGGAGTCGGACGAAGAGGAGCTCGACGCGCCGCGCATCGCCTTCATCGGCCGGCCGAACGTCGGCAAGTCGTCGCTGACGAACGCGCTCCTCGGCGAAGAGCGGTCCATCGTCACCGAGATCAGCGGGACGACGCGGGACTCGGTGGACGTGTTCGTGCAGGTCGACGGACAGCCGGTCGTGCTCGTGGACACCGCCGGCCTCCGCAAGAAGTCGAAGGTGCAGGAGAACGTCGAGTTCTACTCCACGCTCCGCACCGAGCGGGCCATCCAGACCTGCGACGTGGCCGTCGTGCTGCTCGACGCGACGCTCGGGCTGGAGATGCAGGACGCCCGCATCATCCGGCAGGCCGAGGAGATGAAGAAGGGGCTCGTCATCGCCGTCAACAAGTGGGACCTCGCCGAGAAGGAGACCAACACGGCGCGTGACGTCGAGCGGGCCATCCACGAGAAGCTCGGCACACTCAGCTACGTCCCCGTCCTGTTCATCTCCGCGCTCACCGGGCAGCGGATTCAGCGTGTGCTGGAGAAGGCGCTGGAGGTCGCCGCCGGACGGGGGAAGCAGATCCCGACGAGCAAGCTCAACGAGGTCGTGCAGAAGGCGCTCTCGGCGCACCACCCGCCGGCGGTGGGCGGGAACCAGATTCGGATCAAGTACGCCACGCAGGTCCGGGTCGAGCCGCCGGTGATCGCGTTCTACTGCAACCACCCGAGCGGCGTCAAAGAGCCGTACCGGCGGTATCTGGAGAATCAGATCCGCGACGCGTTCGGGTTCGAGGGCGTCCCGCTGACCCTCTCGTTCAAGCAAAAATGACGGCGCGCGTGCTCGGCCTCGCTGTGCTGCTGACGGCGGCGGCGCAGGCGCAGCCGGACTTCCGGCCGGTCGTGCTCGTCGGTGAGCAGACGCCGCGCCTGCTCGGAGCCGTGCCGGACGAGGTCGCCGCGTTCGCCCTGCGCGACGGATCGCTCGTGCCGATCCCGGTGCAGGTGGACGAGCGGTTCGTCTACGACCTCGCGAGCGCCTACGCGCCCGCCTTCGAACCCCGCGACTGTCCGCGCCGCGCGTGGTGCCGCGATCTGCGAGGCCAGGTCGTCGAAGTTGGCTATGCCGATCCGAACACCCACGTCGGGGCCGACCCCGATCCGACGCTCGATCCGCTCGACGAGCTCGCCTTCATGCTCCGTGACTTCGGCAGAGAGACCGAGGCCACCCCGGTCGGCGTAGACCCGGCGAGCCGGACCGTGGTAGAGGTCGAGACGGACGGCGCGACGCGCACCGCCTACCTCTATCGCCGGACCGACGCATCGGGCGGCGGGGATACGAGCTATGTCGCCTACGACCTCGCGCTCGCACGCGGCCCCTACTTCGAGACCTATGACCACGGCGGGCGGATGCCGCCGATCCTCGGCTTCCCCTACGGGTTCGCCTCCGGCGACCGCGTCGGCTCGAACCCCGAGGACTCGCGCGTCACGACGCCGACCTACCGTGCCCACTTCGCCGACCGCTGGCTCCTCGATGAGCTGGCTGTGGCGGGCGGGCCGGACCTGCTCGACGTAGACATGATCGGGTTCGGGCCGGGGATCTGCTGGCGGACGCCGTACACCGGCTCGCTCAGCGAGGGCGCGTTCGTCGTCAACCGGTGCGGGCGATCCGGGGCGTGGTCGGGTTCAATAGCGGGCCGCTCGTGCAGCAGACGTGGCTGTTCTACGACCGTCTTATCGAGACGCGGTCGGCGCTCCGCGTCCACCCCGTCCCCGGCGTGATGAGCTATCTCGATCTCAGCGATGCCGCGCGCGGGATGACGTACACCGACGCGAACCACTCCTACGGAGTTTCCGTCGATGGCGAGCCGGACGTGCTGCGGGACGAGGCGCCGACGTGGCAGGCGGTGGCGGGACCGCAGGGCACGCTCGTCACGTTCCACGCCATCACCGCCGAAGGCTTCATTCCTGCCGTCGGGAGCTACTACGAAGACGACGACTTCCCGCCCTACCCCGCCTGCGTCGGCGACGACGACTTCTTCGGTGCCCACGGGCTCCGCATCGCCGACAGGATTCCGAACACGGACCCCCGCCACGGCGAGGCGGCGACGCTCGCTCTTGCACGGCGGATCGTCGTCGGCGGGGCCGTCGAGCCGACGGTCGCCGCGCTGCTGGCTCCGCTCGTCGTCATCGTGCGCTGACTCCGTGCCTCGCTCGCGCTCCGTGACCGCAGACAGAAAGGGGACCACGCGATTCGCCGTTTCTCAGAATCCGCTGAACCCAGCGCGCGTTGGACCTCCACGCTCGCGCCGCCGTATCTTCCGGCACGCACCCCGTCTCCTCACCCGCATCCCCGATGGCCGGCACCCCCGTCAACAACGCAACGCCGAACGAGCGCAAACTGAATTTCTGGGAGAAGCTGTTCCTCCCGGAGATTTTCAAAGGATTGGCCTACTCGTTCTCGAAGATGAGCGCGCCGCGCTACACATTCGAGTATCCCGAGGAGCAGTGGTACCCGCCGGACTCCTACCGAGGCCGCCCCGTGCTCGTCGAGGAGGGGGGCCGTCCGCGCTGCGTCTCGTGCGGGCTGTGCGCCCGCGTCTGCCCGCCGATTGCGATCTCGATGCAGTCCCACGAGGTCTTCGACGACGTGAAGGAGCGCGAGCCCGAGTGGTTCGAAATCAACATGCTCCGCTGCATCTACTGCGGCTACTGCGAGGAGGTCTGCCCGGAAGAGGCCATCATCATGTCGAAGGAGTACGACCTCACGTTCCAGCACCGTGACGAGGCCGTCTTCGGGCTCCAGCGCCTGCTCGTCCCGAAGGAGTTTCTGACGGACCGGCTCGCGTACCTGCAACGGCAGAAGAACCCGCAGTTCGGGCAGCACTGGGACTTCAAGCACGAAAACAACATCCACACCGTCCGCAACCGGCTCGACTTCGCCGTAGCCGAGGCGGCGATCGAAGCGCAGGAGATGGACCCCGCGGAGGAGCCTGCCGCGTGAGTGCCGGAACCCCGGACGCCGGGCGACGCGACGCGCTCCTCGAGCAGCTCCGCTACCTCATCGTCGAAGCGGAGGCGCTGGAACCCCTCCTCGCCCGCCTGCCTGCCGACGTGCTGATGGCGAGCCTACCCGGCGAGCGGTCCGTGCTGGCGACGCTCGCCCACCTCGCTGCGCTCGACCGCGAGGTTTACCTCGACCGGCTGCACCGGATGGTGGCCGAAGAGGCTCCGGCGTTTGAGGCTGCGCCCGACCCGGATGGCACCGAGCGCGAGGAGCTGGAGGCTGCCCTCGCCGACGTGCGCGCGGCGCGCGCGACGCTGCTCGACGCCTTCGAGCACATCCCGCCTGCTGACTGGTCCCGCACCGCCACCTTCCCCGACGGCGAACGCCGCGACGTGGTCGGCTTCGCCCTCGCCATCGTCCACCGCGACGCGGCCGAACTGCGGCGGCTCGCATACCGGATGCATGAGAGCCATATCACTGAGCGCACGGTGGACCTGCCGAAATGAACGGGAGGGAGGGGGTGAGCCGCTCGCTCTGAGACCCTTCCCGAGGCCCAACCTCCCCAATCAGCGGAGGCCATCGGGGATCGCACCATGCATAAACGGTGAGTGTCCACTAGTCTTGCGTATTCCTGTCGGGGGTAGCTTCGATTCTGAAGAACTCGAAGCGGATCGGTGTAACTCCGACATGGGGAACCCGTCTCGTTACGAGAGATGAAGCGAGCAGAAGGCACGTGACCCGAGGTTGGCATAGCCCGTCGCTAGCTTCCCTGCGGGCACCTCGCCGTTTCCGCTCCCCACCACCCACTGCTCGATGGCTGCCAAAGCCCCTTCCTTCGATGATCTCACCGTCGCCTTCCGGCACGGGAATGTCAAGCCGCTGTACTTCTTCTACGGCGACGAGGGGTTTCTCATGGACGAGCTGCAGGCGCTCCTCATCGAGCACGCGCTGCGGCCCGGTGAGCGTGACTTCAACCTCGACCTCTTCCACGGCCCCGATGCCGACGCGCGGCAGGTGCTGGCCGCCTGCATGGGCTACCCTGTGATGGCCGAGCGCCGCGTCGTCGTCGTTCGCTCGTTCGAGAAGCTGGCGGAGAACCGCGCCTTTAAAGAGTACGCCGAGCGGCCGAACCCGACGGCCGTCGTACTCCTGCTCTGCACCGGCAAGCCCAACCTCTCGGCCCACCCGTACCGCGCGCTCCGCGAGCACGCCGTCGCCGTCGAGTTCAAGCCGCTCTACGACCGGCAGATGCCGGGGTGGATCGACAGCCGAGCCCGGACGCTGGGGGTGAAGATGGAGCCTGGGGCCGCACAGATGCTGGCGCAGGAAGTAGGGACGGACCTCCGTACGGCGGCGGTCGAGCTCGATAAGCTGGTCGCTTACATCGGCGGGCGTACGAATGTCACGGAGGAAGACGTTTTGACAGCCGGTGGTCATCTCCGTGAGTTCAACGTGTTCGAACTGCAAAAAGCTGTGGGCGAGGGCGACCGCGTGCGGGCGACGGCGATCGTTGAGCGCCTGCTGCAACAGGCATCGAGCCGGCGTGGCGAGGCGCTGATGGTCGTGACCATGCTATCGCGTTATTTTCTCAAGCTCCGCAAGCTGTCCACCTCCCTGTCGCGTAACGTTTCGCCGAACGAACTCGCGCGCCATATTGGCGTCCCGCCGTACTTTCTCAAGGAGTACCAGTTCGCGCTCCGCCACCTCGGCCCGGCCACGGTGCGGCGCGCCTTCGAAGCGCTCCTCGCTGCTGATTACGAGTTGAAAGGGGGAGCAGAGCGCGACGAGCGTCTCGTCCTCCTCCTCGCCCTCGGGCGGGTTTTCGGACCGGCTTCTGGAGCATCCGCAAGGCACGATCCTTGACCTATCGCGTTCCCCTGACATCCTGTCTGCCGGCGTGCGGCCTACCCACTCTGCCCTCCCCCCGCATCGGCAGCCTGACACCTGAGACCCTACTATGGCGAGCACGCTGAAAACCCGCAAGGTCGTAAACCGGAACGAGCTAAGCATCAAGCCGCAGAGCAAGCACTTCGACACACTCCTGCAGATGAGTGACGAGGACTTGATGGCGCAGTTTCAGGCCGGCACCGTCGAGGCATTCGATATCCTCGTCAGCCGCTACAAAGATCCGCTGACGAACTACATCTACCGTTTCCTCGGCGATATGAAGGAGTGTGAGGACCTCCTGCAGGAGACGTTCCTCCGCGTCTACCGCAACCGCCACTCCTATCGCCGCATCGCCAAGTACTCGACGTGGCTCTACACGATTGCCGGCAACCTCGCCCGCTCCGAGTACCGCAAGCGGAAGCGCCGTCGCCTCTACTCGCTCCAGAGCGTCAACCGCGACGATGAGGAGTACGAGGTGGAGATCCCGGACGAACAGTTCTCGCCCGACAAACACACCGAGAGCACGATCCAGGACCGCCACATCCAGGACGCGCTGAAGCAGATCCCGGAGGAGTTCCGCGAGGTCGTGGTGCTGCGCGACGTGCAGAACCTGGCCTACGAGGAGATCGCCGAGATCACGGGGCTCCCGATGGGGACGGTGAAGAGCCGGATCAACCGCGGCCGCACCAAGCTCCAG
>JBBSMX010000011.1:0-54595 GCA_038232935.1 Rhodothermales bacterium | reverse complement strand
TTGCGTGCAGCCAGAGCAGATCGCCGCTTCCTTTTATCGATGTCGGGTCTGAATCGGGCATATCGTTTAATCGAAAAAGGCGCTCTTGGGATGGAATAAGCGATTCTCTGCCTATCTCAAAGGGCCAAAGTCCAGCTAAGACCCTATCTCTGTCCCTCCTCCTCGGCCTACTCTTCTTCGCGCTCGCCGGGATAGCCTTCGTCGGATGCGACAGCGACTCGATGGCGAACCCGCTGCCCGACGACGGCTTCGTCGAGGTCAACGGAGCCTCCATCTACTACGAGCGCACCGGCGAAGGCGCGCCCATCGTGCTCATCCACGGCTACCCCCTCTCCGGCGGCCTCTTCCGTGACAACCGCGACGCCCTCGACGACAACTACACCGTCATCACGCTCGACCTCCGCGGCTACGGCCAAAGCACGGCACCCGACAGCAACGCCACGATCGAGACCTATGCCCAGGACGTGCTCGACGTGATGACGGAGCTCGACGTGGACGACGCCATCATCGGCGGGATGTCGATGGGCGGCCCCATCGTCTTCGAGATGTACCGCCGCGCACCCGAGCGCTTCCGCGGCATGATCCTCATCGACACGACGCCGGCTCCCGCGGCCCCGTCCGAGGCGGGTCTGTGGCGCGGCGTGGCCGCACAGGCGCAGCAGATGGGCGTCCCTTCACTCGTCCCCGTGCTCATCAAGGACATGCTGACCGGCGCGACGCGGATGGACCGGCCTGCGCTCGCGACCTACCTCAGCGACATCATCGAACAAGCCTCTTTGAACGCGGCCGTCGCCGGGGCGAACGCCCTCGCCACACGCCCGGACTCCCGCCCGACGCTGGCCTAGATCACCGTACCGACACTCATCATCACCGGCGTCGAGGACTCGATCTATCCTTTCGAGACGGCCCGCGACATGGACGCGGCGATCCCGAACTCGACGCTCTCGCTGCCCTCCGGCGCGGCACACGCCGCCATCATCGAGGCCGCCGACCGGGCCAACGCGGCCATCCTCGACTGGGCCGACGACATCGAGTAGCTCGGCCCGTCAGCAATCCCTTCTTCATTACTGTAAAGCATATCCCCATGTCTGACCAACTGCAGGGCCTCCACATCGCCATCCTCATCGCCCCGCGTGGCACCGAAGAGCCCGAGTTCGCCCGGCCCAAACAAGCCGTCGAAGACGCGGGTGGGTCCGTCACCGTCATCAGCTTCGAGTCGGGCGAGGCGGAGACCGTCAACCACGACCTCGACGAAGGCGGTACCTATGCCATCGACAAGACCTTCGACCAAGTTTCGGCCGAGGACTTCGACGGGCTCGTGATCCCCGGTGGCACCGTCGGCGCGGATAAGCTGCGCGGCAACGCCGCCGCCGTGGCCTTCGTACGCGCGTTCTTCGAGCAGAAGAAGCCCGTCGGCGCGATCTGCCACGGCCCGTGGGTCCTCGCCGAAGCCGACGTGCTGCAGGGCCGCACCGTCACCTCGTATCACACGCTCCAGACCGACCTCCGCAACGCGGGCGCAACATGGGTGGACGAGGAAGTCGTCACCGACGAGGGCCTCGTCACCAGTCGCAACCCGGACGACCTCCCGGCCTTCTGCAACAAGATCGTCGAGGAGTTTGCCGAAGGGAAGCACGCGGCACAGGCCCGGAGCGTATGAGTCCACCGGTCGGCTCGGCTGCTGCGACCAGACCCTTCACTTCTATTTACCTCAATTCACCTTACCTGACACCTCATTATGAAAGCGGTAACCTGGCACGGACAAGGCGACATGCGCGTCGATAACGTACCCGATCCGAAGATCGAAGACCCCGGCGACGTCGTCATCAAGATCACCTCCACCGCTATCTGCGGCTCCGACCTCCACATCTTCGACGGCTTCGTGCCGATGATGAAAGAGGGCGACATCATCGGCCACGAGCCGATGGGGATCGTCGAAGAGGTCGGCAGCAGCGTCACGAAGCTGAAGAAAGGGGACCGCGTCGTCGTCCCGTTCACGATCTCGTGCGGGCACTGCTGGTTCTGCGATAACACGCTCTATTCGCTCTGCGACAACTCGAACCCGAAGCCCGAGAACGCCGAGAAGGCGATGGGCCATTCGCCGGCCGGCGTGTTCGGCTACTCCCACCTCCTCGGCGGGATTCCCGGCGGGCAGGCCGAGTACCTCCGCGTCCCTTACGCCGACGTCGGCCCGATCAAGATCCCGGACGGGATGACGGACGAGCAGGTCCTCTTCCTCTCCGATATCTTCCCGACGGGCTACATGGCCGCCGAGAACGCCGAGATCGAGGACGGCGACACCGTCGCGATCTGGGGCTGCGGGCCGGTCGGCCAGTTTGCGATTCAGAGCGCGTGGATGCTCGGCGCCGGCCGCGTGATCGCCATCGACCGGGTGCCCGAGCGGCTGCGGATGGCGCGGGAGAACAGCAAGGCAGAGACGATCAACTTCGAGGAGGTCGACAACGTGGTCGACGTGCTCAACGAGATGACCGGCGGGCGCGGGCCGGACCGTTGCATCGACGCCGTCGGCGCGGAGGCGCATGCGGCGAACGATGCGAAAGCGCTCGTGGATGCGGCACGGGAGAAAGCGCACCTTCAGAGCGACCGGCCCTACGTCCTCCAAGAGGCGATCATGGCGTGCCGGAAGGGCGGTACGATTTCCGTTCCCGGCGTGTACGCGCAGACCGTCACGCTCCCGTTCGGCGCGGCGATGAACAAGGGGCTGACGTTCAAAATGGGCCAGACCCACGTCCAGCGCTACCTCGAACCCCTGCTGAAGATGGTGCAGGACGGCGAGATCGACCCGTCGTTCATCATCACCCACACGGCCCCCCTCGACGACGCGCCGAAGATGTACGAGACCTTCCGTGACAAGGAAGACGACTGCATCAAGGTCGTCCTCAAGCCCTGAGACGTGGGGTGGCTGCGTCTCCTCCGCACGAGGGAGGAGACGCAGTTACCTGCGAACGGTCTACCATCCACTGATCCATTACGTCCTGTGAACACCGGTATTCTCGGCTCCGGCGATGTCGGCCAAGCCCTCGGCCGGGGCTTCGCCGCGCACGGCCACGCCGTCCGACTCGGCACCCGCTCTCCCGAGCGTGACGAACTGCAACAGTGGGCCGCCGACACCGGCGCGACCGTCACCACGTTCGACGGGGCCGCCGACTTCGGCGATCTCCTCGTCCTCGCGGTTAGCTGGGACGGCGTCGAGAACGCGCTCCACCTCGCGGGCAACCACTTCGCCGGAAAGACCGTCCTCGACGCGACGAACCCGCTCGACTTCTCAGATGGGACCCCTCGCCTCGCTGTTTCCGGCAACGACTCCTCCGGCGAGCGCGTGCAGGCCTGGCTCCCCAACGCCCACATCGTCAAGTGCTTCAATACGGTCGGCGCGGCCTACATGGTCGATCCCGACTTCCCCGATGGCCCGCCCACGATGTTCATCGCCGGCGACGACGAGGGTGCCAAAAAGCAGGCAGGCGACGTGCTCGATGCCTTCGGCTGGGAGCACATCGACCTCGGCGGGATCGAGCAGTCGCGCTACCTCGACGCCCTCGCGATCATCTGGATCACGCACGCGATGCGGAGCGGAGGCGGGGGCCACGCCTTCAAGCTGCTGCGGGCGTAGCCTCCTCAAACGGAAACGCCCGGCAGCTTACGGGCTGCCGGACGCTCGGGGTGATAGCGGAGGCTCCGGTGTCTACCGGCCGGCACCGACGCGGCCCATCGCGAGGCGAGCGCGGTTGCGGGCGCGTTCGAGGTCAGACTCGGCAGCGGCGCGCTCCTCCGGCGAGTGGCTCTCGCGGAGCCGCTCGCGGGCGCTTTCCTCAGCCGCGCGGGCGCGTTCGAGGTCGATCTCGCCCACGGGCTCGGCCGTCTCCGTCACCATGATCACGCGGTTGTCGAGGATCTCGACGAAGCCGCCGGACGTGGCGAACTGGACGGTCTCGCCGCCGGGCGTGGTGATCGTGGCAGGGCCGACGCCCGTCGCCGCGATCATCGGCGCGTGGTTGTAAAGGACCTCGAAGGAGCCTTCGACGCCGGGAGCCTGGAAACTCACGGCCTCGCCCCGGAACGCGTTCTTGTCCGGCGCGACGATCTCGACGTACAGGGTGCCTGCGGCCATAGTTCAGTTCGTTTTACGCTTCGGTTTCTTCCTGGGCCGCCATCTTCTCGCCGGCCTCAAGCACCTCGTCGATCCCGCCCTTGTAGAGGAACGCCTGCTCGGGGATCCGGTCGAGCTCGCCGTCGAGGATCATGCGGAAGCCGCGAATCGTGTCCTCGATCTTGACGTACTTGCCGGGCGTGCCGGTGAACTGCTCGGCCACGAAGAACGGCTGGCTCATGAAGCGCTCGGCCTTACGGGCGCGGCTCACGACGAGCTTGTCTTCATCCGAGAGCTCGTCCATGCCGAGGATCGCGATGATGTCCTGCAGCTCGCGGTAGCGCTGGAGCAGCTCCTTCACGTCCTGCGCCGTGTTGTAGTGCTCGTCACCGAGGATGCGCGAGTTCGAGTCGAGCGGGTCGACGGCGGGATAGATGCCGAGGGAGGCGATGCGGCGCGAGAGCGTCGTCGTCGCGTCGAGGTGGGCGAACGTCGTCGCCGGGGCGGGGTCGGTGAGGTCGTCGGCCGGGACGTAGACGGCCTGCACGGACGTGATCGAGCCCTTCTTGGTGGAGGTGATGCGCTCCTGCATCTCGCCCATCTCGGTGGCGAGCGTCGGCTGGTAGCCCACGGCGCTCGGCATCCGGCCGAGGAGGGCCGACACTTCGGAGCCCGCCTGCGTGAAGCGGAACACGTTGTCGACGAAGAAGAGCACATCGCGCCCGCCGAGGTCGCGGAAGTACTCGGCGATGGTGAGGCCGGAGAGCGCGACGCGGGCACGGGCGCCGGGCGGCTCGTTCATCTGCCCGAACACGAGCGAGATGTTCGACTCCTTCACCTCGTCGAGGTCGACCTTGCTGAGGTCCCAGCCGCCCTCCTCCATCGAGTGGAGGAAGTCCTTGCCGTACTGGATCACGCCGGATTCGAGCATCTCGCGCATGAGGTCGTTCCCCTCGCGCGTCCGCTCGCCGACGCCGGCGAACACCGAGAGGCCCTCGTGCCCCTTCGCGATGTTGTTGATGAGCTCCATGATGAGCACGGTCTTGCCGACCCCGGCCCCGCCGAAGAGGCCGATCTTGCCACCACGCGCGTAGGGCTGGATGAGGTCGACGACCTTGATGCCCGTCTCGAGCATTTCAACGCTCGTGGCGAGATCCTCGAAGGGCGGCGGCTGGGCGTGGATCGGCCGGTACTCGTCCACCTCCGGCTGCGGCAACCCGTCGATGGCCTTGCCGACGACGTTGAAGAGGCGGCCCCTGATCTCGGGTCCGACGGGCATCGCGATCGGCCGGCCGGTGTCGAGGACGGGCGTGCCGCGCGAGATACCGTCCGTCGTGTCCATCGCGATGGCGCGGACGCGGCCTTCGCCGAGGTGCTGCTGCACTTCGAGCACGAGCGTGCCCTCGTCGCCACGGTCGATCTCCAGGGCGTCGAGGATCGCGGGGATCTTGCTGCCGGAGAAGTCCGCGTCAATGACGGGGCCGATGATCTGGACGACCTCGCCGGTCGTGGCCTTCGTTGCTACGGGAGTGGGGGAGCTTTCCATGCGTCTCGGAAGGAAGGAGCGTAACGTCAAAAGTGACCGACACCGGGCATCGCAGCGCCCTGTAAAGCCGGACGGATAAGATACCGACCTCCCCCGGCTCGGATGCCTCCGCGCCGTGCCGAGCGGTCGAAGAAACGGGGAAAAGGAGTCGAGGGTCGGGGAAACGCAGAAAAGAGCGGAGGGATGTCAGCGCTCTCGCTGCTCTTTCCTCAAAAGTGCTGGAAGCCCGTCGCCGTGAGCGGGCGTGTCTCCCCGTCTGGCATCCCAATCACGACTTCACCCTGGTCTTCCGTCACCGCACCGACGACAGCGAACGAGTCGCCCGGTAGCCTTTTGGCCTGCGCCTCGGGGAGGGCGAAGAGCAGTTCGTAGTCCTCGCCGCCGTAGAGGGCGTACGCCTCGGGCGCATCTCCGAACCGCGCGGCAGCCTGGAAGGTCTGGGCGTGGATGGGCAACAGCGCCGCCTCGATGCGCGCGCCGACGCCCCCGGCCCTGCACAGGTGGTGGACTTCGGAAGCCAGCCCGTCCGAGATGTCGATGAGCGCGTGCGGCTTCACGCCCGCCTCGCGCCACTGGCGCACCCGGTCCAGCCGGGCGCGCGGGGCGAGCTGGCGCTGGACGACGTAGCTCCACGCGCTGAGGTCCGGCTGCGTGTCGGCTTCGGTGAACGTGTCCTTCTCGGCGAGGAGCACCTTGAGGCCGGCTACGGCGCTGCCCAGATCTCCCGTGACGCAGAGCAGGTCGCCGGGCTGCGCGCCGCGCCGGTACACCACTTCGTCTTCGGAGGCTTCGCCGATCACCGTCACGGAGAGCAGCAGCCGCTCGGCCGCCGTCACGTCGCCGCCGATGACCGTGACGCCGTACGTCCGGCACGCCTCGGCCATCCCCTCGTAAAGCGTCTCCGCCGCTTCCACCGACACATTATTGGGCAGCCCGAGCGCGACCGTCGCCCAGCGCGAGACGGCGTTCATCGCCACGATGTCGCTGACGTTGACCGCAATCGCCTTGAACCCGAGCGTGCCCAGCGGCGCGAACGTCCGGTCGAAGTGGACGCCTTCGACGAGGGCATCCGTGGTGATGACGTGGACGCGGCCGTCGCCGATGCGGACCACCGCCGCGTCGTCGCCGATGCCCTGCACGAGTGTGTCCGACGTAGCATCGCCGAGCACGTCACGCAACCGGTCGATCAGACCGAACTCGCCGACGTGGGAAATGGGAGTGAAAGGGCTGGAGATTTCAGGCATAAAGGAGAGGCGTTGGGTGTCCGGTCTCTACCTCCGCCTCCCTCCCGCCGATCCGTGCTCACCGAATCTTCGGCGCTGCGTTATCCCAGACACAGCTTGCCGAGGAGCGTCGGGCGGGAGGCCCCGGTGACGGACGGCAGGTTCGTCGGGACGCCGTTGACGAACTCGTGGGCGAGCACGGCGAAGCAGAGCGCCTCTTTCGCGTCGGGGTCCACGCCGTAGTCAGCCGTGGTGCGGACGGGAACGGGGGCGAACGCCTCGGCGAGCAGGCGCAGCAGTTCGCGGTTGTGGATGCCGCCGCCGGAGACGATGAGTGCGTCGAGCGGCTCAGACGCGAACCGCTCGACAGCGTCGGCGACGGACCGAGCGGTGAGGGCGGTGGCGGTGGCGAGCAGGTCGTCCGGAGAACTGCCGCGCGCGATGAGGCCATCCACGTACGCCGTCCCGAAGGCCTCGCGGCCCGTCGACTTCGGCGGCGGGCGGTGGAAATAGTCGTCGGCGAGCAGTTCCGTGAGAAGGGCCTCGTCGGGAGTACCGGCGGCGGCGTGGGCACCGTCGCGGTCGAACGGTTCGCCGAAGAGGCGGGCCGTGAGCGCATCGAGAACCATGTTGGCCGGCCCGGTATCGAAGGCGTAGACCTCGTCCGGCCCGGCTCCGCGCGGGAGGATCGTCACATTCGCAATCCCGCCGAGGTTGAGGAGCGCCCGCTGCTCGTCCGCGTCGGCGAACATCACGTAGTCGAAATACGGAACGAGCGGCGCGCCCTGCCCGCCGAGCGCGACATCGGCCGTGCGGAAGTCGCCGACGACGGGGATGCCGAGGCGGGCGGCGATCACGGCCGGGTCACCGAGTTGGAGCGTCGAAGCGACGCCTTCGTACCCGGCGAAGGACTCGGGGTCGGGGACGTGGTGGGCGGTGTGCCCGTGCGACCCGACGAGGTCGAGGTCGCGGACGCTGAGGCCGGCGGCGGCGGCGGCGCGCTCGATGGCGTCGGTGAAGAGGCGGCCGAGCAGGGCATTGAGTTGGGAGAGGTCGCGGACGTTGGAGGTGGCAGCTTCCACATTCCGGTGCAGCGTCTCGCGGAGCTCGGGCGCGTATGCCGCGTGGGTGAACGCGAGCGTTTCGAGGTCGAGGGTTCGCCCGCTGCCGCGCACGCGCGCAATCGCCACGTCGATGCCGTCGAGCGACGTGCCGCTCATTACCCCGGCGACGACGCGCTCGGGCTGGTCCAGAAGGGAACGAAGGGGGTTCGTCATGCGCCCCGGCCGTCGTAGTGGACGGGGACGAGCGAGCATGACCGGGCGTAGCCGAGCGCCCGCTTCGTCGTCGGGAACACCCGCGCCGAGGCGATGCCGAGCGCGAGTTCGGTGAGGCCGGCGTCGCCGTAGCGCGCCCGCATCCGCGCACGCAACAGGTCGTCGTCCACGCCACTGACCACG
Source organism: Rhodothermales bacterium (assembly GCA_038232935.1). GTDB lineage: Bacteria > Bacteroidota > Rhodothermia > Rhodothermales > JANQRZ01 > JBBSMX01. Next base: position 46,258 of record JBBSMX010000011.1, on the reverse strand, counting down.
CCCTCGGCGAAGCGCACGACCTCGGCCAGCTCAGGCGGGAGGTCTGCCATCCGCCCTTCGGCAGCGGCCCGGACGAGCGCCGCGTCGACGCCCGCGCGGAGCGCGTTATTGACTTCGATCTGCACGCACGTCCCGCAGTCCTCGTGCCGGGTGGCGACGAGCCGCGCGAGGTGGTACGGCGCGGCGGGCAGCCGCTTCCGGTGGCTCGCCAGCGGCATAAACAACCCGAACTTGATGAACGCCGACAGCGACGTGTCCGCGATATGGCGGAGGTAGTCCATCGGGACGCCGAGGTCGCGCTCGGCGGCAGCGACGGCACGGTGGGCGAAGCGACGGAGCATGGCTAGCTCCCCGCGCCGTCGGCGAGGCGGCGCATCTCGGCGGCTTTGCTCCGCAGTTCGGCCGCCCGGTCGGGGTGCTCGTCGGCGAGCTGTTCGTAGATCCGGGCGGCGGCCTCGTACTGCTTCTGCGCTTCGTAAATCCGCGCGAGGGTTTCGGAGACCACCTCGTCTTCGTCGACCTCGTCCACCTCCCCGGCTTCGTCTTTGAAGTTCAGGTCGGGTCGAAGGCGGGGCGCGTTCTCGAGTTGCTGGATGAGGGTGTCGAGGTCGTCCGCTTCGCCGGTGAGCAGGGCGGCTTCGACGGCCGGTTCGGCCGCGACGGGCTCGAACGGCTCTGGTTCGGACGGGTCCAGCTCATCCGCCTGTTCCTCCTCCGAGACAGCGACCTCCTCTTCCTCGTCCGCCGAAGCATCAACGGGCTCCACGGCCAGCGGCTCCTCAGGCTCGGCCGTAGCCGCCTCCGTCGTGGCAAACTCCGCGGTGAACGGTGCGATTCGGAGCAGGCGGGTGCGCTCGCGGACGATGAGCGGGCTGCCGGGCATGAGGAAATACGCGCGGTGCCACGCTTCGAGGGCGTCGCCCGTGCGGCCGTTCGCGTCGTAGGCTTTGGCGAGCAGGACGTGCGCGGTGACGTACGCGGGGAAATCTGCGGCGAGACGTTCGAGCACGGCGACGGCCTCGTCGGTGCGGGCCTCGGCGAGGTGGCGGGCGGCGTCTTGAATCCCGGCAGCGGGCGGCGTAGTCGTGGGGGTCATGCGCGCGGCGGCGGTGCGGGTCGAGCAGAGAGGGAGAGCGGCGAATCGCTCGGTCGCAAGGTACGACCTTTCGCGCGCGCACGCCGTTGCTGCACCGCATCGTGGACGCAGACGAACCCGAACCCGACGGTAAACATGAGCTGGAACGGGACCGCCCCCCACTCGCCGCTCACGACGAGCGCGACGAACCCGGCCGCGCAGTACAGCGTGAGCGTCCCCTCCATCCACGTCAGCGCGGACCGCTCCGACGAGCCGTAGTCGTTCCCCCATGGCCGCACCGACGCGCTCAGCTTCGGGGTGCGGATAAACGGGGAGCGGCGGCGCAGAAGCGCCTCGGCGGCACCCTTCGTGTTCGAGAGGGCGAGGCCCATCGAGGCGGCGAGGAACCACGGGAAGAGCAGCATCCGGCGGGGCCAGTCCGCGTAGAGCGCGCGCTGCGCGAAGAGGTGGGCGAGGATCATCCCGGCGAAGGCGAACAGCCCCAACCCCATCGCCCCGAGGTAGGCGTCGGAGACGCCGGCCCCGAGCGCGTGCGCGGTGAGGAGCGGGGCGTGGAGGACGGCCGCCGTGAGGATCGCCGGAAAGACGACGAAGCCGGTGAGGTGGAGCGTGCCTTCGAGCTTGACGCGGAGCGGGAGCCGCGCGCGCCACAGCCGGCCGAGCATCTTCCGCGCCGTCTCGGCCGTGCCCTTCGTCCAGCGGAACTGCTGCTGGCGCCACGCCGCCACGCTCGCCGGCAGTTCGGCCGGCACCCCGAGGTCGCCGACGAAGCGGAAGCGCCAACCCGCGAGCTGGGCGCGGTACGAGAGGTCGAGGTCTTCGGTGAGCGTGTCGGCCTGCCAGCCGCCGGCGGCGTCGATGCAAGCGCGCCGCCAGACGCCGGCCGTGCCGTTGAAGTTCATGAAGCAGTTCGTCTCGTGGCGCACGCCCTGCTCGATCACGAAGTGCGCGTCGAGGAGCGCCGACTGCGCGAGGGTCAGCATCGAGCCGACGTTGAGGTGGCTCCAGCGGGCCTGCACGAGGCCGATACCGGACTCGGCGAGATCATCGGACGCCTCGAAGAAGTACGGCACTGTCCGCAGCAGGAAGTCCGCCGGCGGCACGAAGTCGGCGTCGAACACGGCGACGAGATCGCCGCGCGCGAAGCCCAGCCCGTTGGCGAGGGCACCGGCCTTGTATCCCGCCCGGTCGTCCCGGCAGACGTGGACGATGTCCACGCCGCGCCGCCGCCAGTGCGCGACGCGCTCGGCCACGACCGCCCGCGTCTCGTCGGTCGAGTCGTCGAGAACCTGGAGTTCGAGGCGGCCTGCCGGGTACTCCAGCCGCACGCACGCGTCGATGAGTCGGGCAGCGACGTAGCGCTCGTTGTAGAGCGGGAGCTGGACGGTGAGCGTCGGCCACGCCGTAGCGGGACCGTCCACCGCCAGCGCGTCCGGCTCAGGCACCGGCCCCGGCCGCAGCCGGTCCGCCCGCGCGTGCCGGTACGCCAGCCAGAGCTGGTTCAGCCCGAAGACGAGCAGCACCAGCATCGCGGCGGCGTAGAGGACGGCGAGGAGGATCACTGAGTGATTGGGTGGTTGGGCGATTCGCTGATTGGGAGACCCCATCAGCGAATCAGTGAATCGGCGAATAACCCTACCAATCGGACGTGGCGGCAGTAAAGACATCGTCCGCGATTTGCCGGAGCACGGCGACGGCCGTCCCCGTCTCCAGCGCGATATCGGTCGCATCGTACTCCGCCGAGGCCGTGAAGCTCCGCGCGAGCCGCTCCTCGTCCGCCGCCCGGTCGAGGTAGCGGACCTGCACGGTGATCGTGACGCGGTTGAGCGCGGCGACCTCGTTGCCGGTCACCGCGACGGGCTCGTTCCGGTACTGGTCGATGGAAGAGGTAAGCACGGCGTCGGCGGCGTTCTCGTCCGGTTCGAGGGCGAGGCGGGTCTGCCGGGCGAAGCGCTGGATCAGGAAATCCGTCAGCGCCTCGTTCATGCCGGGGACGCCGCCCAGGCTCCGGTCCTCGGCGAGCGGCACTGAGATCGTGCGGATGTTCTCGGGAATCGAGGCCCCGCTGAAGCTGTAGAACCAGCAGCCGGTTTGGGAGAGGGTGAGAGCGAGAAGCAAAGAGACGAAGAGGGCTCGCCTCCACCCCCTCCCTCGACGCCCCGACGCCTCCCCTCTTCGACTCCTCATCCCTCGACCTCCTGCGTTTCGAGGTCTTTGATCTTGCGGTAGAGCGTCCGCTCCGAGATGCCGAGCGCCTGCGCCGTCTGCCTGCGGTTGCCGTCGAAGCGGCGGAGGGCTTCGGCGATGAGCGTCTGCTCGGCCTCCTCCATCGTCGGGAGCGGACCGTCCCCGAGCCGGAGTGCCGAGCCGTCGTCCGCGCGCTCGCCGCCGGTCGGCTCCGCCTCGGCCGGCTCGTCCTCGATCTCGTAGGACACGTCCTCGAAGTGCCCGTCGTAGGCCGCCTCCTCGTGCTCCGGGACGAACGCAAAGGCCTCTTGCTCCCCGCCACGGAGGGGCAGGCTGTCCAGCGCGCCGTCGTCGAACGTGACGGAGGGGAAACTCGCGAGCGGGGCGAAGGAGGGCGGCAGGGTCCCCGCCCCGCCGGCCATCCGGCCCAGCAGCTCTCTCACGTCGCGCAGCTCGCCACGCAGCTCCATGAGCGCCCGGTACACCAATTCGAGGTCGCGCGTGCCGGCCCCGTCGCCGCCCTCTTTCGAGGTGAGGGCCAGCCCCTGCGCCGCGCTGACGCCGCGCAGAAACGGGCGGAGGTCGTCGGCCGTGGCCGTGTCGCCGTGGAGGAGCACGGTGGCCTGCTCGGCTACGTTCCGCATCTCGCGGACGTTGCCGGGCCAGTTGTAGCGGCGGAGGAGGTCGCGCGCGGGCGCATCGAGCTTGCGGAGCGGGGCGTCGTACTTCTGCGCGGCGCGGTAGAGGAAGTGCTCGAAGAGCGGCAGGATGTCCTCGGGCCGACTCCGCACCGGCGGAACCCGCACCACGACGGTCGAGAGGCGGTAGTAGAGGTCCTCGCGGAAGCGGCCGGCCCGGACCTCCTGCCCGATGTCTTTGTTCGTCGCCGCGATCACGCGGACGTCCACCTGCTGCTGCGTGCTGCTGCCGACGCGGCTGAACGTCCCGTTCTCGAGGACGCGCAGGAGGCGCACCTGCGCCTGCACCGGCAGCTCGCCGATCTCGTCGAGGAAGAGCGTCCCGCCGTCGGCCTCTTCGAAATAGCCCCGCCGCCGCTCGACGCTGCCGGTGTAGGCCCCTTTCTCGGCCCCGAACAGCTCGGCCTCGATCAGCCCCTCGGGAATGGCCCCGCAGTTGACGACGACGAACGGCTGGTGGCGGCGGCGGCTCATCCCGTGGATGGCGTTCGCGAACAGCTCTTTGCCGACGCCGCTCTCGCCTTCGAGCAGCACGGTGATGTCCGTCTGCGCCACCTGCCGCGCGCGGTCGATCACGCGCTTGAGCGGGTCCGAAGAGCCGATGATGCCGAAGCGTTCCTGAACTGCTTGCCGATCCATACGTCTGTAACGAGGCGCGCACGAGTGTAACGAGCCGCGCACGAGGTTTCGCGCGGGGTGCGGGAGGGGCCGTGGGAGAAGGGTGCAGCAAGGTACGCGGCATCCCCGCCCCGGCTCCCGGCCGGCTACGCTTCCCGCTCGAAGGTGTCCTCCACCCGGAGGATCCGCCGCGTCGCCTCGAAGTCCCGGCCGAAACGTTCCAGCCCCTCGGCTCGCATCCGCTCGGCGTCGTTCTCGGCGTAGCGGATGAAGTCGTCGTGGCTGCGAAGCCGGTACTGGATGGTCCAGCGCGGGTCCGCCCCGCTCTCCTCGTGGAAGTCCTCGTCGCTCAGCCACTCGGCCGACTCGAAACCGGGGAGCTGGAGCATCTCGCGGATGTGGCCGCCGAGCCACGCGGCGTAGTCGTCCGCTATCTTGCTTTTGACGACGAGGTTGACTTCGTAGATGACCATAGGAGATAAAAGTGTGAAGGAGAAATGGCGGACGGTGCCGGCCTCTCTACAGGGAACTAAATGGCTGCATCGATTATTGAAAGGTGGCGTTTCAATTATCGATGTCAATGTTCGATCATGCCCATCCTATCCCATTAGACGAAGCGCTCCGGGCGCTGGGAGCCGAGCTACGCCTTCGAGGAAGCCACGTCGCGTTGATCGTGGTCGGCGGAGCCAGCCTCATCCTTCGTGGGATCGTAGCGCGGCCTACCGGGGATGTGGACGTGCTCGCCCTTGTGGAGGAAGATACCCTCATCCTGCCCTACCCTCTAGCCCCCCCGTTCGAGGAGGCCGTCCGTGCGACAGCGAGGACCCTCGGGCTGCCGAGCGACTGGCTGAACGCGACGGTCGCCCGCAATTGGAGCCACCGGTGGCCGGCAGGGCTGCCCTCGAACCTCCTCCACGACGTCGAGTGGCGGAGCTACGGCGGACTGGAGGTGGGACTAGCAGGACGAGGGGTACTCATCCCGCTCAAGCTACATGCGCTCGCCGACCGCTCTCGCGTTCGGCTCGACGGTTCGATGCGCGTGGTCGAGGTAGACCTGAGCCCGTCTGACGCGCAACGCCACCTCAACGACCTCCTCGCGCTGGCCCCTTCCGAGCCCGAGCTTCGAAGAGCCGCCGCGTGGGTGAGCGAACAGGACCCGTCGCCCCACTTCGGCGCGATCCTTCGTGCCGTACTCGACCGGATGCGTGATGACCGAGGCTAGAACTCCAGACGCACGCGTGCGCGAGACCGCGCGGGAGGTAGCCGTCGAGGTGTGCTGGGAGCAGTGGCGGGCGCTCGGGTTCCTGGCCGGCGACGCGCCTAGACCGCTGGCCGAGACGTTCATCGACCCAGAGGCCCTGCTCGTGGTCACCCTCGATGCCGTGCGCGCCGAGCCCCGCCTCGACGCCGCGCTCGGCTGGTGGGCCAGCGTCGGGGCCTCGCTGCTGAGCCTGCCCCGGCTCGATACCGCGCTGGGCCTCGCACCCGAGGGGGTGGAAGCCGACATGGCCCGCTTCGCCGCCCGCGTCGTGGCGACAGGCAGCGCCAGCGCGAGTTGGAAGCGGAGGGCCAGCGGGGCCGAGGCCACGCCCCCCGACCGGATCAAGGGCCTCGCCGCGCCGCGCCTCACCGCACCCCCGGCCGTAATGCTCCAGCTGCGGGCGGCCTTCGGCGTGGGGGCGAAAGCAGACGTGATCACGTTCCTGCTGGCGCAGCGAGGGCGGGCCGTTCCGGTACGCGAGATGGAAGCGGCGCTGGGCTACTCCGCCCTCACCCTCCAGCGCGCCGCGCAGGACCTCGCCGCCGCTGGACTCGCCACCGACGAGAGCGCCCTGACGCCGGAGCCAGGGCCGGACCCCAGCCGCTATGCCCTCCGCCCGGATGGCTGGCACGCCGTCCTCGGCTTCGAGGGGACGGTTCCTCCTTGGCGCTCCTGGCTCCCCATCACCGCCTTTCTCCTCCACGCCGCCCGCTGGGGCCGCGACCTCCTCCTTGACGACCCCGACCGCGAGTACCTCCTCGCTTCCAGCGCACGCCGCCTCTACGACCTCGCTCAGCCTTTCCGCCGGGAGCACGGCCTCGACCTGCCGGACCCGGCCCGCCATCCTGCATCGGCCTACCTCCCCCTCTTCGTTGAGACGGTAGAACGTCTCGCAGCGTGGCTCCGCAACGGCCTTCCCGAAGCATCTGTGCATACCCTGCATCCGGCACCCATGTATAGCACGACCTCCGTTGGCTCTGCCTATTTGATACCGACCGACATGACCCGCGCCTACCTCCAGCAGATCGAAGCCACCCTCGCCACGGGAGACGCCACCGAGCACTCGCACCGGCCGGCTTTGCAGACCCTCCTCGAAGCCGCCGGCGAGACGGCCCTCGGCCGTCGTCCCGCCGTCGTCAACGAGCCGCGCCGCACGCGCGTCGGCGCGCCCGACTTCGTCGTTCAGCTCGGTGGGGTCCCGCTCGGGTACGCCGAGGCGAAGGACGTGGGGGTGGCACTCGACGCCGACGCCGAGCAGCTTACTCGCTACCGCGCCGGGCTGCGCAACCTCCTCTTCACCGACTACCTCACCTTCCGCTGGTTCGCCGACGGCACCGAGCGCGACGCCGTGACCCTCGCCGACCGCCGCGACGGCCGCATCGTCCCGCGCGACGGGGCCGCCGACGCCCTCGCCGATCTCCTCGGGGCGTTCTTCCGCTTCGAGGCACCGACGATTACGACGGCTCGCGAGCTGGCGACGCGGATGGCCGCCTCGGCGCGTCTGATCCGGTTCGCCATCGAGCGCGCGTTCGAGACCGAGCCCGGCGGCGGCTCGCTCCACCAGCAGTTCGAGGCTTTCCGCGAGGTCCTCCTCCACGACCTCTCGCCCGAGCGCTTCGCCGACATGTACGCGCAGACGCTCGCCTACGGGCTCTTCGCCGCCCGCGCCGCCGCGCCCGAGGCCACCGACTTCTCCCGCCTCGCCGCCGCCGCCCATCTCCCCCGCACCAACCCCTTCCTCCGCAAGCTCTTCTACTACATCGCCGGCCCCGACCTCGACGACCGCATCGCCTGGCTCGTGGACGACCTCGCCGCGCTGCTCGCCCGCGCCGACCTCGCCCGCATCCTCACCGACTTCGGCCGCCGCACCCGGCAGGAGGACGCCGTCGTCCACTTCTACGAGACCTTCCTCGCCGCCTACAACCCGACGCTCCGCGAGTTGCGCGGCGTCTACTACCCGCCCGAGCCCGTCGTCGCCTACCTCGTCCGCTCCGTGGATCGCCTCCTCGCCCGCGACTTCGAGCTGGCCGACGGCCTCGCCGACACGAAGCAGATTGAGGTCGAAGTCCCCGACCCCGACGACCCCGGCGTCTCGCGCACCGAGGCGTTCCATCGCGTGCAGGTGCTCGACCCGGCAGCCGGGACGGGCACGTTCCTCCACCACGCCATCCGCACCATCCGCGAGCGCTTCGAGGGGAACGAGGGGCTGTGGGACGGCTACGTCGCCGACCACCTCCTGCCCCGCCTCCACGGGTTCGAGCTGCTGATGGCCCCCTACACCGTCGCCCACATGAAGCTCGGCCTGCTCCTCGCGCAGACCGGCTACCGCTTCGACCGCGACGAGCGCCTCGGCCTCTACCTCACCAACGCCCTCGACGACGCCGGCCCGGCCGGGCAGCTCCCCTTCGCGCAGTGGCTCGCCGAGGAGGCCAACGCCGCGAGCCGTGTCAAGCACGAGGTCCCCGTGATGGTCGTGCTCGGCAACCCCCCCTACTCAGGCCACTCCGCAAACCCCAGTGAGCAGACCATCCCGAAGGTCGATAAGGGCGAGACCTACATCGTCGGCTGGAAGGCGCGGTCAGGCGGCGGGGCCGAACCCGTCACGCGGAGGGCATCTCGGCGGCTCGAAGACGTTGCCCAGCCCACGCCCATCGGGCAACTGATCCGCGACTACTTCTTCGTGGACGGCAAACCGCTCGGCGAGCGCAACCCGAAGTGGCTCAACGACGACTACGTCAAGTTCATCCGCATGGCGCAGGAGCAGATCGTGCAGACGGGGCAGGGCGTGCTCGCCTTCGTCACCAACCACGGCTTCCTCGACAACCCGACGTTCCGGGGCATGCGCCAGAGCCTGATGACGGCCTTCGACCGGCTCTACGTGCTCGACCTCCACGGCAACGCGAAGAAGAAGGAGACGGCCCCCGGCGGCGGGCGCGACGAGAACGTGTTCGACATCATGCAGGGCGTGGCGATCAGCCTCTTCGTCCGGCTGCCCGAGCACGACGACGCGGACGCCGAGGTCTACCACGCCGATCTCTGGGGCCTCCGCGCCGACAAGTACGCCGCCCTCGACACGGCCGACGTGACCTCGACCGAGTGGGAGCGAATCGACCCGCGCGCGCCGTTCTACCTCTTCCGCCCCGTGGACCGCGAGTTCCGCGATGAATACGACGAGGGCTGGAAAGTGACGGACATCTTCCCGGTCTCGAATACGGGCATGGTCACGGCGCGGGATAAGTTCGTGCTCGGCTTCGACCGCGACGAGGTGCTGGAGCGCGTGCGCGACTTCGCACGGCTACCGCTGGAGGAAGCACGCACGACATACAAGCTCCGCGACACCCGCGAGCGCACGCTGGAAGAGTCCCAGAAGCTGGTCCGTGCGATGGACGACCCGGCGGAGCACATGCAGACGGTGCTGTACCGTCCCTTCGACGAGCGCTCCATTTTTTATCACCAAGCCCTCGTCCGCTGGCCGGTCTACGGCTTGATGCATCATATGCTCGACGACGAGAATGTCGCACTTGCCATCGGGCGGGCGGGTGGAGCTACGAGCCAAGATGAGTGGAATATCATCTTTGCCTCAATACAGCCGACAGACTTCAATCTATTTCGGCGCGGCGGGAACGTCCTCTTCCCGCTCTGGCTCTACCCGGAGCCGGACGGCGGGCTCTTCGACGCGGCGGACGGCGAGCGCACGGCCAACCTCGCGCCGGCCTTCGTCGCCGCGCTCGAAGCCGCGACGGGGCTGGCCTACGCCGCGGAAGCCCGGAACGACCGTAGGGACATGGCGCGCCATGTCCCTACACCCGCCGACGAGCCTGCCTCCGACACCGCCTTCGCGCCCGAGGACGCCTTCCGCTACGTCTACGGCGTCCTCCACGCCCCCGCCTACCGCGCCCGCTACGCCGACTTCCTCCGCACCGACTACCCGCGCGTCCCGCTCCCGCCCTCGGCCGACGCCTTCCACACCTTCGCCGACCTCGGCCGGCGGCTCGTCGCCCTCCACCTCCTGCGCGACGTACCGGACACGAGCGTTCACTACCCGGTGAAAGGCTCCAACACCGTCGAGAAAGGCTACCCGAAATATGCTGCGCCGGGCGAAGCGGGACTGGACGGCGAGACCGCCGAGACCGGCCGCGTCTACATCAACGACGCGCAGCACTTCGACGGCGTCGAGCCCGAAGTGTGGACGCACGAAGTCGGTGGCTATCAGGTGCTCGACAAGTGGCTCAAGGACCGGCGCGGGCGCACCCTCACCTACGACGACCTCCGGCGCTATCCCCGGATCGTCGCCGCCCTCCGCGAGACGCAGCGCCTCATGGCCGAGGCCGAAGAGATCGCCGAAGAGGCGTTCGGCTGGTAAGGACGGTAAAACGCTGCACCCCATTACCACATTTTATGTCATTGCGAGCGTAGCGAAGCAATCTCCAGAGGGAGGTGCAAACCAGGGGAGATTGCTTCGTCCCTCTGGTCCTCGCAATGACAACATGTGACCTGAAGTGGTCCTACGCTGCCACAATTGCCGTCCCCGCCAGCGGGGTGGGGCGGACGGCGCGGCCGAGGAGGGTGGCCGACGTGCAGCCGGTGACCTCAACTTCGACGTAGTCGCCGGGCGCGTAGCCTTCGCGGTCGAAAACGACCATGTGATTCGTGTCGGCCCGGCCGCAGAGTTGGGCGTCGCTCTTCCGGCTCGGGCCTTCGACGAGCACCGTGTAGCGCTGCCCGACGCGCTGCTCGTTCAGTTCCAGTGAGGTCTGGTTTTGCAGCGTGATGATCTCGGCGAGGCGGCGCTTCTTCACGGCCTCGGGCACGTCGTCTTCGAACTTGCGGGCGGCGAAAGTGTGGGGCCGCTCCGAATAGGCGAACATGAAGGCGTGGTCGTAGCGCACGGCCTCCATCAGCGAGAGCGTGTCGGCGTGCTCGGCCTCGGTCTCGCCGCAGAACCCGGCGATGAGGTCCGTCGAGAATGCGAGGCCGGGGACGATACTGCGCGCCCGCTCGATGAGGTCGAGGTACTGATCCCGCGTGTACGTCCGGCGCATCCGGGCGAGCACGGCGGTGTTGCCGTGCTGGACGGGGAGGTGGATGAAGTCGCAGACCGTCGGCCGCTCGCGGTGGACGTGCAGCAGCGCATCCGAGCAGTCCTTCGGGTGGCTCGTCGAGTAGCGGATCCGCAGTTCGGGCGAGAGCAGGCTGATCCGGTAGAGCAGCTCGGCGAAATCGACCGCGTGGCCGTCGGCATCGATGCGGTACGAGTTCACGTTCTGGCCGAGCACCGTCACCTCTTTATAGCCGAGGTCCACGAGCTGCGCGCACTCGGCGAGGATGCTCGTGACGGGGCGGCTCCGCTCGCGGCCCCGCGTAAACGGGACGACGCAGAAGGCGCACATGTTGTCGCACCCGCGCATGATCGAGACGAACGCGCTGATGCCGTTGGACGCGTAGCGGACGGGCGCGACGTCGGCGTACGTCTCCTCGCGCGAGAGGTGGACGTTGACGGCCGCCTGCCCCGACTCTATCGTCTCGTTCAACAGGCGCGGGAGGTCGCGGTAGGCGTCCGGCCCGACGACGACATCGACGAGCGCCTCTTCTTCGAGCAGCTTCTTCCGCAGCCGCTCGGCCATGCACCCGAGCACGCCGATGGTGAGGTCGGGCTGGGTCTGGATTTTCTTCGCGCGGAACTTGGCGAGCCGGCCGCGCACGCGGTCCTCGGCCTTCTCGCGGATGGCGCACGTGTTGATGAGGACCACGTCGGCGTCGTCCTCCTGCTGCGTCAGCCCGTACCCTTCGGCCCCTAGGATCGAGGCGACGAGCTCGGAGTCGGAGACGTTCATCTGGCAGCCGTACGTCTCGATGTAGACGCGGCGACCGCCGTCGCGCGCGGCCGTCTCCTGCGCGAGCGTGCGTGGCGCGTCCACGACCGACGAGGCGTCGGGCGCAGAAGAAACGGGCGAGAGGATATCGAGGTCGGGGATGGGCTGCATGGCCGGCAATCTACTGCCGTCGGCCCGCGCTGCAGAGCCGTCCCCCCATTTGACTGCTTTTTAACCGCGAACGGCCGACCACGGACGGCGGGTCGAACGGCTGAATGGCAGCCTGTCGTCTGCGGTCTAGCCAGCCTCTGCTCCTCATGGCGCTTGCGCGCGCCTATCCCTCGAACGAGAACGACAGCCGCTCGGTGATCGGCTTGAAGTAGTCCTTGTCCTTGGCGAGGTGGCGGATGCGGAACGTGCGCAGGCCGTCGCCGCTGCGGAAGGTGCGGCGGTAAAAGACGTACGGCCCCTCGTAGCCGGAGACGACGAACCAGTTCGGCTTGAGGACTCGGTAGGTCACGGTCTGATCGTCGCGCGCCAGCTCGCTCTCGTACTGGCTGCGCAGCCCCTCTGCCCCGCCGAACTCGGAGGCGTAGACGAGCAGCCGCGCGCTCCCGTCCGCCGTCGCGAACGAGTCGCCGTGCTCCTGGCCGAGCGCCTCGTCCCGCTGGAACAGGTTGTCCGGATAGTCGAGGAGGTAGCCGTAGCGGTCGTTGACGTAGGTGGCGTAGGCGAGCGCGCCGGGCGCGGGCCAGTCCCGCTCCGGCACGGCCGTGTCGGGTTCCGAATGGGAGAGCGCCGAGTCGGCGGCGACATTGCGGGCCGTGTCGAGCGCGGCGTCGGCCGCTAGGCGGTCGTCGTCAGAGAAGCCTGCGCCGCCTTCCGGCAGCATCACGATGGGTTCCGGCTCGTCCGAACCACACGCGGAGAACGCGGGGAGGAGCGCCAGAATGAGGGCGAAGAGCGAGAGGCGAGTCATGACGAGAAGGGAGAATAGAAGAGAAGAGTTACCCCGAGAGGAACCGGCGCTCCCGCTCGGCACCGTTCCCGATGCCCTGCCCGAGCGCCCGCACGACGTACTTCCCGATCAGGTCGAACTCGAGGTTCACGGCCCGGCCGGGCTGCCAGTCCGAGACCGTCGTGTGCGCCCACGTGTGGGGGATGATGGCGACGGTAAGGACGGGCTTCTGGCCCTCGTCGCCGAGGCGGGCGACCGTCAGCGAGATGCCGTCGAGCGTGATGGAGCCGACGGGGATGAGGTACGGTGCGAAGCGCTCGGCGAAGTGAACGCGGACGAGCCACGAGTCCGCGAGCGCCTCGACGCTGGCGACCTCGCCCGTGGCGTCGACGTGGCCCTGCACGAAGTGGCCGTCGAGCCGGCCGTCCGGCCGCATCGCCCGTTCGAGGTTGACGCGGTCCTCCACACGCAACGCGCCGAAGTTCGTCTTCGCGAGCGTCTCCTCCACCGCGACGACGCTGAACGTGTCCTCCGCTGTGGCGACGACGGTCTGGCAGGCTCCGTTGACGGCGACGCTCTGGTCGATCCGCAGTTCGGGCGCGAACGAGGCCGCGAGCGTCAGCCGCCGCCCGCCTTCGAGTTCCTCTACTGCCGCGACGCGGCCGACCTCTTCAATAATACCTGTGAACATCGTGGATAACCGTGTGGATACTAACGCTGGGGTAACGCTTTGCTAATGGTAGGGTAACGCGGGCCCTTCGTCACACGGCCCGCCGGTAGCCCACGAACAACAGGTCGTCGCCCACCGGCTCCCACCCCGATGCTACAAACGTCAACGCCCCCGCCATCCGTTCCACCCCGAGGTCCCCGACGGCCACGAGCCCGCCGACGAGCTTCGGCGCGATGAAGAGCGCGAGTCGGTCGGCGAGGTCCGCTCGCAGCAGCGCCGTCGCCAGCCCCGGCCCGGCCTCGACGAGGAGCGATTGCATCGGCCGGTGCAGGCCGACGCCGCGCCCGAGCGCGTCGAGCAGCGCCGCGAGGTCGAGGTACCCGTCGCACTCGGGGATCGGCAGGACGAGGCCGCCGCGCTTGCCGAGTGCTGCCGCATACGCCGGCGTCCGTCCATCTCCGACGACCGCGACGGTCTGCGCCGCGTGGTCGTCCGTGAAAAGTTGGAGCCCCGGCGGCAGCGTGCCCTCGCGGTCCAGCACGACGCGGACCGGCTGCCGCCCCTCGACCTGCCGCACGGTGAGGGCGGGATCGTCCGACTCCGCCGTGCCCCGGCCGACGAGTACGCCGTCGAGCGCAGCGCGCCAGCGGTGGACGAGGGTTCGCGCCGCCTCACCGGACACCCAGCGGCTGTCGCCGGTCCGCGTCGCCACGGACCCGTCGAGCGATTGGGCGATCTTGAGCGTGACGAGCGGCCGGCCCGTCGTGACGTGGTGGACGAAGGCTTCGTTGAGCCGCTTGCACGCATGTTCGAGCACGCCTACCGTCACGTCCACGCCGTGCTCACGCAGACGCTCGATGCCACGCCCGGCCACGGCCGGAAACGGGTCCCGCATCCCCACGACGACGCGGGGAATCCCCTTCTCCAGAATCAGATCGGCGCACGGCGGCGTCTTCCCCCAGTGGCTGCACGGTTCGAGGTTCACGTAGAGCGTGCCGTCGCGCAGGCTCTCCGCTCCGTGCTCCCGCTCGGCATCCCTTACGGCCCACACCTCGGCGTGCGGCCCGCCGTAAGCGCCATGCCACCCTTCGCCGAGCACCGCCCCGTCCGGCCCGACGATCACGCACCCGACGAGCGGGTTCGGGCTCACAGCACCCGCGCCCCGCACCGCGAGCGCGAGGGCATGCTGCATCCAGCGCTCGGAACCAGTCATCAGAGGGCGCGGAGTCGGTCGGAGAGGTCAGCGGGCGCGATGAACACGAACTTCTTCCCGCGCTTCTGCTGATCGAGCAGATTCCGCTCGGCGAGATTGAGCAGGTCGGCGCGGGCCGTAGCATAAGCGATGTCATGGCTCGTTCCGTGAGAAGCAAACGTATACGCCATGCCCGGATGCCGCGTCGCGTGTCCGAGAAGCGCGATCTGACGGTGGTTCAGACCCGTCGAGGGCTTCAAGATGGCTTTCGTCTCGGCGACCTCAAGCACCTTCCGCTCCAAATAGATCCTGAGATCGGCGATGGCTTGCTCAATCACCCGAAGCTGAGCGAGGATGAAATAGGTCAGATCGTTGTCGTCCGTCTCCGTGTAAAGGAACGATTTTGCGTAGCGGGCGGGTGCTTTCCTGAGGATGCGGGAGATTGAGATGTACTCTGCCAGCCAAAAGCCCTCTTTCAGCATCAGCCAGTAAAACAGTGCCCGCGCCGTCCGGCCATTTCCGTCTTTGAAGGGATGATCGTAAGCGAGCCAGAAATGCAAGATGACGGCTTTGACCACAGGGTGCAGGAAGACGCCCGTCTCTGCCTCGTTAACGAACCTACACATCCGGTCCAGCCGGTCCGGAATCTGGTCCGCTGAGGGAGGACGGTGCAAGAGCTGGTTCTGGTCATCGTAGACCCCTATTCCGTCTCCGGGATCACGGAATGTCCCGCCGCCCGCGTCGAGGGTGTGCTCCGTTACGATCGCGTGGAGGTCCGTTACCATCACTGGCGTCAAGGGATCATCCAGGCACTCGCGGATGTGTTGCATCGCGCGATAATTGTTTAGAATCATCTGCTCCGAGCGGTCGTGGGGTGCCCGTCCACTGCGAATCATCTCCTTTGCAACCTGCCGCGTAGTTGCTGCCCCCTCCAGTTGACTCGACGTGATCGCCTCCTCGATCAAGGAGCGCACGACGTAGCGGTCACGCGTTTCGGGATTCGTCGCTTGCTCTGGGAGGGCGATGTGCCCCGCCGCGTCGCGGTCCACTCGGTGAAGCCGCTCCAGCAGGGGGTCTACCAGCGCATACCGAAAGGGGCGATCGTCGTGGTCCAGCAAGGCAGGGAGGGCCCGGTAAAGGATGCGGCGCGTTGTCTTCCGTATGGCCCACACCGCTTCCGGCGTCAACCCACTGGGGGGTGCCATCCGGCGCAGCGTGTCCCAGTGCCTATACCGTCCGTCAGGTGCAGGACCTCGTGCATATTCCTGCCAAAACTCGGCGCGGCCTGTAGCACCAATCAGCGGTTCGAGATCATCGGCTGGGGGCTTCTCAGGGATCTTCACAACGCGAGCTATCAATTTTCTATCGATTGCATACCGATTGATAGTTACGCGCAGAGTTCAAAGTTCCTCGATGTGGGCAGGGAGTGCGTCGAGTTGCCAGCGCTCGAAGTAGAATTTGTGCTCGGAGCGGGCTTCGCGGTACGGGAGAATGAACCGCCGCACGTTGAAGACCGAGTGCCGCAGGAACGCTTCGACGAGCTGGTCTTTCATCGGCGTCGGAGCGAAGAGGCTCCAGTCCCAGCCACCGTGCGCGGGTTCGGGAAAGAGCACAACGGCGGACGAATCGAGGAGGAGGCGGAGCGCCGGGATGCCGTAGCGCCGCTCGACGCCCGCGACGACCGCGAGCGCGTCGGCATCGGCAGGCCCGACTGCGGCGACGAGCGCGGCGGTGCCGACCGGGTTGCGAAGCACCGACGCAACTTCTCCTTCCTGCACCACCGCCACCTTTCCTGTCTGGTCGGCGCGCGTCCACGTCTGCCCGCCGAACACATCGAGGAGGGGCACGACGAAGGCCTCCGGGTGCGCGATGGCGGTGAGCCCGACGCGGTCGGCGGCGAGGTCCGTTCCGGCGAGGTAGCCCCGGTAGTAGAGCGTCGGGCGCAGGAGGGCGTCCAGCCCCTGCTCCGGAGCGTCGCGGCGGCGGGGGTCCGGGTCCGCCTCCGCCGAGAGGGCTTCGAGGTGGACCGGCTCTTCGTGGAAATATTTGACGATGTCCAAGGGCGCGGGCGGAGGTGGCAGAGGGGGAATGTAGCGCGGCACCTCCGCCGGGTTCCAGACGTATCTTCCCCACTGCCCTTCCGCCTCTCTGCATGAAGACGATTCAATCCGCGCTGATCTGGGCCGCAGAGGCTACGCTCCTCCTCCTCTGGCTCCCGCTGCTCGCTGTCGTCCGCCTCTTCGACCGCGACCCGGCCCGCTACACGACCGGCCGCGTCTTCCGCTTCCTCGGCAACCTGATGACGCGGGTCAACCCGCTCTGGCATATCCAGATCGAAGGCGACTTCCCGGCCGACCCGCGTCTCCCCTACGTCGTCATCTCGAACCACCAGTCGAACGCCGACATCCCGGTGATCAGCCGGCTGCCGTGGGAGATGAAGTGGGTGGCGAAGGCCGAGCTGTTCGAGGTCCCCGTCGTCGGCTGGTTGATGCGGCTGGCGGGCGACATCGCCGTGGACCGCCGCGACCCCAAGAGCCGCGCCCACGTCCTCATCGCAGCGAGGCGCACCCTCCGTGACCGCTGTTCGGTGATGTTCTTCCCCGAGGGCACGCGCTCGCGCGACGGCCGCGTCCGCCCGTTCCAGTCCGGCGCGTTCCGCCTCGCCATCGACGCCGGCGTGCCGATCCTCCCGCTCGCCGTGGACGGCACGCGCGACGCGCTCCCCAAGCACGGCTGGCGGTTCGGCAACGCCATCGAAGCCCGGCTCTGCGTCCTTCCGCCCGTCCCCACCGCCGGCCTCGGCCCAGACGATGCGGACGCCCTCCGCGACCACGTCCGGAACGTCATC
Organism: Rhodothermales bacterium; assembly: GCA_038232935.1. Taxonomy (GTDB): domain Bacteria; phylum Bacteroidota; class Rhodothermia; order Rhodothermales; family JANQRZ01; genus JBBSMX01. The sequence goes on along the minus strand of JBBSMX010000011.1, from coordinate 28,917 downwards.
ATCGCGCAGATCGCCGCGTGGCGCGGCGCGAGCCCCGAGTCCGTCGACGCTCTCGAACGGCCAGCCGACCCCGCGCCGGAGACCCCGCAAAACGGCGTGGAAGAAACGGCAAAAATGGGCTGAGCCGTTTGGGCTGCGTCCCCGCCTTCCGTAGTTTCGATACACGCTGCGCAGTGCGTGGCGTGGCCTCTTGCCCGGTAGCTCAATTGGCAGAGCACCAGTTTCTGGATCTGGGGGTTGAAGGTTCGAGTCCTTCCCGGGCAGCCCAAGCCTCGGCACTGATGTGCCGGGGCTTTTTTAGTGCAGGTCCACCGCGTCATCCCACGGCCTCGGCGGAGGCGTGAACAGGCTGACGACGGTGGGGAGCGGAGCGAGGCTGAACCACCGGGGGATCCTGCGGATAAAGGGGATACGCATAGCTCTCTGCGGTGAGGGAGAGCCGCTGGAAGCCAGCGCACGCTGGAATGATTCGGGGCGTCTGCTTCAAAAGCGCTTCCGTTACAACGATTTCACATCAAAGCGCTTCCATCGTCTCCCGGTCGGGCGATCCGCGGCACCGGCGGGCGTAGGGCGTAGATTGGGCCGATTTTCGTCATCCCGCCCCGTAATGGAATGAGCAGGACCGCCCCCTCCGACGTCGCTTCGCAAACGCCGCCTCCAGCGGGACGGCGGCTGGTCTTTACCGGCCTGATGCTGCTCATTCCCGTCCTGTTCTTCGTCCTCCTCGAAGGCGGGCTCCGCCTCGGCGGCTACGGCGACGACTACCCCCTCTTCGTCCCCGTCGAGGGGCACCCGGGCTACCTCATCCAGAACCGCGAGGTCGCCCGGCGCTACTTCGCACAGCAGGCCAGCGTCCCGAACAGCATCGGCGATTTCTTCCGGGCGGAGAAGACGGACCGGGTGTTTCGGATCGTCGTGCAGGGCGGCTCGTCGGCGGCGGGCTACCCGTTCTACCACGGGGGCGCGTTCTCGCGGATGCTCCAGCAGCGGCTCCAGCAGACGTTCCCCGAGCGCGACATCGAGGTCGTGAACACGGCGATGGCGGCCGTGAACTCGTACACCCTGCTCGACATCGCTGACGAGATCATCGCGCAGCGGCCGGACGCCGTGCTGATCTACGCCGGGCACAACGAGTATTACGGCGCGCTCGGCGTCGGCTCGGCGGAGTCGCTCGGGCAGTTCCGGGGCGTGGTGAACGCGACCCTCGCGCTCCGCCGCTTTCGGACGGTGCAACTCCTGCGGAGCGGGCTGGCGCGCATCGCTGGCCTGTTCGCCGGGCGCGGCGAGGGCGATGCGCCGTCGGAAACCCTCATGGCGCGAATGGTCGGGGACCAGACGATCCCGTACGAATCGCCGGTCTACCGGCTCGGGATGAAGCAATTCCGGGGCAATCTCGCCGACCTGCTAGCGAAGTACGAGGCCGCCGGCATTCCCGTCCTCATCGGCACCCTCGCCTCGAACGAGCGGGACCGGCCACCCTTCATCAACGTCCACGCCGACGGCACGGACGAGGTGCCGTGGACGCAGCAAATGCGGGCCGGCACAGAAGCTCTGGCGCGGGGCGACCTGCCCACAGCCGAGCGAGCGTTCGCGTCGGCCGTCGCCCTCGACTCACTCGCGGCGAATGCGTACTTCGGCCTCGGCCGGGCGGAGGAAGCGGCCGGGCAAGAGGACGAGGCGCGCACGGCGTACATCGCCGCCCGCGACCGCGACGGGCTGCGCTTTCGCGCGCCGGAAGCGTTCAACCAGATTATCCGCGACGAAGCGGCCGAGCACGGGGCTACCGTCGTCGAGGTGCAGGACGCGCTGCGGCAGCGGGCGCCGCGTGGGATCATAGGGAAGGAGCACATGCTCGAACACCTTCACCCGACGCTCGAAGGCTACTTCCTCATCGCCGACGCCTTCTACGACGCGCTCCAAGCGCAGCGGATGATTGGCGACTGGAGCCATCCCGTCGCCGAGGCCGAGGCACGGAGCGAGCGGCTCGTCACGGTCGTGGACTCGACGGTCGGGATGCTGCGCGTCAAGCGGCTGACCTCGGAGTGGCCGTTCCAGCCGCGCGGGACGGTGAACCGGGGCCTCGACACGCTCACACTGCGCACGGCGGTGGACTCGACGGCCTGGGACCTCTACCGCGGGGAGATCAGTTGGCTCGAAGCAGTCGATTGGCTGAGCACGTACTACGCCCGGCAGGGCGACCTCCGGCGCGCGCTGCAGACGCAGTTCGCCGTCATCCAGGAATACCCGCTCCTCGCCGCGCCCTACGGCATGGCGGGCAACCTGCTCATGAAAGCCGGACGCCCCGCCGACGCCGAACCGTATTACCAGGCCGCCCTCGACCGCGACTCGACGGCGGCGTACGCGCTCGGGATGCTCGGCGCGCTCCGGCTGCGCGAGGGGAAGCGAGACGAAGCCATCGCCCTGCTCGAACGGGCGCGGCGCATCGACCCGGCCGACCCGCAGGTGCTCTACAACCTCAGCGGGGCCTACGCCACGGGCGGCCGCTACGACGACGCCCGCCGGACCATCACCGAGCTGCTCCGCCTCCAACCGGGCCACACTGACGCCCGCCGCCTGCTGTCGAGCCTGCCTCAGTCCAGCCCGTAGACATCCCTTTAGTTGTCATTGCGAGGAGCGCAGCGACGAAGCAATCTCCCGTCCGGCAGACCCGAGGAGATTGGCTTCGCCGAGCCCTGCGGGGTTGCCGCGCTCCCTTCAGGCGCTCGCAATGACAAGTCAGGGGCTTATCTGCGCGGCGTCGGAAACCTGTGATGCGGAAGGCGTCGGCGTAGCACACGTCCAAGTGCCCTGCTATGTATGTTATGCCGACAGCATCCGTGTTTCATCGCGGATGGAATCTACCTAATCAGTGGTTAGGTAGCGTGAGAATCGTTCCGCCGCTTACTCGAGAGCAATAAGATGATACTAGCCTCGGTCTGGCCCACATCTGTCCGGTGGATCTGTTTTCGTCCGGCCTTCATTGCTGCACTCCTACTTATCGGTTGCGAAAGACAGTCGAGTGCGTCAATAGAATGGGAGCGTCGAAATATGGCGATTGACTCGGTCGCGATTAGCGAGGACGCTGATGTCGAGTGGTTCGCATCGCTGCGGCCGCGACCGACAATTGACTGGCAGCAATATCTCGAAAAGGGCAAGCGTATTCTCTTGAGAGACTACAGAATCATCGATGTGTATGGAGAAGGAAAATCCGAGACTGCGATTCTGTGGAGCGGGGACGTCATTGTACGCGCGGCCTGCGACGTCGAGTGCCGAGACTTGTACGAAACGACTCGATGGTCATCCAATCTGTCCTATGTCTTCGTGGTAGACAGTGTATTCGCAACAATTACGTTGCCAGCATTCGTCGACAACATCCATTCCGTCGATGACTTCGAACTAACCGTCGACTTTCCCCATATTACTCGCGTCCTTGAAGGTCGATTGTCGTCGGTCATTGACACAGAGTAGCACATGCCCCCTGTACGCGCCTAATCTGTTGTTCTGCGCTATCAATCCAGCCCGTAGGTCGCGGCGACCTCCTCGGCCGAGAGCACGTCCGCTTCGGCGTCGGGCAGCATGGACTTGGTGATGAGGAAGATGATGAGCCTGAGACCTACCAACGAACGGACCTGAACGAACAGGACGTTCTCGATCCGCTCCCAGCGTGCAATCAGCCGTAGTTTCGCTGGATGAAAGTCCAGCGCGTCTACACCGACACTTCCGTTATCGGCGGCTGCTTCGACCCCGAGTTCGCTCTGTGGTCGAACGCGCTCGTCCATGACTTTCAACTCGAACGACTCCGCCTCGTGCTCTCCGACGCGGTGGCGCTCGAACTCGTCGGAGCGCCGGAGCGGGTGCGCCAGAAGTACGCCGAACTCCTGACGTACCAGCCCGAAGTCCTCACGACCTCGCGGGAAGCCCTCGAACTGGCCGCGCTTTACCAGGAGCGTGGCATCCTGACGCCGAAGTACGCCACCGATGGCCTCCACATCGCCTTGGCAACCGCCGCCGGGGTAGATGTGGTGGTAAGTTGGAACTTCCGCCACATCGTACACTTCGAAAAGATCCGCCAGTTCAATGCGGTGAACCTCGAAGCGGGCTACAAGCCGATCAGCATCCATTCGCCCCGCGAGGTGGCAACCGACCTAGAGGACCGGAACAATGAAGAAGCCTGAGCAAGAGCCGATTAAGGCCGTCGAGTTCGTCCGGTGCATCCGGGACGCACAGGCGGAGCGTCTGGAGGGGAAGAGCTTGGAGGAGCGGCTGGCATTCTACCGTGAGGAAGGCCGCAAAGCGCAGGCGGAGTTGGAGCGGCTGTCACACCGGGGGCGGAAAGCTCGCAAAGCGGCGGTATAGTATGTGGAGATCGGGCGGCATTGCGTCGCTCCGGATGCGCGCCAGCCCGATGCGGTAGAGGCCGAGCCTGAACATCGCCTCTGCGTCGAGGCCGTGGGGTAGCTGGGACGGCGCATATCAGTCCAGCCCGTAGACCTGGGCGACCTCTTCGGCCGAGAGCACGTCGGCGTCGGCGTCGGGCAGCATGGACTTGGTGATGAGGAAGGGGCCGAGGACGAGCGCGTCCATGTGCGTGCGGCGGAAGCAGCGGACCGCGTCTTCGGGCGTGCAGACGATGGGCTCGCCGCGCACGTTGAACGACGTGTTGACGAGGACGGGGCAGCCGGTCCGCGCCTCGAACGCCCGCAGCAACCGGGCGAAGAGCGGGTTCCGCGCGTCGTCCACCGTCTGCACGCGGGCCGAGCCGTCCACGTGCGTGACAGCGGGAATCGGCGAGTCGTTGTGGTGGCGGCGGTCGAGGCCGAGAACCTGCCCCGATGCAGCGGGGCCGCCGACGGTGGCATCACGCACCGGAGCGACGAGCAGCATGTACGGACTCTCCGCGTCGAGGTCGAAGTAGTCCGCCGCCCGCTCGGCGAGGACGCTCGGGGCGAACGGGCGGAAGCTCTCGCGGAACTTGATCTTGAGGTTCACCACGCGCTGCACGTCCCGCCCGCGCGGGTCGGCGAGGATCGAGCGGTGGCCGAGCGCGCGCGGCCCGAACTCCATCCGCCCCTGAAACCACCCGACGACGTTGCCCTCCGCGAGGAGCGAAGCGGTGCAATCCGTGAGGGCTTCTTCATCCAGCCGCTCGTGCGGAAGACCCTCGCGCCGGAGAAACGCCGCGATCTCGTCGGGAGAGAAGCTCGGGCCGAGGTACCCGCCCTGCATCGCATCGTCCGACGTGGCGGTGCGGGGTCCATCGGCCCACTCGTGCCACGCGGCGAGCGCCGCGCCGAGCGCACCGCCCGCGTCGCCCGCCGCCGGCTGAATCCAGACGTTTTCGAACGGCCCTTCGCGCAGAAGCCGGCCGTTCGCCACACAGTTCAGCGCGACGCCGCCCGCGAGGCAGAGGTTGGTCTCGCCCGTCTCGCGGTGGACGTGCCGAGCGAGCCGGAGTATCGCCTCCTCCGTGACGACCTGCACGCTCCGAGCGAGGTCCATCTCGCGCTGCGTCAGCGGTCCCTCGGGCTCCCGGCGCGGGCCGTCGAAGAGCTCCGCGAACTTCCGCCCCGTCATCCTGAGCCCGACGGGATACGTGAAGTAATCCGTGTTCAGCCGGAACGAGCCGTCCTCTTTGAGGTCTATCAACTCGCGGCGGATCATGTCGGCGTAGCGCGACTCGCCGTAGGGCGCGAGGCCCATCAGCTTGTACTCGCCCGAGTTGACCTGGAAGCCGCAGAAATAGGTGAACGCGCTGTAGAGCAGCCCGAGCGAATGCGGGAAGTGCAGTTCGGCGAGAAGTCGTACCCGGTTGCCCTCGCCGACGCCGTACGAGGTCGTCGCCCACTCCCCCACGCCGTCGGCTGTCAGCACGGCAGCGTGCTCGAACGGCGACGGAAAAAAGGCGCTCGCGGCGTGGCTCTCGTGGTGCTCCGTGAAGAGCATCGGCCCCTCGAACTCCAATTCGCGGGCGAGGAGGTCGGGCGTCCAGAGCTTCTTCTTCAGCCACACCGGCATCGCCTTGAGGAACGACGCGAGGCCGGCAGGCGCGAAGGCGAGGTACGTCTCCAGCAGCCGCTCGAAGGTCAGAAACGGCTTGTCGTAAAACGCGACGGCATCGAGGTCCGCGCTCGTGATCCTCCCTTCGCGCAGGCAGTACGCGACGGCGTGCGTCGGGAACGACGCATCGTGTTTGACGCGGGTGAACCGCTCCTCCTGCGCCGCCGCCACAATCCGCCCGTCCTGCACGAGGCAGGCTGCCGCGTCGTGATAAAAGCAGGAGAGGCCGAGGATATTCACAGGCTCAGTAATACTTCTCCAGCCGTTTCGCCGAGGCGTCGGCGTACGTCTTCGGCTTCCAGTACGACGCTGCCTCCGGGTCGGGTTGCCCATCCAGCAGGTCTTTCCCGACGAGCCGCAGCACGAGTCCGATCGGGATGATGAGCAGGACGAACACCACCGTCAGTAGCACCCGCGTCATCACGAACCCGAGCACGACGGCCAGTCCCATCCACACGCGGTAGACGGGACGCAGCAGGCCGGGCGCTACGAACCCGAACACCACCAGCGCTCCCCCGACGACTCCTAGCCCGGTCCCGAGCGGAGTGAGCACCCACCCCCACCGCCACGCGACCACGACGGCGATTCCGACGAACACGCCGCCCACGACGAGCCCGAAGTTGCGGAGCGCCTTCCGCCCCGTGTCCAGTGCCCGAATCTCGTCGGCTATCGCGCGGAGCATCTTAAAAGAGCGAGTAGATGAATGGCGCAAGGGCCGACCCCTGCGTCAGCACGATGAGCAGGCTCAGCACGACGAGCACGACGACGATCGGCGCGAGCCAGTACTTCTTCCGGACGCGCAGGAAGCTCCAGAATTCGCGGAGGATCGAGACTTTCCCCATGGTCGGGCGGCAATTGGTGAAGAGCAGAACATACGAACACTGACGGGCAGCCTGCCTGATGCCCTGGCGGCACTTTGGAAGCGCTTTCAAAATAATTACGGCGGCCCTTGCGTAGGAGATGAGATTATTATATCATCAGCCCACAGCGACATGTAAGCGCTTACACCTTTCGTTTACGCAGGCCGCACTGTGGCGATCACGATCTACGATATTGCCGACCGGGCGGGCGTTTCCATCGCCACGGTTTCCCGCGTTTTCAGTGGGCGCGCGCGCGTCGCTGAGGCGACGAGGGCGCGCGTGTTCGCCGTGGCCCGCGAACTCGGCTACGAGCCGAACGTGTCCGCGCGGAGCCTCGCGCGCCAGAGCACCCGCGTCGTGGCCGCCGTCGTGCCGATGCTGACGTCGTACTTCTTCATGGAAGTCATTCGCGGCGTGCAGGACCGGCTTTCGGAGATCGACTACGACCTGCTCGTCTACGCCTCGCGCGCGCCGGAGGAGGTGGACAGCCAGCTCGGCCGCGCCATCCAGAAAGGCCGCGCCGACGGCCTCCTGCTGTGCTCGACGCCGCTCACCGAAGGGCGCGCCCGCACCCTCAAAACGAGCGGCCTCCCCGTCGTCCTCGTAGACTCGGCGCATCCGGACTTCGACTCGGTCTCGGTGAATAACCGTGAAGGCGGCTACGACGCGACGCGCCACCTCCTCGACCAGGGCTACGAGCGCATCGCGCTCATCGCGCCCAACCCCGTCTCCGTCCCCGGCGTCGAGCGGTGCGAGGGATACAAGGCGGCCCTCCGCGACGCCGGCCGGCCCGTCGATGAGGAGCTCATCGTCGCAAGCAAAGAGGTGGAGCAGCACGGCTTTACGCGCGAGGCCGGCTACACCGCGATGCAACACCTGCTGGCCCTGCCCCTCCGCCCCGACGCCGTCTTCGCCGCCTCCGACGTGCAGGCCCTCGGCGCGCTCCGGGCCGCGCACGACGCCGGACTCAGCGTCCCCGGCGACGTGGCACTCATCGGCTTCGACGACATCCGCACGAGCGCGTACGTCGGCCTCTCGACGCTCAGCCAGCCCATGTACGACATGGGCAAGCTCGCCATCGACAAGCTGATCCAGCGGATCGCCGAGCCGGAGCGGCCCGTCTCGCGCACCATGTTTTCCGCGCAGCTCCTCGTTCGCGAAACGAGTGGCGCCCGTGTCACCGTGGGCGAACCTTCCGCCCCGGCTCTCTAGCCCTCCCCTCGGCATGACCCACCGCACGCACATCTTGCTGCTCGTCGTGCTCCTCGCCGGAGCCGGGTGCGGTCGGCCCAGCGGCGACGTGGCGGCGACGGTGGAAGGCACCCCGATCACCGTCGGCGAGCTGAGCGACCGCTATGCCCGGTTCGTCCTCCAGGCCGGGCTGCGAGAGGACGACGCGCGCATCCGGCACGACGTCCTCCAGAACCTCATCAATCGGCAGCTCGTCGTCCGCGCGGCCCGGGACGAGGGGATCGCGCAGACGCCGGCCTACGAGGCCGAACAGGAAATGGCGCAGAAGCGGGCGCTCCTCCAGCTCTACACGCAGCGCACGCTCTACGACACGCTCACCGTGACCGAGGGCGACCTCCGCGAGCTTTTCGCCCGCGCGAACACCGAGATCACGGCGCGCCACCTCTACGCTTCCACCCTCGCCGAGGCAGAGGCGCTGCGCACCCGCCTGCTCGCCGGGGAGACGTTCGAAGCCCTCGCCCGCGAGACGTTCGCCGACCCGACGCTACGCGAGAACGGCGGCCTCGTCGGTACCTTCACCTTCGACGAGATGGACCCGGCGTTCGAGGCCGTGGCCTTCCGGCTGCCCGTCGGCGAAGTCTCCCTCCCGGTCCGCACGGCGATGGGGTACTCGGTGATCCGCGTCGACGACCACTTCACGAAGCCGCTGCTGACGGAGACGGAGTTCGTGCAGAAGCAGGACCAGTTCCGGCAGTACGCCCGCAAACGCGCCCGCACCGAGGCCCGCTTCGCCCACAGCCGCGCCCTGCTCGACGCCCTGCGACCGGAGTTCGACGCCGCCGGGTTCGCCGCCCTCACCGCCGCGGCCAGCGGCGAGGTCGGAAGCGCTTCGCTCGTAGAGGCCCCGTTGCAGCAGCGCCCGCTCGTCCGCTTCGGCCCCGACGCCGGCCGGCAAACGTGGACGGTCGGCGATGTCGAAGCACAGGCCGCGATTGCCACCGAGCGGCAGCTCGACGCCGTGGACTCGCCGGACGCGCTGCGCGAGTTCGTCGAGGGCCTGCTCGTGCGCGAGGAGATGCTCCGCCGCGCCCGTACCCTCGGCCTCGACCGCACCGGCGAGGTCGTCGACGCCGTCGATGCGGCGATGGACGAGTGGGTGTTCGAGCAGGCCAAGAACACGCTGCGCGCCGACGTCCGCGTGCCCGACGACTCGCTGCGCGCACACTTCGCCGCCCACGGCGCGAGCTACGTCACCCCGGAGCGCGTGGGCGTCCACGAACTCCTCGTCGCCAGCAAGGCCGAAGCGACCGCGCTGCGCCGCCGCCTCGACGCGGGCGCGTCGTTCGAAGCGCTCGCCCGCGAGCACACCCTCCGCCCCGGCGCCCGCGCCGTCAGCGGCGACCTCGGCGCGGTCGGCCGGGACGAGCTCGGCAACCTCGCCGGGCCGGTATTCGCCGCTGCGCCCGGCACGGTCCTCGGCCCCCTCGAGGTGGCGGACCGCTTCGCCCTCGTCCGCGTCGGCGAGCGCGTGCCGCCGGAGCCGATGACCTTCGAGCAGGCCCGGCCGCAGATCGAAGAGGCCCTCGAAGTGCCCTTCGCGCAGGCTACGCTCGAACGCTACATTGCGCGGCTCCGCGCGCGCTACCGCATCACCATCAACGAGGACGCCGTGCAGCGCGTCCACCTGTTCTCCTGATCCGCATGTCCCCACTGCGACTGCTTCCCATGCGTGCACTCCGGCTGCTGCCCCTCCTCTTTCTGGCCGTCTGCGCCACCGCCTCCGTCCGCGCGCAGACGACCGGCAAGATCACCGGAACCGTCACCGACGGCGACACCGGCGAAGCACTCCCCGGCGTCAACGTGCTCCTCGAAGGGACCACCCTCGGCACGGCCACGAACTTCGACGGCGAGTTCACTATCATCGGCGTGCGGCCCGGCAGCCAGACGCTCATCGCCTCCTTCATCGGCTACTCGACGCAGCGCATCGAGGAGGTTCGCGTGAACGTAGACCTCACGACGACGGTGGACATCGAGATGCGCGAGGAGGTGTTCGAGGGCGAGGAGATCGTCGTCACAGCCACCGCCGAGCTCGTGCGGAAGGACCTCACGAGCAGCGAGTTCCGCGTCACGGCCGAGACCATCAAGAGCCTACCGGTGCAGGAGATCGGCGACATTCTGAGCGCGCAGGCGGGCATCACGACCTCCGCCTCCGGCATCCACATCCGCGGGGGCCGCTCGAAAGAGGTCGCCTACTTCGTCGACGGCGTCCGCGTCACCGACTCCTACGACGGGAGCGTGGCGATCCAGATCGAGAACGACGGGATCGAGGAGCTGCAGGTCATCTCCGGCACCTACAACGCCGAGTACGGGCAGGCCAACAGCGGCATCATCAACGTCGTCACGAAGGAGCCCGCCGGCGACTTCAGCGGTGCCTTCGAGGCCTACACCGGGACCTACGCCGTCACCGGCGGCGGCGGGGCCGACATCCTCCGCAGCACGAATGTGAACGACTACACCACCCGCAACGGCATCCAGTTCTCGGATGTGGACCCGTACAGCTACCTCTCCTTCGACCCGGCGCACTACTACAACCTCCAGGGCTCGCTCTCCGGCCCCATCCTCAAAAACCAGCTCGGGTTCTACGCGCTCGGCCGCTATTTCAAGAACGAGGGCTGGCTCTACGGGGCTCGCCTCTTCAACCCCGACGGCACGCTCGGCGACTCGTCACTCGTCTCGATGAACCCGTACGAGAAGTTCAGCGGGCAGGCCCAGCTCAAGCTCCAGCTCGGCCGCGGCATGTTCGTCAGCCTCCTCGGCCTCGGCTCGTACGCGACCGGCACCAACCTCGGCGGCAACTACCTCGGCTTCCGCCAGGCCCCGGACGGCCTCCCGACCTTCGATGACCGCGGGTACAATCTGAACCTCCAGTTCACCCACACCCTCAGCGCCTCGACGTTCTACACCCTCAACGCCGGTACGTATTACAAAGGCTACGAGACCTCCCTCTTCGACGACCCCGCGGACGCCCGCTACAACGATTTCCTGCTCAACACGCCGGACTCGGTGCGGGTGGCTCCGGACAGCCCCGAGTACATCCGCATCCCCACCGGCACCGGGCGCTTCCTCCGCGGCGGGACCATCCTCAACCGCTTCGACCGGAGCACGACCTCCTACCTCGCCAAAGGCGACATCACGAGCCAGGTCCAGAAGCACCACCTCGCCAAAGCCGGCGTGGAGGTCCGCTTCGACGACCTCTACCTCCGCGGCTTCGACCTGATCCTCGACGAGAATGAGAGCGGATTCGAGAACGGCTTCGCCATCCCGGATGCCTCTTCGAGCCGCTACGCCGAGTTCGATGTGCAGCCGTTCACCGCGAGCACCTACATCCAGGACAAGGCCGAGTACGAGAGCTTCATCGTCAACGCCGGCCTGCGTCTCGACTACTTCGACCCGCGCGCCCAAGTCCCGGCGGACCCCCAGGACCCCAACATCTTCAACCCGCTCAAGCCGATCAACGTCTTCAACGACCTCGACGGCGACGGGGTGATCTCCGATGACGAGGAGTTCGATGAGAACAAGAAAACGATCGCGGAGCGGGCGGAATACTGGTATGAGGACGCCTCAGTCAAGCTCCAACTCTCGCCCCGGCTCGGCGTGGCCTACCCCATCACGGACCAGGGCGTGATCCACTTCTCGTACGGCCACTTCCTCCAGATCCCCACCTTCGAGTTCCTCTACAACAACCCCGGCTACAAGATCTCGGGCAACTCGTCCGCAACCTTCGGCCCCTTCGGCAACGCCGACCTCGAGCCGCAGCGGACGGTGATGTACGAGATCGGCATCCAGCAGGGCGTCGGGGCCGACCTGCTCATCGACGTGACCGGTTTCTACCGCGACGTGCGCGACTGGGTCTCGACGAGCCCGCTGATCCCGGCCTTCGGTGCCGGGGTGAACTACGTGATCTACAACAACCAGGACTACTCGAATGTGCGCGGCCTCACCGTCGCCCTCTCGAAGCGGTTCTCGCACGGATTCGCCTTTGACCTCGACTACACGTTCCAGGTGGCCGAGGGCTCGAACTCCAACCCGGAGGAGGATTTCTTCGCGCAGCAGGGCGGCGCTGCCCCGCGCATCATCCTCATCCCGCTCGAATGGGACCAGCGCCACACCCTCAACGGCTCGGTCTACGTGGCCGGCAAGACGTGGGGCGCGTCCACGCTCGCTCGCCTCGGCTCCGGCTACCCCTACACGCCCGTGATCTCCTCCTCCGATGGCGGCTTCGAGGTCCCGCCGCCGGAGGCGACGAACTCCTCCCGCCGCCCGGTCAGCTTCAACGTGGACCTCTACGCCTTCAAGGACCTCCCCGTGGGCGGGGTCGTCCCGCGCGTGTTCGTCCAAGTCTACAACCTGCTCGACAACCGCAACGCGAACGCCGTCTTCGGCGATACCGGGCTGCCGGACGTCACCCGCGACGCGCAGGTGCTCCGCGCCTACGACGCCGGCTACTTCGTCCGGCCCGACTTCTACAGCGAACCGCGCCGGGTCCAACTCGGCCTCCAGGTCAACTTCTGATGCCCCGCTCTGCTCGCCTCACGGACCCCCTGTCCCATTCGCATCGCGCTGCGCGCTCACGCTTCACGGGGCTGTCTCCCTCGACGAGGGGGACAGCCGCGCGCAGCCGGGAGCGAGCCTGCGAGCGACTGCAAGCGTGGCAGGGGGTCCCGCACCGTATGCGCCTACTCCCCCTCGCCTTCCTCCTCCTCGCCCTCGGCACCGCGCCCGCGCTCGCCCAGGGCCAGATCGACCGCAACCACGTGCCCAGCAATGAGCGCGTGGACATCCGCGAGCGCCGCCAGACCGACGTCGACGGCAACCAGGTGCGGACGACGATCTTCAACTTCGGCCAGACCGGCCGGACCGGGGCCGTCCCCGACGAGATCCCCTACGAGTGGCCGAAGAACACGCGCCGCCACTACATCGCGCTTACCGGCCTCTTCGTCGGGGCCGAGGTCACGAGCGTGACGGGCGAGACCGCCTACATCGTCGATGTGCCGAACTACCGCACGAACACGGCCGACGAGAACGAGGCGTGGACGTTCGCCCCCATCAAGGGCTACGTCAACCCGGCCGGCGAGGAGTTCGGCATTGCGCGCTCGGACCGGCCCGCGTCGTGGCCGCCTTTCTGGCCCGACAAGCTCGACGCGCCCGTCGATCCCGGCTGGCCCGGCTCTTGGAGCGGCTACTTCGGCCGCGACGTGTTCAACGCCGATCAGGAGGTCTACTACAAGATGGGCGACGACGAGTACGACAAGAACCGCAACCTCGAGCGCACGACCTACTACCCCGACTCCACCGACCGCTCCCGCGCCGGGCTCGGCCTCCTCGTCGACACCCGCATCCTCCAGTGGAGCCAGGTGCTCATCGACGACGCCGTCTTCATCCTCCACGCCGTCAAGAACGACGGGACCCAGGACCTCCAGAAAGTCGGCGTGACGCTGTGGCTGGCCGACCTCGTCGGCGGCGACCAGGACACCTCGGACGACAGCCCCTTCTTCGACCTCCTCCTCGACACCGCCTTCCTCGCCGACAGCGACGGCCGCAGCAACGACCCCGCCTTCCCGTCCGGCCAGAGCGTCGGGGCCGCCATCGCCTTCTTCCTCGAGACGCCCGGCAACGCCGTCGACCGCATCGACAACGACGGCGACGGCACCACCGGCCCGAACGTCTCCGACATCAACAACCTCGGCCTCACTACCGGCGAGCCCGGTAGCCCCCTCATCACCCTGGACATGCTCGCGGGCGAGGGCGACCAGACCGGCCCGAACCTCCGCTTCCGCTTCGACGGCATCGACAACAACGGCAACGGCCTCATCGACGAGGACTCCACCTACGCCGCCTTCGGGACCCAGGTCGGCGTCGGATTCGCGGACCGTATCGACAACGACGGCGACGGCGAGGCCGGCAGCCCCGTCGTCACGCAGGACATGGTGAACGAGGCGGCGGGCGACCGCTGGGGCCGCTGGCCCTCGCTCCCCACGCCCTACGACGGCAGCCCCGTCCACCTCATTCAGGTCGGCCCCGAAGACCTCGGCCTGCGGTTCAAGGACGGGATCGACAACGACGACGACTGCCTCCTCGGCGAGAACCTGCCGCCCGCCGACTACCTCTGGGAGCCCGGCAGCCCGACCATCACGCAGGAGATGGTCGATGCCGCCGCCGGGGATGCGCCGTACTACCGCTATCCCGTCCCCGGCACGGGCATCATCCTCTACGACGTCCGCCAGGACGACCTCGGCAAGTGCTACGCCGACGGCATCGACAACGACGGCGACGGGGCCATCGACGAGGGCATCGACGAGCACATCGACGAGATGATCGACGAGAGCCGCGACGACGGCATCGACAACGACGGCGACTGGCGCCCGCTCCTCGACGACGTCGGCCTCGACGGCGCCGAGGACACCGGCGACCCCGGCGAGAACGACGGCCTCCCGACCTCCGGGGCCGGAACGGATCTCCCCGGCGAGTCGAACATCGACGCTACCGACATCTCCGAGTCCGACCAGATCGGGATCACGAACGTGCAGTACAAGGCGGCCGGGGCCATCAACTACCAGACGATCTCCGACGGGTCGCTCTTCCAGCAGTTCATGATCCCCGGCCAGTTCGTGAACCTGACGAACCCTCCGGGCACGGACAACGACCTCTTCGTCTCCAGCGGCACCTTCCCGCTCCGCGCGGGCCAGACCGAGCGCGTCTCCTTCGCCGTCATCCTCGGCGACGTGAACTACTCGTCTACGGTGACGGCGGTGCGCTATCAGGACCTCCTCAACAAGCGGCAGAGCGCGCAGGAGGCGTACGAGGCCGACTACCGCTTCGCCCAGGCGCCGATCTGCCCGACGATCACGGCCGTCCCCGGCAACGGAAAGGTCACCCTCTACTGGGACAGCAAGGCCGAGGACTCCTTCGACACCTTCGTCGCGGACCTCCCGTTCGGGCTCGATCCCCGCGACTTCGAGGGCTACCGGGTCTACCGCGCCACCGATCCCGCCTTCCTCGACGCGCAAATCGTCACCGACGGCTTCGGGAACGTGCAGTTCCTCCGCCCGATCGCGCAGTTCGACCTCATCAACCAGTACGAGGGCTTCCACCCCGTCGACATCAACGGGGTGAAGTATTACCTCGGCAACAACATTCGCGACGGCGGCGAGGCGGACAATGGCCTCGCCCACACCTTCACCGACTCGACGGCCGTCAACGGCATCGAGTACTACTACGCCGTGGTGTCCTACGACCACGGGGCGTACATCCCCGGCGAGGTGGCCATCACGCCCTCGGAGTGCGCCATCCGCCTCCGCCGACTAGCCGACGGTACCGTCGAGACCGGGCCGAACGTGGTGCGGGTGACGCCGAGCCGCGAGGCCGCCGGCTACGTCGAGGCGACGCTCGGCGAGATCGAGCGGGTGCGCGGCTTCGCCACCGGCAGCATCGGCTACGAGATCGTGGACCCCGTGGCGATCCAGAACGGGCACCGCTACCGGATCACGTTTGCCGACACCCTCTTGAGTGGGGGGAACACGTCGCAGGACACGCTCACCACGGCCGGCTTCACGCTCGTGGACCTCACGGATCAGGACACCCTCCTGACGAACTCGGAGACCTACCGGCCCGGCCGTGAGACGCCCGTCACCGAGGGCTTCCGGCTCCAGTTCGCCCCCGTCACCTTCCCCGCCGTCATCGACAATCTGACGAGGTGGGAGGACCCCGCTGTGTTCCGCCTCAACGTCCAGCGCTTCTTCGACCGCAACGTGCAGGGCGTCCGGTTCCCCGCCGATTATCGGATCGAGATCGGAGAGGTCGGCCTCGGGCGCTCCACGGAGTTCACGGTGCGCGAGGGCGGCATCCCCCGCACGCTCCCCGTCCGGGACACGAACGTTCGCATCTTCCGGAAGACCATCGGGCCGAACGGGCAGGAGGTCGAAGCCCCGGTCAACTACGCCTTCAACGAGCTCATTCCGACGCCGGACCCCACCGGGACGACGCCGGTCACCTTTGGGTACGATCCCTGTTTCTTCATCGACCCGCAAGGTAATTGCACAGGCGGTGAGAGCGACCGGCTCATCCTCATCGAGCAGCTCCCCAACGGGACGGTAAAGCCGACGTGGCAGATCCAGCTCACCTCGCTCGCTTCCGAAAGCGGCCTCCGCAACCCACAGGCCGGAGACATGGCGCAGATCGTGACGCGCAAGCCGTTCCTCGCTACGGACATCTACGAGTTCACCGCGCGCGGGCCGGAGCTGGATGTGGAGATCGCCGCGGGCGCACTCGACGACATCCGTGTGGTCCCGAACCCGTATCGGGGGACGAACCTGATGGAGCCGCTCAACCCGTTCTCCACCGGCCGCGGCCCGCGCGTGCTGAAGTTCGCCGGCATCCCGCCGCGTTGCACGATCCGCATCTTCACCGTCAGCGGCCGGCTCGTCAAGACCATCGAACACAACGTCGGCTCGAACGAGGGCGTCACGGCCGAGATGCTGCGGCAGGGGGAGGAGAAGTGGAACCTCCTGACCGACGAGCAGCTCAGCATCTCGTACGGCGTGTACGTCTACCACATCGACGCCCCCGGCATCGGGGAGAAGGCCGGCACCTTCGCCGTGATCAAATGAGCACTCCCGCCCCGACGACCATGCAGCTTCCCAACGTTTCCTCCGGCCTACGTCCCGCGCGCCGAGTCAGCGCCGCCGCCCTCGCGGCGCTGGCCCTGCTGCTCGCGCTCGCCTTCGGCCCCGCCGCGCTCGCCCAGACCAAGACCGGCACGGCCGCGGCCGAGTTCTTGAACATCCCCGTCGGCGCGCGCGCCACGGCGATGGGTGGGGCCTTCGGCGCGACGGCCAACGATGGGACGGCGCTCTACTGGAATCCCGCCGGCCTCACCCGCGTCGAGGGTCGCCGCTTCACGGCCGAGCACGCGAGCTGGCTCGTCGGCATCGACTTCAACTTCGCCACCTTCACCCTGCCGACCAGCTTCGGCACGATCGGGCTCGGGGTGACGTCGATGACCACGCCGGAGATGGAGGTCACCACGCTGGAGCAGCAGATGGGCACCGGCGAGACGTTCACGACCGGCTCCTACGCCGTCTCGCTCGCCTACGCCCGCGACCTCACCGACCGCTTCACGATGGGCGGCACCGTCAAATACATCAACGAGCGAATCGACGCCGCCTCCGCCAATGGCTTCGCCCTCGACATCGGGACCATGTTCGTCACGCCCTTCCGGGGCCTCCGGCTCGGGGCCTCGATTGTCAACTTCGGGACGAAGATGCAGATCGACGGGCCGCTCGTCCGAATCGACATCGACGGGAGCCAGGCCGGCAACAACGAAAGCGTCACCGCCAACATCGCCACGGACGAGTTCGACATGCCGCTGATGATGCGGGTCGGGCTCGCGACGGAGGTATACCAGCAGGCGGGGACGCGCGTGACGCTCGCCGTGGACGCGCTCAGCCCGAGCGCGAGTGGCCAGCACCTCAACCTCGGCGGCGAGGTCGGCCTGCTGAACGACCTGCTCATGCTGCGCGGCGGCTATCAGGAGCTCTTCCTCGATGGGAGCCCGCGCTCGTTCACCCTCGGCGGCGGGCTCCACTACCGCTTCGGCACGCTCGACGTCGCGGCGGACTATGCCTACGAGGCCTTCGAATACTTCGACGGCGTCAACCGCTTCACCGTCGCCCTTCAGTTCTAATCCCTTTACTCGACGAATACCGTGGCCCGGTTCGCTGGGCCACATTGCACGAAAGCGGCTCCCGCCGCCGCGGCCCAAGCCGCACCCGCTCCGCTCGGAGCACTCCGTCCCCGGAGTTTCATTTCTTCACAACCAAGCGCACACTGCTATGTATCGACGAGCTACAACCCTCGCCCGCTGGCTCGGCGCGGTGGCCCTCGTGGCCGCCTTCGCCCTGCCGGCTCAAGCCCAGCGCAACGTCACGCTGCGGCTCAACACCGCCACCCTCCCTGACACGACGAAGATCACCACGGACATTCAGGTTCGCGGCAACGTCGGCGACGGCGGGGACGGGGCGGACACGCTCCCCGACGGCAACGTCATCGACTGGAACGACGGCACCACGCTGCGGCCGGCCAACGATGGCGGCGACTACTGGAGCATCTCCTTCCAGATCCCCGAAGGCGACGACCAGCAGCTCGACTTCAAGTTCTACTCGACGCAGGCCGAGAACGTCACGCAGATCGGCGGCTGGGAGGACAGCTCGGACCAACCGAGCGGCAACTACCTCATCCCTGGCGGCACGGGGGATGTCAACCTCGACCTCCACTACTTCAACAAGACCGGCTCCAACCAGCCCTACGAATGGCGTCCGTTCGGGGCCGAGGGCGACTCCGTCGCCGTGTGGTTCCGCGTCTACATGAACACCCAGCAAGCCATCGAGCGTGGCTACGACCGGGGCGCCGACCCGGCCGTCAGCGTGCGCGGTGCCCCCGACCTCGGCGGCAGCCAAGACGGCGGCGCGACGACGATCGACTGGGGCACGAGCAACATCTCCCTCACCCGCGAGCGGGCCGGGGACGACACGAAGCCGGGCTACGACCTCTTCTCCGGTCGCGTGGCCTACCCGGCCTCGGCCGTCGGCCAGCTCCAGAACTACAAGTTCTTCCTCGAACCCGGCGGCTGGGAAGGCCCCAACGCGACAGCGGGCTGCTCGGACGACAACCGCTGCTTCACGGTCCCCGCGCAGGACACCACCCTGATGTGGGTGTTCTACGGCGACTCCCCTGCTCTCGGCAGCGAGGAGCCCGTCACCTCGCAGATCATCTTCCAGGTGGACGCCGAGCCGCTCCAGAACGTGGGCATCCTCGACCTCACGCGGGGCGACGAGTTCCAGGTCCGAGGAGGCTTCAACGGCTGGGACTGCCCCGCCGACAACCAGGACGATTGCGGTCTCTTCCGCGAGCCGGGCACGCTCAACTTCGGCAACGTCATCCCCGTGACGGCCGTGCCGGGCAGCACCTCGCAGTATAAATACTTCGTCGTGCTCCAGAACGTAGACCAGACGGCGAACCCGAACTTCGGCTACGAAGAGCCGCTCGATTTCGGCGGTGGCAACCGTACCTTCATGTTCCAGGGTGCCGCGCAGCAGGACATCGGGCTGGAGTTCTACGACACGATCCGGCCCGGGAATGTGATCGGTGCCACCGAGGGCAGTGTGGATGTCACGTTCCGCGTGGACATGACGCCCGCGCTGAGCTATCCCGGCGAGGATGCTTTCGACCCGGCGACGGACAACGTCTACGTCGCCTTCGAGGACCAGATCTGGCAGCTCACGCAGGGCTACCAGCCCGGCGTACTGACCGGCGGCATCGACCCGGACTTCTTCCTCAGCCCTATTGGCAACAACGTCTACGAGGGCACCTTCACCGTCCAGGCCCCGACGTACAACGGCATCGGCTACGCCTACGCCTGGGGTAGCGCCTCCGACGCGACCACCCGAGAAGGCGCGGGCGGCTTCGACCCGGGCCGCCGCCGCTACCGCTACGTCCTCGCCGACGGCAACGGCGACTTCCCCTCGGCGTTCGCCTTCAGCCCGGACCTCATCGCCGGGTCGAGCGAGCTGAACAAGTTCGAGTGCAACCCGACCGACCCGCTCTACGCCGACCGCGTCGCCAGCGGCTTCTGCCAGCCCAACGGCTACGTCGAGATGACGACGGGAATCGAAGACGTCGGCGGGACGCAGCCGGAGACGGCGCTGCTCAGCGCGAACTACCCGAACCCGTT
The DNA here is from genome assembly GCA_038232935.1 of Rhodothermales bacterium. GTDB lineage: Bacteria > Bacteroidota > Rhodothermia > Rhodothermales > JANQRZ01 > JBBSMX01. Next base: position 9,021 of record JBBSMX010000011.1, on the reverse strand, counting down.
CCGCAGTTCGACGACGTTCGAGTACGCCCTCCCCGAGAGCGGCTCGGTGCGCCTCGCGGTCTACGACCTCACCGGCCGCCTCATCGCTACGCTCGTGGACGGGGTCCAGTCGGCCAGCACGTACCGCGTGGGGTTTGAAGCTGACGGCCTCGCCAACGGGGTGTACCTCGTCCGCCTCCAGGCGGCGGGCTCCGTGCTCACTCGGAAGATCACGGTGATGAACTGACGCCTACGGGCGTCGCCGGACGCGCCGGCCCCCGTCGCTCAACAGCGCGGGGGCCGGTGCCCTTCGGCCGCTGCGTGTGCGGACCCCCTGTCGCACTTGCCCCTGCTCCAGGACACGTCCCTTTGCAGGAGGCTGCGTGCGACTGTCCCCCTCGATGAGGGGGACAGCCCCGACTTGTCGGGGCAGGGGGTCCGGCGGCGGCCTCGGATAGCAGAACTTTATCAGATTCAGCTCGCGCAGAAAGCAGGCAAGGCAATGAACCGACGCATTTTTAGCATGGCATTCTTTACCCTTTTGCTCGCGCTGGCCGGAGGGACCTCCGCGCTCGCGCAGCCGCAACTCGACGTGACGTTCCGGTTTCTGCCGGACCTCACGCCGCCGCCCATCCAGCCCGTCCGCGCCTTCCTGCCGGGCTCGTTCAACGACTGGGGGCCCAACAGCAACGGGCAGATCGCCATCGACGCCCCCTCGCGGATGACCTACGTCCCCGTCGGCAACGAGTACCGTTACACGATTCCCCTGACGCTCGGGCAGACCTATACCTACAAGGTCCACTACCACCTGAACCAGAGCGGCACGAACTACGTCTGGATCTCCGACCCGCTCAACCCCGTGACGACGGGGCCGAACAACGACTCCGTCATCGAGATCGCGGACCCGATGACGTTCCAGCTCGCGCGCGAGCAGAACCCGGCCGGGCAACTCTTCGCCGTATCCGCCAGCCTGTTCGGGACGGCGGCCTTCACGAGCGTCCAGTTCCAGGTCAACGACGGCTCGCTCCAGGACGGCCTCGCCTTCTTCGACGCCGAGACCGGCCTCTTCCGCTATGAGCTACCGGCCCCCGTCGCCGCCCCCGGCTACTTCCGGATCATCGCGACCGACGCGCTCGGCCGAACGGTCGAGGACGAAACCGGTGTCATCCCGCCGACGGTGACCGACGCGGCGCGGCCTGCCGGGCTCGAAGACGGCATCACCGTCGTGGACGGCTCGACGGTCCGCCTCTCGCTTTTCGCGCCGGGCAAGAGCTTCGTCCACGTCCTCGGCGATTTCAACGACTGGACCGTGGATGACGACGCCCTCCTCTTCCGCGACGCCGAGGGCGAGGACCCCGCGACGGCCGACTCCGTCTGGTGGTGGACCGAGATCAGCGGGCTCACGCCGGGCGAGGAGATCGCCTTCCAGTACCTCGTGAACGGAGAGACGCGCATCGCCGACCCGTACAGCCCGAAGGTGCTGCTGCCCGAGGACAGCGGCATCTCGCCCGCGACGTACCCCGACCTCAGGCCGTACCCGACCGAGGCCGCCGGTAAGCCCGCCACCGCCATCACGCCCGGCGCGACGCCGTACGTCTGGCAGATCGACAACTTCGAGCGGCCGGCCCAGGAAGACCTCGTGATCTACGAGCTCCTCGTCCGCGACTTCCTCCAGGCCCACGACTACGACACCCTCGCGGACACGCTCGCCTACCTCGACCGGCTCGGCGTCAACGCCATCGAGCTGATGCCCGTCGCCGAGTTCGGCGGCAACATCAACTGGGGCTACCAGCCCACCTTCCACCTCGCCCTCGACAAGTATTACGGCCCCGCCGACCAGTTCAAAGCGTTCGTGGACGCCGCCCACGCGCGCGGCATCGCCGTCCTCCTCGACGTCGTCTACAACCACGCCGACAGCCCGTCGCCGCTCGTCGAGCTCTACGGCTGCACCGAGGCTGGGCTCTACACGAACAATCCGGCACGGCACCCCTTCAACGTCTTCTGCGATCTCGACCACACGAACCCGGCCACGCAGCACTGGCTCGACCGTGCGAATCGCTGGTGGATGGAAGAGTACCGCGTGGACGGCTACCGCTTCGACCTCGCCGGCGGGTTCATGCAGGACGGCAACTTCTTCGGCTACAACCCGCAGCGCGTCGGCCTCTTCGAGCGGATGGCGGACGTGCTCTGGGCCTTCGACGACGAGGCCATCATCATCCTCGAAGACCTCATCGACAGCGACCAGGAGTACCGCGAGCTCGCGCAGTACGGGCGCGACGAGGGGCGGCCGGGCATGATGCTCTGGCACCACATGAACCGGGAGTACAGCCAGAGCGCGATGGGCTACCCGACTGCCACCGACTTCCCGAGCACGCTCACCGAGACGTACCCGCCGAGCTGGGTGAGCGCCATGCCCGTCGGCGGGGCTGTGACCTATATGGAGAGCCACGACGAGCAGTGGATGATGTTCAGGAACCTGAACTACGGCAATTCGAACCCGGCTACCGGCTACGACATCGCCGATCTAGGGACCGCACTCGAACGGCAGAAGCTCGCGGGCACGTTCTTCTTCCCCGTCCCCGGCGCGCGGATGATGTGGCAGTTCGGCGAGCTCGGCTACGGTGGCGGCCCCGGCGAGTGCCTCGTCAACGGCGACTACCCCGGCGAATGCCCCAACGGCGTCCCCGGCCGGACTTCGCCCAAGCCGATCCGCTGGAATTATTACCACGACCCGGACCGCCGTAACCTCTACGATACGTGGGCCGCGCTCATCAACCTCCGCACCGACTACGCCGTCTTCACCAGCCCGGACACCGAGGTCGACACCCGGCTCGGCCTCGTGCCGGACCGCTGGATCACGCTCTCGCTCCCGGACGCCCCCGACGGTGAGCCGAGCGAGGTCGTGATCGTCGGCAACTTCGGGGTGACGCCGCGCGAGGTGGCCGTGGACTTCCCCGCCACGGGGACGTGGTACGGGTTCTTCGGCGACACTGAGCTCGCGGTGACGGAGACGGCGCAGACGTTCTCGCTCCAGCCCGGCGAAGCGCGGATCTATACGAACGTGGACGTGCCTTCCCCCGCCTCCGGTATCTACACGGTGGACGCCGAGGACGTCGCGGGCACGCCCGACGTCTTCCGGCTCGACGCGGCCTACCCGAACCCCTTCGCCGAGACAACCACGTTCACCTACGCCCTTCCCACCCCCGCCGACGTGCGGGTTGAGGTCGTCGACGTGCTTGGCCGCCGCGTGGCCGTGCTCGTGGACGAGACGCAGACGGCCGGTGAACACCGCATCGCCCTTCGCGGAGCCGACCTCCCGAGCGGGACGTACCTCGTCCGTCTCACGGCGAGCGGCCACACGGCAACGACAAAAGTCACCCTCGCTCGTTAATCCCGACCTCGCTGCTATGCCCAGACCGCTCGTATTTGCCTCGCTCGTCCTCCTCGCCGGCTGCACCGGAACCGAGGAGATGCAGACGACGCCCGTCAATGTCGCTACCGTCGAGGCAGCGGCGGAAGCGCCTGCGGTGTTGAACCCGACGATGACGCGGTCGATGGCGGAGGACCGCAGCGCGAACGTCCCCGACTGGGCTGCCGACGCCGTCTTCTACCAGCTCTTCCCCGAGCGCTTCCGCAACGGCGACCCGTCCAACGACCCGACGCGCGCCTCACTCGAACTCCCCGTCGATCGCGTCCCGGACGACTGGGCCCTCACGCCGTGGACCGGCGACTGGTACGCCCGCGCCGACTGGGAACGGGAGCGCGGCGACGACTTCTACGAGGACGGCGTCTTCGACCGACGCTACGGCGGCGACCTGCAAGGCGTGATCGACGAGCTCGACTACCTCCGCGACCTCGGGATCAACACGATCTATTTCAACCCCGTCTTCTACGCCCGCTCGCTCCACAAGTACGACGGCAACACGTTCCACCACATCGACCCCCACTTCGGGCCGGACCCGGCGGGCGACTTTGCCCTCATGGCCCAGGAGACGTCCGACCCCGCGACGTGGCACCACACGGAGGCGGACAAGCTGTTCTACCACCTCCTCGACGAGGCCCACGCGCGCGGCCTCCGCGTCATCATCGACGGCGTCTTCAACCACACCGGCCGCGACTTCTTCGCCTTCGAGAACCTCCGCGACGAGCAGGCCGCCTCGCCCTACAAAGACTGGTACATCGTCGAGCAGTTCGACGACCCGGCCACGCAGGAGAGTGAGTTCAAGTACAAGGGCTGGTGGGGCGTCGCGACCCTCCCCGAGTTCGCCGACACCGCCGACGGGACGGACCTCCACCCCGGCCCGAAGGAGTACGTCTTCGACGCGACGGCGCGGTGGATGGACCCCGACGGCGACGGCGACCCGAGCGACGGCATCGACGGGTGGCGGCTCGACGTGGCGAACGAGGTGCCGATCAAGTTCTGGACGGACTGGAACGCCCACGTCCGCGAGATCAACCCCGACGCGTACACCGTCACCGAGCTCTGGGACAACGCCGACGAGTTCGTCCGCGTCGGCGGGTTCTCGGCGACGATGAACTACCACGGCTTCGCCTTTCCCGTCAAAGGCTTCCTCGTGGACGACGCCGCCACGCCGTCGCAGTTCGCCGCGATGCTGAACGAGCGCCGCGCCGAGTACCCCGAGTCCGTGCAGTTCGCACTCCAAAACCTCGTCGACTCCCACGATACGGACCGCATCGCCTCGATGATCGTGAACGCGAGTGGGGACTACAACGAGCCCAATGTCTTCGACTACGACCGGAGCGTCTCCCCGCGCGGCGGACATCCGTACGAAGTCCGTAAGCCGAACGCGGCGGAGCGCGAGGTTCAGAAGCTCGTCGCCCTCATGCAGATGACGTACGTCGGTCCGCCGATGCTCTACTACGGCACCGAGGCCGGCATGTGGGGCGCCGACGACCCCGACGACCGCAAGCCGATGCTCTGGGCCGACCTGCGTTACGACGCCGAGACGCACGACCCGCTCGGTCGGGAGCGCGCAGCCGACCCCGTCGACTTCGACGCCGACCTCTTCGCCTTTTACAAAGAGGCCATCGCCCTCCGCACCGGCAGCGACGCCCTCCGCCACGGTGATTTCACCGTGCTGCTGACCGACGATGCGCGCAACCTCTTCGCGTTCAGCCGCTCGCTGGACGACGAGACTATGGTCGTCGTCTTCAACCGGTCCGACGAGGCGCAGAGCCTCCGCGTCGAGAAACCGGCCGCCGGCACCTACGCCCTCGCTTTCGCCACGACCGATGGGCCGAGCCGCGTGCAGGAAGACGCGACGGGATTGCTCCTCGAACTCCCCGCCCGCACCGGCGTCGTGCTCAACCGCACCGGCGGATGACGATGCCGCGTCTGCTCCTCACCCTCCTCTTCGCCGTCAGCCTCGTCGGATGCCGCCCCGATGACGGGCGGACACGCGTCCGCATCTGGCACCAGAAGATCGGAGCCGAGCGCGCGTTCTTCAATGAGGCCGTCGCCCGCTACAACGCGGCGCAAGACAGCGTGGTCATCGAGCCGCTCTACCGGGAGACCGAAGAGCTGCGCAATCTCTTCGTCGTCGGCGCCGTCGGCGGGCAAGGGCCGGAGCTGATCTTCGGGCCGGCCGACAACATCGGCATCCTCGCCCTCACCGAGACGATCCGGCCCCTCGACGACGTGCTGCCCGCCGACTACCTCGCGCAGTTCACCGACGAGGGCATCATCCGCTGGGAGGGCGAGCCGTGGATGCTCGCCGACCAGATCGGCAACCAGCTCGTGTTCGTCTACAACAAAGCCCTCCTCCCGACCCCGCCCGCGACGACCGACGAGATGATCGCCGCGCTCCAGCGCGTCACGCGCGACGACAACGGCGACGGGACGCCCGACACGTACGGCCTGACGTGGAACTACCGCGAGCCGTTCTTCTTCATCCCCTTCCTCACCGGTTTCGGCGGATGGGTCCTCGACGACGAGGGCCATCCGACGCTCGACAACGAGGCGACGGTCCGCGCCATCCGCTTCGTGCTCGACCTTCGCGACAAGTACCGCGTCATCCCCGGCGAGAGCGATTACGACGTGGCCGAGACGCTCTTCAAAGAGGGCCGAGCCGCGAGCATCATCAACGGCCCGTGGGCGTGGGCGGGCTACGGCGACTCCGGCATCGACTACGGCATCGCGCCGATCCCGCGCGTGAGCGAGACCGGCAAGTGGGCCGCGCCGATGGTCGCGGCGAAGGGCTACTCCGTGAACGTGAACGTGCCGGACGAGAAGCTGCCCGCCGTTCGCGCCGTGCTGATGTACCTGACCGACGCCGAGATGCAGCGGCAGATGGCCGCCGACCTCGCCACGATCCCCACGATGCGCACCGTCCGCGACTCCGATGCCGTCCGCGACAACGCCGAACTACAGGCTTCACTCGAAACCGTCGAGAAGGGCCGCATGATGCCGATTGCTCCACAGATGCGGCAGGTGTGGGACGGCATGCGCGGCCCCTATCAGCTCGTGATGAACGGGGCCGTGACGCCGGAAGAGGGCGCGCGCCTCATGCAGGAGAACGTCGAGAAGCTCATCGCCGACACCTTCCTCTGACCCCCGACCCATGCTCGAAGCGAAGGACACCGTGGCGGCGCTCGAAGCCCGCGAGCGCACGAAGGAAGAGGCTGGCCAGAACGGCCGGCCGCGCACCGAGCGCACGGACCCCGTCCGGCCCGCGCCTAGGCTAAGTGAGGCATGGCAGCACCGCATTTTCCTGGGTGCGCTCCTCGGCCCGACCGTCCTCATCGTGCTCTCCGTCGTGGCGTACCCGTTCTTCTACAACGTGGTGCTCTCGCTCTCGAACATGAACATCTACCACATCCGCGACTGGGATGTGATCGGGTTCCAGCAGTACGCCGCCGTCTTTTCCGAGCCCGCGTTCTGGAACGTGTTCCTCAAGACTGTGGTGTGGACGGCGGTCAACATCGTCTTCCACGTGGGACTCGGCGTGTTCCTCGCCGTCATTCTGAACAAGTCCTTTATCGTCGGCAAGCCGGCGTGGCGCGTGCTGCTGATCCTGCCGTGGGCCCTCCCGCAATACATCACGGCGCTCACGTGGCGCGGCATGTTCAACTACGAGTACGGGGCCGTCAACCTCCTCCTCTCGAAGGCCTTCGGGATGAGCCCCATCGCGTGGCTGACGAGCCCGTTCGAAGCGTTCGTTGCGGTCATCCTCACGAACATCTGGCTCGGCTTCCCCTTCATGATGGTCGTCGCGCTCGGCGGCCTGCAATCGATCCCCGGCGAGCTCTACGAGGCGGCGGACGTGGACGGGGCGAGTGAGTGGAAGAAGTTCTGGAGCATCACGGTCCCCCTGCTCAAACCGGTCATGATCCCGGCCATCACGCTCGGCATCGTGTGGACGTTCAACAACATCAACGTCGTCTGGCTCGTCTCGAACGGCGGCGAGCCGAACGATCAGACCCATATCCTCGTGAGCTACGTCTACGAGGCGGCCTTCCAGATGTACCGCTTCGGCTGGGCCGCGGCCCTCTCGATGGTGATCTTCGGCGTCCTCTTCGTCTTCACCCAGGTCCTGCTCAAGCGGACGAACGCGACAGAGGGCGCGTACTGACATGTCTACATCCTCCACCTCCACGCTCGGGAAGATCGGGAGCTACGCCTTCCTGACGTTCTTCGTCTTCCTCTCGGTCTACCCGATCACGCGGATCATCACGGTCTCGCTCCGCCCCGGCGACCAGCTCCTCTCGACCTCGCTGGACTTCATCCCCGACGGCGCCACCCTCGACAACTACCGCGCGCTCCTCTTCGAGACGCCGTTCCTGCGATGGATGCTGAACTCCGTCCTCGTCGCCTTCGTCGTGACCGTGACCGGCGTCGCGCTCGCCTCCACGGCGGGCTACGCGATCAGCCGGTACCGATTCCTGGGGCGCGGCTCGATGCTGAGCGGCCTCCTCATTACGCAGATGTTTCCGGCCACGATGTTGCTGCTCCCGCTCTACGTCGTGCTCATCAATCTTAAGCTGCTGAACTCGTACCTCGGCATCATCGTGATCTACTCGGCGACGGCGCTGCCCTTCTGCGTGTGGCAGATGAAGGGGTATTACGACACGATCCCCGTCGCACTCGAAGAGGCCGCCCGGATCGACGGCTGCACGCCGTGGCAGGCGTTCCGCCGGGTGATCTTCCCCCTCGCCGCGCCCGCCCTCGTCATCACCGCGCTCTTCTCGTTCATGACGGCGTGGAACGAGTACGTGGTGGCGAACGTGGTGCTGCAGGACACCGACATGTTCACGCTCCCGCTCGGGTTGAAGATGTTTCAGGGCGACATGACGACGCAGTGGGGGCTCTACGCCGCCGGCGCGCTCCTCGTCTCGATCCCCGTCGTCGGCCTATTTCTCGCCCTCAGCCGCTACCTTATCTCCGGCCTCACGCTCGGGGCCGTCAAGGGCTGACACTTTTTTATCACTGCGGGGCCGCACCGCCGTAGGCCCCCACATGACCGATTGACTTATGGCACGCGTGGAATTGGAACACATCCGGAAGGTGTACCCCAACGGGTACGAGGCCGTCGCCGACGCCTCCTTCGCCGTCGAGGACGGGGAGTTCGTCGTCTTCGTCGGCCCCTCCGGCTGCGGGAAGAGCACCCTCCTGCGCATGATCGCCGGCCTTGAGAACATCACCGGCGGCCGCCTCACCATCGGGGACCGCGTCGTGGCCCAGGCCGCGGGCGGCCGCACCGACGAGCTCCCGCCGAAGGACCGCGACGTCGCCATGGTGTTCCAGAACTACGCGCTCTACCCCCACATGAGCGTGGCCGAGAACATGGCCTTCGGCCTGAAGATCCGGAAGTTTCCCCGTCCCGAGATCGACGCCCGCGTGGCCGAGGCCGCCCGGATCCTCGGGCTCGAACCCGTGCTCGAGCGGAAGCCGGGCCTGCTCTCGGGCGGGCAGCGCCAGCGCGTGGCCGTCGGCCGGGCCATCGTGCGGAAGCCGGCCGTGTTCCTCTTCGACGAGCCGCTCTCGAACCTCGACGCGAAGCTCCGCGTGCAGATGCGCACCGA
>JBBSMX010000010.1:0-54635 GCA_038232935.1 Rhodothermales bacterium | reverse complement strand
GAGGCTTTGGAAACTCCGCCCGCCGCCGATAAGTTGCCTGCCTCGCCGGACCCCGATGCCCCTCACCCCTCGGTTGACGATTCCTTAACCCCCACAGCCCATGCGCCCCTTTCGTTTCCTCCTCGTCGCCCTCGCGCTCGCCCTCGCGTCGGCCGCCACCGCGCCGTTCGCCCACGCCCAGGTCATTCCGAAGTTCGGCCTCGCCGGCGGCCTCAACTTCGGCTCCCTCTCCGACGCTACGGCTATCGACCTCGACCAGTCCACCGGCTATCACGTCGGCATCTTCGGCGATGTCGGCTTCGGCCCGCTCGCCGCTCGCATCTCCGTGCTCTACGTCAAAGCAGGCGATGCGCAGATCAGTGTCGGTGGGGGTACGGCGAGTGGGGGGAATACCAGTGTCACGTTCATTGCGGTCCCTGTAGACTTCAAGTTCCGCTTCCCCTCGCCGGTCGTGAAGCCCTACGCCCTTCTCGGTCCCGAAGCCCGGTTCCCGGTCGGTGACCTCACCGACTTCAGCGGGAGCCGGAGCACTACGCTCGCGCTGAACTTTGGTGTCGGGGCGGAACTCAGCGCCATCGTGGGGCCGAGCGTGTTCGCCGAGCTTCGCTATGGCCTCGATGTGACCGGCTTCGTCGATGGCGGCGAGTTGCCGGGCGGTGTCGGGACGTTCGACAGCAACGACTCGTTCAAAGTGAATGCGTTCTTCCTCCGTATCGGCGTCGCGCTCTGATCTCAGGCTAACGCGTACGCACGCGAAAGGGGGCGACCGAGTGCCGGTCGCCCCCTTTTTGATACTACTCGCACGTGTTAGAACCGCAGAAGCGCGGCCGCCGGGCCGAACTGCTGCATCTTCTGCCGCGCGGCTTCGCTGCGGACGAGTTCGAGCGAGGCACCCTGCGCGAGCGCCCGCTCCAGCATCAGCTCGAACAGGTCACTCTCGGGGAAGACCTCGTTGCCGGTGGCGGCGAGCGTGCCCTCCGTCTGTGAGGTCAGCATCCCGGTCTCGCGGTCGATGCCGCCGGGAATCTCCTGCTCGTCGTCGAGGAGGAGCGTCATTACGCGCTGCTGATTCAGCATGTCGAGCGTCTCTTCAAGTCCGCCGACGGCGCGGGTCGTCAGGAGGGCCTGGACTCTGTCTATGGTTTCCAACTCCTCGCGCTCTTCCACCTCGCGCTGAATGGGCTCGGCCTTCTCGGCGATCTCGGCCGAACTCGCGTTGATGTCGCACTGGAAGCTGGCGGCGATGCGCTCGCGGGTGTGCTGGTCGAGCGAGTCGAGGAAGGGGGCTTCCATGTCGGTGGGGCATGCGTAGAGGAGGTGGCGGACGTCGAGCTTCTTGGCCAATAGCTCGAGGGCGTGCGCGGCACGCTTCGCCTGCTCCTTCCGGTACTCGGCCTGCTTGTCTTGCCGTTGGTCTTTGCTCTGGTAGTCCGAGGTGAGGATCTCGCGGCCCTCCAGCTCGAAGACCTCCTCGACGAGGCCGATCTGGCTGAAGAAGAACCGCATCTGCTTCTGGCTCAGCACGGCGATGCCGAAGCGGTCGTGCTCGTCGCGGACGCGGACGAGGGGGCGGACGTACGGCCGCCGGTCCACGTAGACCGTGTTCGGCAGCGAGATGGCGACGCCGAACTGTCGGAAGAGGCCGATGGCCTCGCAGGCGTAGAACACGATGCCGCGCCCCGTGCGTGGGATGCCCCCTCGCAGCGCCGCCTCGACGCGGTCGAGCTCGTGCTGCACTGTCTTGTCGTCGTAGTGGCCGTTGGCATGGGTGAGCGCCTGCCGGGCGAGGTCCTTAAACGTGGTGGTCCACGAGTCGTTGACGCGCATCTCCGGCGTCAGCTCCATAAAAATCGAGACCACAGGGGCCTCCGCACTCTCAATCGCGGCGAGCTCCGTGAGGTGGCCGGCGTCGAGGTAGTGGAAGCCGGGGGAGGTGGTGCGCTCTTCGAGCTCGGCGATGAGGGCGTCGCGGAGTTCGGGGGTCAGGGCGTTGCTCATGCTCGGGTCGCGGGTTCGTTGTCGGAATCGTTGGGGGTCCCCGTCTCGGGGTAGGCGGGGTTCTGGCTGATGGGCTCGCCGGTGTAGCTGTCGATGCGCTCGTCTTCGGCGACGTTGTCCACATCGGTCGAGCCGATGTAGTGGCGGACGTGCATGCGCGCCTCGCCGAGCGCCTCGGCGGTATTCTGCAGCGAGGTTTCCATGATCTGCGCGATCTCGGAGAGCGAGAGCTCGAACTCGTCGTGGAACTCGACGAGGTGGCGCTGCTCGGCCCCGAGGCCACTGGATTCGAGGTAGTCCAGCTCTTCCGGCGAGAGCGAGCGCCCACGCGGGTCGATCTCGACGTCGGCGGGCTGCTGGCTCGGGATGATCTCCTCGTAGGTCGTCACGTCGAAGGGCTGGCGGAACTCGTAGAACTGCTCCTCGACGGCGTCCTGCTCGTCACCCGCTGGGACCTCGGCGTCGAGGGAGATGGCTTTCTGGTCGTCGTAGCGGTGCTCGGTACGGAGGAGGCGGTTGAGCGTCCGGTACTGGATGCCGAGGAGCCACGCGCGCAGGCTCATCTGCTCGGGGTCGAAGCTAGCCCGGTGGTCGAAGGCGCGGATCATCGTCTCGCCGACGAGTTCTTCAGGCGTGAGGGCGCGTTCACGTAGTTCGCCCTCGGCGATGCGGGCGGCGATCTTGCGCCGCGCGGCGTCCATCAGCGTGTCGTGGTGCGGTGCGAGGGCTTCTTCGAACGCGTCGCGGTCGCCGCTGAGCGCGCGGTCCCAAAGGTCGGACGCGGGGCGGTTGGGAGGGGGAGATCCAGCCATAGATAAAGTCGGGGTGAGGTAGTCGAGAGGGAAACTAGAGAAGTGATTGCCTCTGTTTAATGATCCCGTCCCCCGATGGGTCCCGCGTAGCGTGGGGAAGAGACAGAGCCGAGGCCGCACCGCGCGCGCAGATCCGCGCTGCAGGAAGACTACGGCGTGCCGACTCGGCGTAGCCCGATAAGGCCGGTCACCGCGTTCCTAGACCGGAGGGCAATTCGAGCGTGACTACGATGGGGAAGTGATCGGAGACGACGCGCGGGTCGTGGAGATGCACGAAGTGGACGGCACGCAGGGACGCGTAGAGACGCGGCGAGAGGAGGAGGTGATCCAGCGAAGAGAACTCGCCGGGGTCGATGATGTCGTTGCGGTTCCGGTCCCAGAACGAGGTGTAGCGATCCTTTTGGGGGACCTCGGCGGCGGCGTTGCGGAGGTCGTCCGCCGGTCCGGGTCCGGCCTGCTTGATGGTGGCGAGCACGTTCGAGATCGGGACGCTGCCGGCCCGGTCGGGCGTGTCATCGTCGAAATCGTTGAAGTCGCCGAGGACGGCGACGGCGCGGCCGGCCGACATCTCCTCCACGACGAGCCGCCGGATCACCTCGGCCTGCGCCTCACGCCGCGGCTTCCGCTCGACATCGTCCGGTCGGGCGAGGAAGTGCACGCCGATGAGCGTCGTCGGGATGCCGCCGAGGTCGAGCCGCGCCCAGAGGTTCTTGCTGACGCCGTACTGCTGGCGCGTCGTCCCGACCTGCACCCGCTCGTCGGTCCGGCCCACTTCTTCGATGGGGAGGCGGGAGAGGAGTCCCACATCCTGCCCGGTGAAGTTGTCCTGCCCCTTGACGAAGTAGACCTTGTACCCGAGGTCGGCGAGAGATTCGCCGACAAGCATCTCCAGCGTTTCCGCGTTCTCGACCTCCTCTAGCATCAGCACGTCCGCATCGAGTGCACGGATAACGCGGGCGATGGAGTCGCGGTGCGCTCGGGCGAGCACGGGATCTCCCTTCCACGGGAAGCTCGCCTGTCCTTCGTTGTCTAGGCCGTCGAACAGGAACTCCGTGTTGAACGTGCCGATGCGTAGGCCGGCCGCGGCAGGAAGGCCGCTGTCCTGCTCGGTGCCGGGTACCTCGCCCGAAACGGAGGTCCCGTCTGTCCGGGCCGCGTGGCGGAGGCAACCGGCCACTACCACCACAGTGACGGCGACGAAGCAAAGGAGTAGCAGAAGCGTGAGTAAGCGGCGCGGCATGGGGGTGAGGACAGTGCGTGGGGGTGACTCGAAGATAGCCGGTGACGGGGCGCAATGCCTACTCACACACACGGTGTTCGCCCGCTATCAACGACGAAGGGCGCGCCGGGGGAGGCGCGCCCTTCGTTACAGGCATCCGGCAGTTCGTTTAGGAAACGCCGGCAGTTCGTTTAGGAAACGCCGGCATAGAAACGAAACCGCTTGGGATCGATGTTGCGGTCGAGAGCGACGGGGCGTTTGCCGCCCGCCCATTCCGGCTGCACACTGCCCTTCATCGAGCGCTCGCTGTAGAAATGGCGCGTCTTGTTGGGGAACGGCCGCTCGTATGCGGGAGCGTTCAAGACATCGTAGGCGATGAACAGAGCCGTCTTCCAGCCCTTCGGCTTCGAGTCGAAGGTGAGGCTGGAGTAGTACGTACGCTTCGGGCTGTTATCGTTGAACGCGCTAAACTGCCAGGGGTCGAGGACAGCATCGCGGTAGCTGCGACGGCCCCGATAGCCGGTTTCGACCCGGTTGCGGATGACCCACGCGACGAGCTCCTGCTCGTCGGGGCGCTTAGTTTCGGAGAAAATGCAGCGGGCGAGCCACAATACGTCCTCCTTCATGTCCTCGCTTGCAAACTGTGCGTTCTTGACGGAGACCTCCTGGGTGAGTGGGGCCGCATCTACAGCGGGCATCGACTCGGCCAGGGTATCCCGGTCCACAGCATTGAAAACAAGCGAGAGCGCGAGGAGCAACACCGAAAGGATCACGCCTGCAGCGCCGATCACCTTCTTGTTAGCGAAAAGCTCCATGGTAGACTCAGGTTAGTTCAAAAGAGTGGCGGGTGCCTGACTTCGGGTGGGGCGCGGGGTCAGGGTTCCGCCGTTCATTAAGCCTCTATTAGCGCCAATACCCTGCCAGAAATCAACAATCTCTGTTTACTAGTGTGGAGGCTTGGTGAAGAGAGGCAAATTGCCCTTTTTAAGCGGTTTTGACCCCTTGCGTTCCCAAGTTAGTGTGTGATCAACGGGGGTGTGTGTGAAAACTGAAAAGCTCGAATTTAAATTCCATTAAACCCCGATTTTACGCCTATGTGTTGTCAAACCTCGAATTATGAACGCTTACTGATCTGTGTCATCCCTTCACAAACCCCGACGATCTGTCGTAGCCACTTTGCCTCTCTATATCGTCGCCGACGCTAATATCCCCTACGCACAGGAGGCTTTTGGCAGGCTCGGCCGCGTGCGCTTGCTCGCTGGCAAACAGATCGGACCGCAGGAGGTCGCTGACGCGGACGTGCTGCTGGTGCGAAGTGTCACTCGCCTAGACGAGGCGCTACTGCGGGGTAGCCGTGTCCGTTTCGTCGGGAGTGCCACGATTGGGACCGATCACGTCGATCTCGATTATCTCGATGCCTGCGCGATTACGTTCGCGAATGCGCCTGGCTCGAACGCGCAGTCGGTGGTAGAATACGTGCTGGCGGCGCTGCTGGCGGTGTACACGGAGGAGGACGAAGCGTTACGAGATAGGACAGTAGGCGTCGTCGGTTGTGGACAGATCGGGGGGAGGCTGGCCGCCCGATTGCCGGCTCTCGGCGTACGGGTTCTGCGCTGCGATCCGCCTCTCGCTGAGGCAGCCTCGGCCGCAGGAGAACCACACGACTTCGTCTCACTGGAAACAGTGCTGGCCGAGGCGGACGTGGTGACGCTCCACACGCCCCTGACGCGCACAGAGCCGCACCCGACCTTTCACCTCATCGGAGCGGACGAGCTCGCGGCGATGCGGGCGGGCACGCTCCTCGTCAACGCCTCGCGCGGGGCCGTCGTCGACAACGCGGCGCTGCGGACGGCGCTCGAAACGGGGGAGATCGGGGGAGCGGTGCTGGACGTGTGGGAGAACGAGCCGACGCCCGACGAGGGGCTGCTCCGCCGGACCGCCCTCGCCACGCCGCACATCGCGGGCTACTCGTTCGACGGCAAGGTGCAGGGCACGGCGATGCTCTACGACGCGCTCGTCGCCTGGCTGGGAGTCCCGGTAGCGTGGAACGCCGACGCCGTCCTCTCCGCTGACGGGTTCCTCCCGCTGAAGTCGCCGCCGACGAGTCTCAGCGAAACGGCTTGGCTCGACGCCCTCGCCCGGCAGGCGTACGACCTCCGCGCTGACGACACACGGATGCGGGCGCTGCTCGAACAGCCGGCCGACGAGCGGGGAGCCACCTTCCACCGCCTCCGCAAGACCTATCCGCGCCGTCGCGCGTGGCAGCACCACGTCATCGCCGCCGCCGACGTGCCGACGGGATACCGGACGGCCGTGGCTGAGGGGCTCGGGTTTACTATTAGGTGATTCGCTGATTGGGTGATTCTTGCTTCCCGATTACCCGATCGGCGAGTCGCAAAATCAGCGAATGTCGTAGCCGTACGAGCGGAGAAAGCCTTCGCGGTTGCGCCAATCGGCGCGGGCCTTGACGTGGAGCTGGAGGTAGACAGGCTTCCCGAGGAACGCCTCGATGTCGCGGCGCGCGAACTGCCCGAGCCGCTTGAGTCCTGCGCCGCCCTTCCCGATGATGATGCCCTTCTGCGTGTTGCGCTCCACGACGATCTCGGCGTCGATGAAATCCTTCGACCCCTCGCGCTCTTCGTAGGTCACGATGTTCACCTGTGTCGAGTACGGGATCTCCTCGCGGTAGAGCTCGAAGATCTTCTCGCGGACGATCTCGGCTACGAAGAACCGCTCCGGGTGCTCACTGAGTTGGTCTTTCGGGTAGTAGGGCGGGCCGAGCGGTAGCCGCTCCAGAATTTGCGTGAGGACCCTATCGAGGTTGAACCCGGTCTTCGCCGAGATCGGGATGACGGCGTCGAAGGCGCGCAGCGCGTTGAATTTCTCGACGAGGGGCAGCGCCTCTTCCTGCGCGATCAGGTCGATCTTGTTGAGCAGGAGGAGGGCGGGGCGCTCGGCGATCCGTTCGAGGGCCTTGTCGGGAACGCCGTGGTGCGAGGCGTCCACCATAAACAGGAGCACGTCGGCGTCGGCGACGGCGAAGTCCACGGCGTGCATCATCGCCTCGTGGAGCCGGTACTGCGGGCGGACGATGCCGGGCGTGTCGAGGAAGACGACCTGATAGTCGTCGCCGGAGAGGATGCCGAGGATGCGGTGGCGCGTCGTGCTCGGCTTGGCCGTGACGATAGAAAGCTTCTGCCCGACGAGCGCGTTCATCAGCGTCGACTTCCCCACGTTCGGTGGTCCGACGAGCGCGGCGTACCCGCTCCGGTGGTTTGGGTCGAAAGCGAACTCGTCCGAGATGGCCGGGGCCGGCGCGGCATTGCTCGGCGCGGCGTCTTCCGAGTCGGGCGTCGGCGTGTCGGGTGAGGGATCAGACATGATGGGGCACGGCGTCGGTGAGGATGTGCTGGTACGCGCGCACGGCGGTGTCGAGCCCGAGCCAGAGCGCGTCGGCCGTGAGGGCGTGGCCGATGGAGACTTCGAGTACGTGCGGGACGGCGGCGACGAAGGGGCCGAGGTTGTCGAGGCTGAGGTCGTGCCCGGCGTTGATGCCGAGTCCAGCGGCGTGGGCGGCCTCGGCGGCGGCAGCGAGCCGGGCCAGCTCGGCCGCGGGCTCGCCGTCGGTGAAGGCGCGGGCGTAGGGCTCGGTGTAGAGCTCCACGCGGTCCGCTCCCGTGTCGGCGGCGGCGGGTATCGCTTCCGCGTCCGGGTCCATAAACAGACTGACACGGCAGCCGTACCCCTTCAGCCGCTCGACCGCGGGGCGGAGCCGGTCGGCGTCCCGCGTGAGGTTCCAGCCGTGGTCCGACGTGCGCTGGCCGGGCGTGTCCGGGACGAGCGTGCACTGAGCTACGCCCCCGGCCTCACACGCCTGCTCCACGAGCGCGACGAACCCCGGGTACCCCTCCTCTTCCTCCGCAAACGGGTTGCCCTCGATGTTGAACTCGGCGCCCGAATCGGCCAGCAGGGCGGCGAGGGACAGGACGTCGTGCGGGCGGATGTGGCGGCCGTCTGGGCGCGGGTGCACGGTGAGCCCATCGGCCCCGGCACTGAGGCACGTGCGGGCGGCACGCTCGACGCTCGGCAGGTCGAGGTCGCGGGCGTTGCGGAGGAGCGCCACCTTGTTCAGGTTGACGCTCAGCGCGGTCTTCTCACCAGACATGAGCCGGCTCGTGTAGAGGGGGGAGGGGAAAGGCCATACCAGCGTGGGGAAAGGAGGAAGATACGGGCGATGTTTTCGGGCGGCGGGCAACCTGGGGCGGCGAAACGGGTCTTCACGTGGGGTGAATCGAGAGAGGGTGGGCTGGTCGGTTGCTTTTTGAGAAAGCCGCCGAGTATTTTGCGCCAGCATGGGCGAGAGACCTTATCCCCGCCCGGCCCGCATCTCCCCTCCCCGCTCTGGGGCTCACCCGCACCCACATCCAACAAGGGATCCTCGCGCAATGGCTATTCTGGCGAATGACACGGTCCGCACCGCCCTCCAGATCGTTCTCGCGATCGTGATCGTCGTCCTCGGCTACGTGCTCTACCGGAGCATCCGAGGGCCACAGGAGCTCTACGAACGCGAGCAGGCGCTCACCGAGGCAACGCGCGAGCGCATGAGCTACATCCGCGACGCGATGCGCGGCTACGAACGCGAGCACGGCAGGTACCCCACCTCGCTCGACTCGCTCGTGATGGCGGTCAAGACGGACTCCTTCCTCGTCGCCAAGCGCGACAGCATCTTCGCGCTAGCGGAGGGCGAGTCGTTCAACCCGGACTCGCTGCCGTATTCGCCGCGTCCCGGCCGGCAGCGCTTCGACCTGAGCATCGTCCGTGACGACAGCACGGGGGGCATCGTGTACCTGCTCAAAGACCCCGGCTCGGAAGACTTCATCGGCACGGACGATCCGAAGCGCGCGGCGGGGATGCTCAATGCAGCGAGCTGGGAGTAGCGGGTCTGCAACGAGAGGAGGCATGGACGGATCGAAATTCCGCGCCGGCGTGGAGATCTACGGCCGGGTGATGCGCTACGCCGAGGTCGAGGTCGGCCCGCGCGGCGCGACCGGGGGGGCACCTCCGCTCCGGCTCGTCCGCCTCGGCGCGTGTGACTTTGACTTTGACGTCGCAGAGGCGCTGCTCGACCTCGCGGGGCCGACCCACCTCGACACGGTCTCCACGGCCATCCGCGAGATCTTCGACGGCTCGAAGGCGGAGGCGCTCCGTGCCGTCGTTCACCCGTGGAACGGCACATCGTTCTTCTCCCCGCTGCCCGAGGGGATGCCGCCGTCGGAGCGGTTCGAGCAGCTCCGGCAGGAGGCGGCGATGCTCTCCGACGCGAGCGTGGCGCGGCCCGTCCGCGTGAAGGCGACGCCGGTGCGGATCGAGACGCTGTCGGACGGGCGGCAGGCGCACTGGCACCACGTACTCCGTCTCTCCGATTCCGTCCACGCCCGCTTTGATCACGTCGCCCGGCACTTCAGCGAGGCGGAAGGCGCGCGCGCGCACGAGTTCGTGGATACGACGGGGGCTGCTGCGGCCGTCGTCGGCCGGTTGCTGGGCGCCAAGGACGAGGACCCCATGCCGTATGTGCTCGCGCTCGGCGTCTATGGCGACCGCACCGAGTACGCCCTGTGCCGGGGCGCGACTTGGTACTTCGGCCACCACGCTGAGGCCGGCGCTCTCGAAGACGGCGCGTACTTCGGTGCCGCGCTGCTGGACCGGCTGGGCGTGGAGCGCTCCGAGGTCGGCCACCTCTTCTTGTACGGCGAGGACGCCGACCCCGATGCGCTCTCGGGCATCGAAGACCTGCTCGGGCTCGAAGCGAACCCGCTGAACCCGCTCGCGGTGTTCCGCCTCGCCCAGGGCGGGACGGACCCATTCGTCCTCGCCTCCTACGCCCCCGTCATCGGTGCGCTGTTGAGATAGGGTGAGATAGAGAGTAGTCAGTGGATAGTGGTTGGTGGAGATGCTCGACCCTTTCGTTGGCGCGTTATCGGCCCCGAGCCACCACAACGAAACACTAACCACCCACCCTCATGCGCATCATCGGCGGGACGTTTCGCGGGCACCGGCTCCGCGCGCCGAAAGGAGCGACGCGGCCGACGACGGACCGCACGCGTGAGGCCATCTTCAATCTAGTCCAGAGCCGGATCGCGCTGCACGGTGCCCACGTGCTCGACCTCTTCGCCGGGAGCGGGGCGCTCGGGCTGGAGGCGGTCAGCCGGGGCGCAGCGGCGGCCACGTTTGTGGAAGAGCGCGGGGCCGCGCTCGGCACCATCCGGCAGAACGCCACAGCTCTCGGTGTCGCTGATCGCTGCACGCTGCACCGCGCTGACGTCCTCCGCTTTCTGGATTCCGCGCCGAATGCGCGCTACGACCTCGTCCTCGCCGACCCGCCGTACGCACTCGACGCGATGGCGCGCGTGCCGGACCTCGCCCTGCCGCACCTCGAAGTGGATGGGCTGTTGGTGCTCGAACACGGCGCGGCGCATCGGTTCGACGAGCACCCCGCGCTGGAGACGAGCCGGACGTACGGGCAGACCGTCGTGAGCCTCTTCCGTCCGGTTGTGGAAAAGGCGTGAATGGGGCCGTGCGTGCCCATTTGCGACTATCGGTCGCGGAGGCTTAACGTCTCGGTAACACGGGGTCCCGGCGGCCTCTCTACTTTTATGTCGGTGGCGGTGTGCTTCGGCACACCCCCTGGCGAGGTCCCGACTCCTCGGAGTCGCGGCCTCTCCCTCCCACAGCCAGGAACACCTACCTCCCACACCCTTGAATATCTCCACGATCAGGCGCGTTCGCCTGGCCGGACTCGCGGGGTGCATCCTACTCGGATGCGTCCTCGGAGGATCGGTCCGCACGGCGCGCGCGCAGAGTCCCGTCAAGATCAGCGGGCTCGCCTACGTCGACTACTACTACCAGATTACGGACCCCGACGACGCGAAAGAAGGAACGAACGGGTTCACCTATCGTCGCCTCTACCTCACCGCCGACGCCCCCATCTCCGACTCCTTTAGTGCTCGTGCTCGGCTGGAGGCCACCGACGGCAACCTCGGCCCGAAGGGGCCCACGCCGTTCGTGAAAGACCTGTACCTCAAGTGGAAGGTCGGCGGCGGCCACGCTCTCACGATGGGCGTTACCTCGCCGCCCTCCTTCGCGATCTCCGAGGACGTCTGGGGCTTTCGGAGTCTGGAGAAGACCATCCTCGACCTGAACGGCGTGGTGTCCTCCCGCGACTTCGGTGTCCGCGTCAACGGCCCGCTCGGGACCGACGCCGTCCGCTACGGGCTGATGGTCGGCAACAACGAGACCGTCTTCCCCGAGGACGACAAGTACAAGCGTGTCTACGGCCAGCTCGAGTTCTATCCGGCCGAGGGTGTCACGCTCGCCCTGGCGAGCAACTGGGCGGCCTACGACGGCCCGCGCGAGCACCAGCTCGTCGCCTCGGCCCTGGCTGGCTACGTCTCCGCCACGTGGCGCGTCGGCGTCGAGGGGTTCTACGAGCTCGGCACGTTCGAGCGCGTGGACGACGCGATGTCGTACGGCGGGAGCCTCTTTGGGGCCGCCATGTTCGCTGAGCAGTGGGGCCTCGTCGGGCGCGTAGACCGGGTGCAGCGCGAGCGCCTCGTCGAGCCCGACAACGCGCCGGCCCGCCTCGGCACGGCCCGCACGACGTTCGGCCTCGTCGCGCTCGTCTACCAGCCGCACCCGCAGGTGCAGGTCATGCCGAACGTCCGCCTTCTCAAAGACGACGACGTGGGCACGGCGAACACGCTGGGTCGCATGACCCTCTTCTTCACCTTCTAGTCTCTCCACCATCTGATCTCTCCCATGACACACAACTTTCCCTCGTTTCTCCCCTCGCTGACGGCGTGCGTCGTCGTGTTCGGCCTGCTGGCCGGCTGCGGCAGCGACCGCACGGACGGTGGGGAGGCCGGCGACGCGCTCTCCGGATCCGTCAAAGTGGACGGCTCCAGCACCGTCTTCCCGATCACCGAGGCCGTGGCCGAGGAGTTCATGAAGGAGCAGTCCGGCGTCCGCGTCACCGTCGGTGTCAGCGGCACCGGCGGCGGCTTCTCCAAGTTCCTCCGCAACGAGACCGACATCAACGACGCCTCGCGCCCGATCAAGGCCAGCGAGCGCGAGCTCGCCCAGCAGAACGGCATCGAATACATCGAACTGCCCGTGGCCTACGATGGCCTCGCCGTGCTCGTCAACCCTGCGAACGACTGGGCGGACTGCCTGACCGTCGAGGAGCTGAAGAGCATCTGGGAGCCGGGCTCGCAGGTCAACAACTGGAACCAGGTCCGCCCTGGCTTCCCCGACCGCGAGATCGTGCTCTACGGGGCCGGCACCGACAGCGGCACCTACGACTACTTCACCGAGGCCATCGCCGGGGAGAGCGGGGCCAGCCGCTCGGACTTCTCTGCGAGCGAGGACGACAATGTGCTCGTCCAGGGCATCGCCGGCGACCCCAACGCGCTCGGCTTCTTCGGGCTCGCCTATTACGAGGAGAACGCGGACAAGCTCAAGCTCGTCGGCGTGGACGATGGCGACCCCACGAACGGCGAAGGCTGCATCAAGCCCACGGTCGAGTCGGTCGGTGCCGGGACGTACCAGCCGCTCGCCCGACCGGAGTTTATCTACATCAACGCCGCGCGCGCCACCGAGCCCGCGATTTCTGCCTTCGTTGAGTTCTATCTCGACAATGCCGCGGCCCTGGTTCGCGAGGTCGGCTACATCCCGCTCTCGGACGCGGCCTACGAGCTCGGGCTGGAGCGCTTCCGCAACGGCGTGACCGGTACGCTCTTCGGCGAGGGCAACACCGTGGGCGTGACGATCGAGGACCTGTTCCGCCGCGAGCAGGGTGGGGCGATGCCGGCGGACACTACTGGCGTGATGCCCACCGACACGACGGCAACGATGTAAATGAAGCCGTCGGGGTGGCCGGCCGGTCGCCCCGACGGCAGAACGTCGCTATGAACCCTGCTCAGCAGCAAAACCCCCTCGCCGGGATGGACCCGGATCGGCCCGACGCGACGCCCGTCGTCGGACTCGGCGGGAACGTGTTCCACAGCCCGAAGGAGCGGGCCATCGAGTATGCGCTCGGCGCGTGCGCGCTCGTCAGCGTGGCGACGACGCTCGGGATCGCGGGCGTGCTCTTGTGGGAGTCGCTCGGGTTCTTCGCCGAGGTCTCGCTGCTGGACTTCCTCACAGACTCGCAGTGGACGCCGCAGTTCGTGGACAAGCACTTCGGCATCTGGCCGCTGCTCTCGGGGACGCTGCTGATCACGGCGATTGCGGCGCTCGTCGCGCTCCCAATTGGCTTGGCGAGCGCGGTCTACATCGCCGAGTACGCGCCGGACCGCCTCCGCACGTGGCTCAAGCCCGGCCTCGAACTGCTGGCCGGCGTGCCGACGGTGGTCTACGGCTACTTCGCGCTGACGTTCGTGACGCCGCTCTTGCAGAGTTTCGTGCCGGGGCTCAGCGTCTACAACGCGCTCAGCGCCGGGCTCGTCGTCGGGATCATGATCATCCCTGTCGTGGCGTCGCTGAGCGAGGACGCGCTCCGCTCCGTCCCGCGCTCGCTCGCCGACGGGGCGTACGCGCTCGGCGCGACGAAGGTGGAGGTCGTGACGCGGGTGATGGTACCCGGCGCGATCAGCGGCATCATCGCCTCGTTCATCCTCGGCCTCAGCCGCGCCATCGGCGAGACGATGATCGTGACGCTCGCCGCCGGGGCCACCCCACGCCTGACGCTCAACCCCGTCGATTCGATCCAGACGATGACGGCGTTCATCGTGCAGGTCAGCCTCGGCGACACGCCGCAGGGGACGGTCGTCTACCGGAGCATCTTCGCCGTCGGACTCGTGCTCTTCCTCATCACGTTCGCGATGAACCTCGCGGCGAACGCCGTGATCCGGAAATACCAGGAGCGCTACTGATGGCGACGCTTACCCAAGAGGCTCCCGAGTTCAACGAGCGCGTATCGGCCCGTCGGCGGGTCGGGCTCGTGCTGTCCGTCGTGCTCTTCGTGGCGACGTTCTTCGGCATCGTCGTGCTCATCACGCTCGTCGTGGACGTAGTGGTGAAGGGCGCGCCGTGGCTCAGCGGCGGGTTCCTGACGAACTACCCGTCTCGCTTCCCCGAGCAGGCCGGGGTCAAGTCGGCGCTCGTCGGGTCGCTATGGATGATCGGGCTGACGGCGCTGATCGCAGTACCGGTGGGTATCGCCTCGGCGGTGTATCTGGAGGAGTACGCGCCGCGGCACTGGTTCTTCCGCCTCGTGCAGATCAACATCGCCAACCTCGCCGGCGTGCCGTCCGTGCTCTACGGCATCCTCGGGCTCGCGCTCTTCGTGCGGTTCTTCGCGTTCGAGCGGAGCCTGCTCGCGGGCGCGCTCACGATGGCGCTGCTGATCCTGCCGGTGATCATCATCGGGACACAGGAGGCGCTGCGGGCCGTGCCGAGCGGCGTCCGCGAGAGCGCCTACGCCCTCGGCGCGACGCGCTGGCAGGTGATCTGGAGCCACCTCCTGCCCATCGCCATGCCCGGCATCATGACCGGCGTCATCCTCTCGCTCAGCCGCGCCCTCGGCGAGACCGCCCCGCTCATCATGATCGGCGCGCTGACGTTCGTGGCCTTCCTGCCCGCGTCCGTGATGGACGCCTTCACCGTCCTCCCGATCCAGATCTTCAACTGGACTGCCCGTCCGCAGGCCGACTTTCAGGAGCTCGCCGCGGCGGGCATCATCATCCTGCTGGTCTTCCTGCTGCTGATGAACCTCAGCGCGATCCTCCTGCGCAATCACTTCGAGAAACACCGCATGCGCTGATTCGGTTTAGATGCCCATGCCTGACGATTCCCTCATGCCCGACGAAACGAACACGTCCGAGACCGTCCGCGCCGAGGCCGAGGCGCAGGCTGACGCCCGCGAGGAGGTGGCCGCGCATGGCCCTGTCCTCAGCGCGCCCGAGCTCCGGGACGAGGTCTTCGGCAACCACGACCGCGCCGACCGCACCGCGACTCCGCATCCGAAGATGCGCGTCGACGACGTGAGCTTCTGGTACGGTGCGAACAAGGTCCTCAAAAACATCTCGCTCGATGTCCCGACCAACGAGGTGACGGCGTTCATCGGCCCCTCGGGCTGCGGCAAGAGCACGCTCCTGCGCTGCCTCAACCGGATGAACGAGCTCATCCCCGACACCCGCCTCGAAGGCACGATCACCGTCGACGGGCAGGACGTCTACCACAACGCCGACCCCGTCGTGGTGCGCCGCCGCATCGGGATGGTGTTCCAGAAGCCGAACCCGTTCCCCAAGACGATCTACCAGAACGTCGCGTGGGGTGCGAAGATCAACGGGTTCAAGGGTGACATGGACGAGCGCGTGGAGGAGAGCCTGCGGCAGGCGGCGCTCTGGGACGAGGTGAAGGATCGGCTGGGCGATCAGGCTTACAGTCTCTCCGGCGGTCAGCAGCAGCGGCTCTGCATCGCACGCACGCTCGCCGTCAAGCCTGAGGTCGTGCTGATGGACGAGCCGGCCAGCGCCCTCGACCCGATTGCCACGGCGAAGCTGGAGGAGACCATCCGCGAGCTGAAGAAGGACTACACGATCATCATCGTCACCCACAACATGCAGCAGGCCTCGCGCGTCAGTGACGAGACGGCCTTCTTCTACATGGGCGAGCTCGTCGAAGTGAACCGGACCGACGAGCTCTTTACCCGCCCGCACAACAAGCGCACTGAGGACTACATCACCGGGCGCTTCGGCTGACGCTGCGGCAAACTCCGACGCATCTCCGACACTTTTCTCCGTCTACGCGGTGTAACCCCATGGCTGAACCGCCTTCGAGCGCTTCTTTCTCTCCCACACCTGAGCGCTACCGCTACCCCTTTGCTATGGATAAGCATCGCCCGCTGGACGATGAACTGCAAATCCTCTGGGACCTCCTCGTCCGGATGTCCAACGTCGTCGACGAGCAGCTCGCCGACGCCATCAACGCCCTGAGCACCTGCGATCTCGACCTCGCCGCTGAGGTCCGCGAGCGCGACGATGAGGTGGACGCGCTCGAACTCGAGATCGACCACCAGTGCGAGCGCATCCTCGCGCTCCACACGCCCGTCGCCGTCGATCTCCGGCTCATCATCACCGCCGTCAAGGTCAACACGGACCTCGAACGCGTCGGCGATCACGCGAAGAACCTGGCGAAGAACACCGAGTTCGTCGCCGGCTGCTCGCATCTGCTGGAGCAGACGCGGATCTCCGAGATGGCCGACACGGCCCGGCGCATCCTCCACGAGGTCCAGGACGCGTTCATGAAGCGGGACCGCGTGCTCGCCCGCAAGGTGATCGCGCACGACCTCGAGATCGACCGGCTCCACAAGGAGACGATCAGCCAGCTCGTCCAGCTCGCAAAGGACCACCCGGAGAACACCGAGGCCGTGATCCACCTCGTCACGATGAGCAAGGGGATCGAGCGCGTCGCGGACCACGCGAAGAACATCGCCGAGGCCGTCGTCTTCCTCATCGAGGGCGTGGACATCCGCCACCGCAAGCTCTCGCCGACCGCGCGACCGTAACCGCGCGCTGGCATCCGGTTCCGCATCGCGTAGGGGCGCACGGCCGTGCGCCCCTATCTCGTTTCTGCGCTACCGCTCCAACTGCTCGGCGATCTCGGCGCGGACGTGCTCGACGAACGCGGCCGTCGGCATTGCACCAGGTCGCCCTCGCCGTGGCGGCGGAAGGGGTCAGGGGATCGGAAGGGCCGAGAGAGCGTTCGAGCAGGAAACAGCACACGCCGTCATGGAACCACCCCACGTATACCACTCCGACCCCGAGATCATGAGCGGAGCCCCGGTCTTCACCGGCACCCGCGTCCCGGTCCACACCCTCGTCGACCACCTGGCATCGGGGGTCCCCCTCGGCGAGTTTCTCGCGGACTTCCCGACGGTGAGCCGAGAGCAGGCCGTGGCGTTCCTCGCCCTTTCGGAGGCGGCGCTCGTGGGGGCGGAGGCCGCCGGTGGCTGAGCCGCTCCGCGTGCTGCTCGACGAGGGCGTACCGGAGAAGCTGCGAACGGCGTTCTCCGAGGGGTTCACCGTCGAGACCGTCCGGTATCGAGGGTGGACCGGGACACGGAATGGCGATCTGCTTCGGGCAGCGGAAGCGGCGTTCGATGCGCTCGTGACGGTGGACAAGCGCCTGCGCCATCAGCAGAACGTGAGCGCGCGGTCGATAGCGGTCATCGTGCTGGACGTGACCGGGACGAAGTTTACCGACCTGCTGCCGCTCGTACCCGCAGCGGAGTTAGCGTTGCATCGGGCGCAACCCGGCGAGGTTATCGTCGTGACGCGGTAGCCGCCGGAGGCGGTCCGACGGCTACCGCCCGAGCTGCTCGGCGATCTCGGCGCGGACGTGCTCGATGAAGTCGGCTGTCGGCATCGCGCCGCGGTCGCCCTCGCCGTGGCGGCGGACTCGGTGCCGCGAATTGAATGTTTCAAGGGTTACAGATCGTTAGCTTGGGTGTCTATCTAGGACGTAGGAATCCGAAAGGGATTGCCGACGTTTCGAACGCAGATAAACCATGAGCGAGATCCCTACGTGCATCGCGGTCCGTCCATCGGTCTTCCGTGCCGGGTTGTTTCAGGTGCTCGAAGAGGCCGAGCGCACGCTACCCTCGCTGTTGGACGAGGACGTGCTCTACGGAGTACGGGAGCCTGACGGCGTCCACGGCGGAGTGTGCGACGTGGTCATCCTCGATGCGTCCGGGCGCGAATGGGGACCGCTCCTGGCGAAGCTGGAGCGGGGAGGCGTGCGGCCCAACCGGGTGCTCCTCGTCGAAGAAGTCCGCAGCGCCGTGGACGCCGCCAACCTGTTGGCGCTCAACGTCGCCGGGTGCATCGGAGCCACTGAGACGCCGGAGTCGCTCGTGGAGAAGGTGATCGCTGCGGCCGAGGGCGACTGGCGGCGGAGCCGGGCCGATCTCTTCGACGCGATCCGGCAGGTGCACAAGCCCGAGGCGAAAGGGGTGTCGCTGAGCGTGCGTGAGATCGAAACGCTGACATTGGTGGCGAGGGGGGGGCAGTAACCGGCGGATCGCGGAGAAGCTACACTTGGCGGAGGGGACGGTGCGCAACAGGGTGTCCGACCTCTACGGGAAGATCGGGGCGCATAGCCGGGGCGAAGCCATCCTGTGGGCGTGGCGGTACGGTATCGCTCCGGAGTGAGGGAGCGGCTGTAGTTCGTGACAGATGTCACGCGGAATCGTTACATCTGTCACTGGTGAGGGCCGAGTTCCTGCCCTATACTTGGGGTAGCCACATCCACGGCAGACCCCGCGCGAAGCGTCCCACCTCCGGGCTGTCTCCGCCCCTCCTGTTCCCCTGCCCGGTGGCTGCGCCATGTGTTTTGCCTCTGCCCCCCCCGTTACTTATTTGTAGGCCTGTTCGTGGGCTTGCTCCTCGTGGTATCGGGCCTCGCTCATGCACAGTCGGGGTGGTCGCCTCTTCCGCTCAACAATGGGGTCGTCGTCTATGCTGGCCCCGGCTTTTTCGTCACTGATCCCCTGTTGGTCCGCTCGGGCCAGCAGCCAGTCGGCTTTTACCTCGGGCCATCTGCAGGCTCAAACGAAGCGAGTGTCAGAGTCAACGGCGGGGAGTGGCAGAGCATCGACCCAGGTAGTACTGCCTGGTGGGCGGACCCGCCGACGGACCCGGGCGTCTACAGCGTAGACTTCTCATACAGAGGTCCGGGTAATCCGAATGAAAACATTGTCCCGTTCACGCTGACCGTCGTGCCTGCTGCCACTGAACGGTTCGGCGACACGGGAGGAAACACGATGGTATTCTGGCGCAGGAGCGGGACGGCCTCTAACGACAAGCCCTTCCTCATGGTCGAGGGCATCGACGCGGAGAATAGGAACTCGGAGAGCACGTACTATGCCCTCGCATCCGACCTCTTTAGCCAAGCCATCGCACAAGGGGCCGACGTCTACGTCCTCAACTTCAACGACGGTGGGCGCGACCTTCGCCTGAATGCGGACGTCGTGGAGAGCGCCGTCGGTTTCCTCAACGGCTCCCGCCGTGCGGCGGGTGCCCGGCTTGACGTGGCAGGCATCAGCATGGGGGGCGTCGTCGCGCGGATCGCACTCGCACGGATGGAGGCGGCGGGCCGACAGCATCGCGTGGACAACTTCCTTTCCATCGATGCCCCGCAGCATCAGGCTGTGCTCCAGCACAGCTTCGTGGACTTCATCCAGCAGCAGGTGAACCTGGGCCGGATTGAGGCACCGAAGAACCTGACCTCGAAGGCTGGTCGCCAACTCCTCGAATACAACGTCTACGCATCGTCGAACGAGAGCATCGCTTTCTTCAACGAGATCGACCAGATCAACGGGAACGGCTATCCCCATCTGTCGCAGAACCTGGGCGTCTCGTTCGGCACGCGGAGCAGCAGCCCGTACCTGAACCAGCGATGGGGTCGCTTCGAAATCCGAAGCTGGTTTGGGAGCCTATATCAAAGCCAAGACTTCTATATCACATCGGAGGTGGCGGTGCCCGGCTCTTACCTCCCGCTCGACGTGACGAAGATCTGGGCGTATAGTTGTGTTCAACCCTGGCTGGGATTATGTGGTAACGGTAAGATGTTGCGCTACCCGCCGAGGCATCCTACCTTCATCCCGACGGCCAGCGCGCTCCACGAGGTAAACGGGCAGTCCCGCTTCGACGAGACCATGATGGCCTCGGCGCGGAGCTTCCACGACCGGATGCCGACGGAACTCGCCAACCGCCTTCTCCTCTGGCTCGGCTATCAGGTCCCTACGCTCAGGGTCACCGCGTCCGGCTCCGCGTGCATCCGCAATGGCTACTCCGGGTCGTACTCTGCGACCGCGTTTGGCGGTACCGGCGGGTACACGTACACGTGGAAGATGAAGCCGCCCTGCTACGGGGGAGGGGGAGGTGGGGGATCGCTCGATAGCGCGCCTGTCGGGACGAATGGACCGTCGTGTACGGGCTTCAACTCCATCGGGACGGGTCAGCAGACCACGTATACTCCGTCGTCGGCGCATATGCCCTACGGGACGCTTCAGATTCTCGTCGAGGTCAGGGATTCGCGGAACGTGAAGGCGACCTCGAACACACTCTACGTGTCGTTCGTCCCCGACAACGGGCCGGATTCCTGCGACAGCGGGAGCTTCGGGCCGGATACCCCTTCGGCTTCGGCCTCCTCGCGGGCACTCGCAGAGGCGACTCCTGCTCGGTCCGCGCCCCCACCGGAGGTCTTCACGCTCGAGGGCGGCAGTCCCAACCCGTTCTCATCGTCTTCGGAGATTGCCTTCGGACTGCCGGAGGACGCCCCCGTTCGGCTCGCCGTCTACGACCTGCTCGGCCGGGAGGTGGCTCGGCCCGTCGAAGGCCTCACATCGGCAGGGTGGCACCGCGTCCGCCTTGACGGTGCGCGCTTGGCCGCAGGCGTCTATCTCGTGCGCATGGAAGCAGGTGGGCGCGTCCTCACCACCCGGATCACCCGCGTCCGGTGAGGCGGTGCCCCGCCGCGATCAGCCTTCGAAATCCAACCCCGACTCCGGTGCGACTCCTCAGTCTGTTCCTCCTCTTCCTCATCGCCGCGTCCTCCTTCGCTCAGGGAGGTGCGGCCCCTTATCCGGTGGAGCGCGGCGAGCGCGTGCGTATCACGCTGACCGGCCCCGCGCCGGGAGGGTCTTTCTACGTCGGCTCAGTATTCGCCGCCGACTTGGATTCGCTTTCGCTCCGGCTCGGCGGCAGAAGTGCCCCCGTGCGGGCGCTCGCGTGGCCGGAGGTCGGACGCATCGAGCGCCTCGGGGAGAACCACACCGGCGAAGTGCTCGGCTTCCTGATTGGGGGTGTCGGAGGCGGCCTGATAGGGTACGCTGCGGGCAACGCCCTCAGCGAAGACCCTCTTGCTGGCGTAGCCTTTCTGCCTGGGGCGTTCCTGGGTCTTTTGATCGGCGGCGTTGTGGGTGCGCACATCGGCGACCGGTGGGAGGAGGTGCCCCCGGTGCGGGTCACGACTGCCTTCCGCGTCGTCGTCCCCCTCCGATAGCGGATGGCAGCAAGCGAGCGTGTCGCCACCGCCCGAATCACTCGTATCAATCCCCACCCTCTGCTGTGTCTTCCTTGCCGCCACTCCCATGCGATCCTTCTGCCTCTCCATCCTGCTCCTCGTCGCTGCGGCTCCCGCACAAGCCCAGGTCCTCCAGCACTACGGCGTCCGCCTGGGGGGCAACGTCTCCTACCTTGCTCTGGAGCTGGAGGGTACGGGAGACACACATTTTGCCTCCGACCGGCACGTCGGCTTCCAGGTTGCCGGCTTCGCCGAGGTGCTCGATACGCCGTCGTTCTCGGTGCTCGCAGAGCTGGAGTATGCCCGGCGCGGCTACGCAGGCGAAATTCCGGAGACCTCTCGTGAAACCCCCGAGCCTGTCGAGCCTATCCGAATTGCGCGTGCCACGACGGTCCTCCACTACCTTTCCGTCCCCGTGCTGGCGCGGCTGCGTCTTCCCGGCGAGCGCGCTGTCGTCCCCTACGCTCTGGCCGGCCCCCGTGTGGACCTCCTCGTCGGGCGTAATCCCGGTCGGTACGAGTTTTCTTATGGGACGTTCGAGGATGACACGGCGGAGGCCCTCGCCGCGTTCGGCGTGAGCGGGACCGTCGGGCTGGGGGCGGCCTTCCAGAGCATGCTTGGGCGGGAGGTCCGCGTCGAAGCGCGGTACCTCTTCGGGTTGACGGACCTGCTTCCCGAGGGGAAGGCAGTCGATGCGAGCAACCGGGGCATCGACTTCTCGGTCGGCATCGCCCTCTAGGGAAAGAGGCTTCCCCTCCGCTTCGGCCGTTCGTAATCGGCGTAGGGGCGACCGGCCGGTCGCCCCTACGTTTTTATCGCCCGATCTGTTTGGCGATTTCGACTCGCACATGCTCGACGAAGGCGGCGGTCGGCATCGCACCCCGGTCGCCCTCGCCGTGGCGGCGAACGGCGACGGCCTCGGCCTCGCGCTCCTTCGCCCCGACGATGAGCATGTACGGCGTCTTCTGCACCTCGGCGTCGCGGATCTTCCGGCCGACCTTCTCACTCCGCTCGTCGATCTCCACGCGGAGGTCGGCCGCGCGGAGTGTCTCGGCGACGGAGCGGGCGTAGTCGTTGAAGTCGTCGGAAATGGGAAGGATCTTCACCTGCACGGGCGCGAGCCACACGGGGAAGTCGCCGCCGCAGTGCTCGATGAGCACGCCGATGAACCGCTCCAGCGAGCCGAAGGGCGCGCGGTGGATCATCACCGGGCGCTGCCGCTCGTCGTCGGCGTCGGTGTACGTGAGGTCGAAGCGCTCGGGGAGGTTGTAGTCCACCTGCACCGTGCCGAGCTGCCACTCGCGGCCCAGGGCGTCCTTCACCATGAAGTCGAGCTTCGGCCCGTAGAACGCCGCCTCGCCGATCTCCTCCACGGTGTCGAGCCCCATCTCGGCGGCGGCCTCGCGGATCGACTGCTCGGCGCTGTCCCACAGCGCGGCGTCGCCGATGTACTTCTCGGTGTTGGCCGGGTCGCGGAGCGAAACCTGCGCCTTGAAGTCGTGGAAGTCGAGCGCGCCGAAGACCTTCAGCGTGAGCTCGATCACATCCTTCAATTCCTGCTTGACCTGATCGGGCGTGCAGAAGATGTGGGCGTCGTCCACGGTGAAGCCGCGCACGCGCGTCAGTCCGCCGAGCTCGCCCGACTGCTCGAAGCGGTAGACCTGCCCGAACTCGGCGAGCCGGACGGGGAGGTCGCGGTACGAGTGCGGGACGTGGTCGTAGATCTGCGTGTGGTGCGGGCAGTTCATCGGCTTGAGGAGGTAGCCCTCGCGTCCGTCGTCGGGGACAATCCCTTCATTCGCCTCATCCGGCCGGAGCACGGCCGCGTCCGCCCGGTCTTCGAACATCGGCGGGAACTGGCTCTCGGCGTAGTATGGGTAGTGGCCGCTGGTCTTGTAGAGCTCCAGCCGCCCGATGTGGGGAGTGATGACGGGCTGGTAGCCGCGCTTGAGTTGCTCCTCTTTGAGGAAATCGACGAGCGTCTCGCGGAGGATCGCACCCTTCGGGAGCCACATCGGCAGCCCGGGGCCGACTTTGTTCGAGAACATGAACAGGCCGAGCTCTTTCCCGAGCTTGCGGTGGTCGCGCTGCTTCGCGAGCTCCAGCCGTTCGAGATGCTCCTCCAGCATCGAGAGCTTCGGGAAGCTGACGCCGTAGAGCCGGGTGAGCTGCGGACGCGACTCGTCGCCGCGCCAGTACGCCCCGGCGATGTTGAGCAGTTTGGGGTACTTGATCGGCTTCGTGCTCGGGATGTGCGGCCCCCGGCAGAGGTCGACGAAATGGCCCTGCTGATAGAACGTGATGGTCCCGTCCTCCAACTCGTCGAGGAGTTCGAGCTTGTAGGCGTCGCCCTTCTCGGTGAAGTAGTCGAGCGCCTCTTTTTTGCTGACGTCGCGGCGCTCGTAGCGGCTGTCCTGCTTCGCCAGCTCCTTCATCTTCGCCTCGATGGGTTCGAGGTCGTCGGGGCCGAGCTTCCGGTCGCCGAGGTCCACATCGTAGTAAAACCCGTTCTCGATAGCCGGGCCGATGCCGAACTGCACGCCGGGGTAGAGCGCTTCGAGCGCCTCGGCCATGAGGTGCGCAGTGGAGTGCCAGAATGCGGCCTTCCCCTCGGGATCATTCCACGTTAGGATGCTGACCGTCGCGCCGTCGGGGAGCGGGCGATGGAGGTCACGCACCTCGCCGTCGACCTTCACGGCGAGGGCGGCGCGAGCGAGTCCGGCCGAGATGGACTGCGCGAGGTCGTAGCCGGACGCGCCATCGGGTAGCTCGCGGACGGAGCCGTCGGGGAGGGAGATGTTCATCGGGGTAGGGAGGAGGGCGAGCGGGTTGCGAAGCAGCGGAGCCCGTCGGGGCGGAGGCACGGGGCAGAAGTCTACCCGTCATAGTCGACAATAGCACCCCGCTCGGTAGCGAAGTGCTATCGAAAAGTGAAACGGCGTCACCAATAAGATAATACGTGCGGTTAGGTGAGGCCGTTTCGAGGGGTCAGGCGTCCGCCCTCTCGGGAAGGGGATCGCAGGGGCCGCTTGCCCTAAGTATTTTTTGGGCGTTCGGTTGAAAAATCAGTTCTCCTGTTACATATTTGGCGGGGGGTTACCAGTTAAAAGAAAAAGGATTGAAAGGAGTTACCCGGTTCTCCCTAGGGCTCGACAGCGCTACACATCCAAGCTCACTACAATGAACGCTTCCTCCGACAGCCTGAACCGACGGCTTTCTGCTTCCACCTTATTGCTCGGCGCCAGCATCCCGGCGTTGGTCCTGCTCTGGGCCGTGCTGGCCCCACGGTCGGCGGAGCCGACGCCTGGCGCCCCGCAAGCTAGCGAGGTCCCTGCCCTCCTCGCCTCGGACGCCGTCGCCGCGCGGCCTGTCCGCTCCGGCGTCGAGGTGCGGCTCGTTCGAGGGCTCGACGACGAGCCCATGCCGGCGAGCCTCCTGCGGGCGTGGCTCGACGCCGAGTCGGGGTCGGTCCGGGGCCGGGCGCTCGTACAGCAGATCGCGGACTCCGCGCACACTTCGCTCCTCACGGACGAGGGTGACCGGTTCCCGTCGGCGAACGCGTGCCAGACCTGCCACCCCGACCAGTACCGGGAGTGGTCCGTCTCGTCCCACGCCTACGCGCAGCTCAGCCCCGTCTTCAACGCCATGCACGGGACCATCGTGAAGCTGACGAACGGGACGAACGGGGACTTCTGCATCCGCTGCCACACGCAGGTGGGCATGAACCTCGGCGAGTCGGTGTTCATGTCGAACATGGACCGGAACCCGACCTCGCGCGAGGGCATCACGTGCATCGTGTGCCACCGCGTCAAGAACGCCTACAGCAAGATCAGCGGGCGCTTCGCCATCGTCGAGGGCGACCTCTTCGAGCCCGTCTTCGGGCCCGACGGCGACGCCGAGCTCGACCGCGTGATCGCCGACCCCGAGTTCAACGTCAACACCGTGCGCGGGGCGGCGGGCCGGGCCATCCACACCGATGCCATCGAGTTCGAGCAGATCAACCAGTCCGCGTTCTGCGGCGCCTGCCACGACGTAAACCTCGGCAACGGCTTCCGCCTCGAAGAGGCCTTCAGCGAGTACAAGGCGACGCCCGCCTCGCGCCGCGGCATCTCATGCCACGACTGCCACATGGGCAGCGTGCCCGGCGAGGACAAGGGCTACGACCAGGGGCCGGCGGCCATCGTCGGCGGCAAGCCCACGGCCGTGGACAAGCGGACCAACCACCGCTTCGCCGGCCCGGACCACACCATCATCCACCCCGGCCTGTTCCCGCAGAATGTGCGTGCTAACGAGATCGCCACGATGCGGGAGTGGCTCACGTTCGACGTCGAGGCCGGGTGGGGTACGGACGCATTCGAGGACAACGTCCCCGAGGGCACCGTCTTCCCAGAGCGCTGGGCGACAGCGGACGACCGCTACGACGCGCGGGATCTGATCAAGGAGAACCTCACGGCCCTCGCCGAGATCAACGTGCAGCGCTACCAGGTGCTTCGCGCCGGGTACGTCCTCGGCGGCATCGAGGTGGACCGGGCCGGGCCGGATGGGATCCGCTTCAACGTCGAGTTCCGCAACGGCACCGACGGGCACAACGTCCCCACCGGCTTCGACGCCGAGCGGCTCGTCTTCCTCCAGGTCACCGTCACCGATGCCGACGACCGCGTCGTCTTCCAGTCCGGCGACCGCGACCCCAACGGGGACGTGCGCGACCTCCACTCGCTCTACGTCCACAACGGCGAACTCCCGCTCGACAAGTACCTCTTCAACCTGCAGTCGAAGTTCGTCACCCGCATGGTCCGTGGCGGCGAGCGCGAGCAGGTGCTGGCCGTCAACTACTCGCCGAGCCCGCTGCCCTTCATCCGCCCCTCGGTTCGGTCGACGCAGTTGCTCGGGCGGCCTGTCGGCGTGCGCAAGCACCGCCAGACGATCCCGCCCCTCCACAGCGAGTGGCCGGAGTACGTCGTGACGCGCTCGGACCTCGCCGGCAGCCGGCCGCCCTACAAGGCCAACGTCAAGCTGATCGCGCAGATGGTCCCGGTCAACCTCATCGACGAGATCCAGCACGTGGGCTTCGACTACTTCATGTCGCCGCGGACGGTGGCGGACCGGATCGTGGCCGGGGCTCTGACGCTGTACGACCGCGACGTGGAGCTGCGCCCCTCGGCGACGTGGGCGGTGGAAAACGCCCCCGGGGCGACGCTCCCCAGCCGGAGCGGCAGCACGACACCCCGCTAGTCACGTTCACCCCCAGGCCCACCCTTGATTCGAAGTCCGGAGCGTAGATCCATGAGAACGGGAATGCGAGCAGTCTATGTCCTTCTGGCGGCCCTCGTCCTGGGCGGCCCCGCGTGGGCCCAGGACCACGACGACGATCCTCACGGAGACGGGAGCGAGAGCCGCTACTCGGACGAGCCCATCCCGCTCGAGGACATCCCCACCCGGCCCCGGCCGCTCATCGAGATCGGCCCGAAGTTCCTCGGCACGGGCAACATCAACCAGGGCTTCACGCTCCCGACCGGCGCGGTGTGGACGCCGGCCTTCATGCTCTTCGGCACCATCCGCACGGCCACGCAGGGGATCGACAACGGCGTCCGAAACACGCAGTTCGCCGAAGGCGTCGCCCGGCTCGACCTCTTCGGCAACCTCTACCTCACGCCGACCGAGCGGATCGTCGCGGGCGTCTCCCCGCTCAACCAGGAGGGCCGGTTTACGACCTTCAACCTCACCTCGGACGGGTTCCCCTCGGATACGCTGGACGACTTCCAGGAGGAACTCAACTTCCGCATCAACACCCTATTCTTCGAGGGCGACATCGCCGAGATCTTTCCCAAGCTGGACTGGGACGACAGCAGCCCGCTCGACTACTACGTCTCCGTCGGCCGGCAGCCGCTGAGCTTCCAGGACGGCATCCTCATCAACGAGGACGCCCTCGACATGGTCGGGCTCACGCGGGCGAACATGCGGATGGGCGGGCTCATCAACACCCGCGCCGCCGCGGTCTTCGGCTGGGGCGACGTCAACCGGCACTCCAGCCTCGGCGGCGGGTTCGGCGACTGCGACGCGCTCTTCGCGGCGAACGCCACGGCCTTCGGGAACTGCCACGACGAGTCCGCCCTCCTCTTCGGCCTCCTCACCGAGACCGACACCCGTAAGCGGACCGTCGAGATCGACGCGATGTACGTCTTGGCCGACGATGCGACCGGGGACGGGGTGTACGGCGGGTTCGGGACGACGCAGCGGATCGGGCAGTACAACAACACCTTCCGCGTCGTGGGCTCCTACCCCGTCGGAGACGAGACGGTGTTCAACCAGGCGGGCGTGGTCATCCACAACCAGTTCGGGTACACGCCGCACCACACCCACAACTGGCTCTACATCAACCTCTTCGGCGGGATCGGCAAGTTCCGCTCGGCGGCGCGCGGCCCCGCCGCCGGCGGCCCCCTCGGCCAGACCGGCCTGCTCTTCGCCGCCGTCGGGCTCGGCCGCTACGGCGCCGCGCTCGGCAACCAGGCCGACGAATCCGTCGGCGGCGGCATCGGCTACCAGATGTTCTTCGGGACCGCGCGCCGGCAGCAACTCATCCTCGAAGCGGGCGGGCGCTACACGTACGGCGACGGGGCCGACATCTTCATCCAGGACATCGTCGCCGGCGCGGCTCGCTACTCCCTCGCCGTGGGGCGGCGCGGGACGATCATCCTCGACGGCTTCGGGGCCTACGACGTCAACGCGAGCAAGCCGAACTTCGGCACGCGCGTCGAACTCGCGATCCAGCTCTAACCCTTTCATGCCCCGCAGAGCGGAGACCGCTTGAGACGCTGGTACCCCACCCATCACGTGCAGTCCTGGCCGCTCCTGTTCCTGGGCAGCCTTCTCGGCTTGGGCCTCGTCCTCCCGATCACGGCCTTCTTTCAGGACGACCCCGACCTCTCGGACTCGCCCTACCTCCGCATCGACCCGGAGAAGATCGTCATCGACGACAAGGACCCGCGCATCCCGTGCGGGGAGTGCCACAACCTCGAGTTCGAGACGTGGCGCGAGACGAAGCACGCGACGGGCTTCGACAATCTGCACCGCTCCGACCGCGCGCAGGGCATCCTCACCCGGATGGACCTCACGCAGTCGAAGCGCGAGAGCCTGTGCCTGAAGTGCCACTACACGGCCAACATCAAGCGCGACAAGGTGCAGGCGGTGGCCGGCGTCTCGTGCGAGTCGTGCCACGGGGCCGCGCGCGACTGGGTCAACATCCACCAGGATTACGGGGGGGCCACGCACCAGACGGAGCCCGAGGAGCACAAGGCGATGCGGGTCAATCAGGCTACCACGAACGGGATGCTCCGGCCCTCGTCGAACCTCTACGCCGTGACGGCCAACTGCTTCGAGTGCCACACGGTCCCGGAGGAGAAGCTCGTCAACACGGGCGGCCACCTCGTCGGGCGGGCCGACTTCGACCTGCTCGCGCGGGTGAACGCGATCCGTCACAACTTCGTCGCGGCGCAGTGGGGCGGGAGCGAGGAGAACCGCGAGGACTCGCCCGAGCGCAAGCGGCTGATGTACGTCGTCGGGAAAGCGCTGAGCTACGAGTACAGCCTCCGCGGCGCGGCGCGGGCGACGACGGAGGGCAACTACGCGAAGGGGATGGAGAGCCTTGTCAAAAACGCCCGCCGCGATCTCGATCAGATCCTCCGCCTGGTCCCGATCCCCGAGGTCGCGGCGATCGTCAACATCGGCAAGGACGCCGCCCTCGTGCCGAACAACGAGGCCGCGCTCCTCGCCGTGGCCGGGCGCATCAGGGAGCAGGGGCAGGCGTTCGTCCGTGAGCACGACGGGACAGATCTCGCCGCGCTCGACCCGCTCGTTCGGGGTGAACGCAAGGCCCCCGCCGAGGCGGAGAGCGAGGCCGTGGTGGCCGAGGTCGAAGGCAACGCGTACGAGAGGCGGACGCGCCCGGCGTGGTTCCCCACCCTCAATCAGGCGACGGTCGCCCCGGGCGGCTGTACCTGCCACGGGGCGGGCGACACGGTGAGCAAGATCGACAAGCTCGCGTGGCACCAGAACGACAAGCACAGCAAGACGGCCGAGCCGCTCCTCAGCGAGAGCGCGAGGGCGGTCCAGATCGCGCGCGGCTACGGGCTGACCCCCACGCAGATGAAGCAGGGCAACCAGCTCTGCATGAACTGCCACGGCACCATCGTCACCGGCGGCGAGGGGCTCGAGGTGGAAGCGGGCGTGGACTGCCAGAGCTGCCACGGTCCCGCTGGCGAGTACCAGTTCCAGCACCAGTCGGGCGGCTACGAGCAGGGCGTGGACCACGGCATGGTCCGGCTCGAAGAGGCGAGCGTCCGCGCGGCCAACTGCGCCCGCTGCCACCACATCACCGACGAGCGGCTCCTCGCCGCCGGCCACTCGACCGGCGCGTCGTTCCAGCTCGGCCAGCGCAACGGGCGCATCCAGCACTGGGTCGAGCCCTCGATCAGCGCGGACGATCTCAACGCCGCTTACACCGCCGCCCTCAGTTCGCGGCCGATCCCGGTGGTCGAAGTCATCGACACGCCGCCGCCTCCGGCCACTCCGAGCTCAGCCCCCGAGCCCGACGAACCCGAAGCGGACGAGCCGGTGGCGATAGCCGACGCGAGCGATCCGGTAGCGGCTCCCGCCGCGCCTCCGCCGAGCGCGCCGGAGGTGCGCGTCGTCGGCGAGAAGCGCAACCAGCCGTCGTGGTTCCCCCGCCTCAGCCAGTCCACCCTCGCCCCGTTGCAGAACTGTGGCTGCCACGGCGACCAACTCCGCTGGCACGGGAACGACAAGCACAGCAGGTCGGCCGATCCGCTCCTCAACAGCAGCGCACGCGCCGTGCGGATCGCCGCGAACTACGGGCTGAGCACGTCGCAGATGAAGCAGGGCAACCAGCTCTGCATGAGCTGCCACGGCAGCGTCGAGACGGGCAAGGAATCCGAGCAGGTGTTCGACGGGGTGAGCTGCCAGAGCTGCCACGGTCCCGCGAGCGAATACCTCGGGTCGCACCCGCGGGACCGCTACGCAGGGTCCGCCTCGAAAGGCATGGTCCAACTCGAAAAGCTCGACGCCCGCGCGGCCAACTGCGCCCGCTGCCACCACATCACCGACGAGCGGCTGCTTTCCGCCGGCCACGCCGACGGCAGCGATTTCCAGCTCGGCGCTCGCAACGACGCCATCAAGCACTGGGAGGGGCCGAACTTCAGCGCGGGCGACCTCAACGCCGCCTACGCCGCGGCTACCCGCTCGCGTTCGGTCCCGCGCGTGGAGCGGGCCGCCCTCCCGCCGCCGACGGCCGAAGCACCGCGCCGCAGGTCGTCGGGCGGATCGGCGCCGGCATCGGGGAGCCCGGTCGCGCGTCCGCAGCCGCCCCGGCTGCGCCCGGTCGGGGACGTGCCGGACCTGCCCTCGGGCGCGCAGGGGGCCGGACTGTCGCCGCTGCCGGCCGTCAGCGACAGCACCTCGACGGAAGACATCCTGCTGATCGTCAAGCGGCGGCTGGAACTCCTGAACAAGCGACTGGGCCGAGGCGAGTGATATGAGTGCAAACGTGGCCGATCCCTCCGAAACCGCTACCCAGCAGCAGCGGCTCTACGCAGACCGCTGGTCTTCGTACGGCTCCAACACCGGCATCCTCCAGCTCTCCGACAAGCTCTCGGCGCGCGACCTCAAGGCGTACGACCTCTTCAAGGCGTACGACGACAAGCTGCTCGACAAGCTGACGCCGGACATCTCCGTGGCGAAGTGGAAGGCGGGGGCCGTCCTCTTCGAGGAAGGCAGCTACCTCGACGTGGCGTTCTACATCGTCGAGGGCACCGTGAACCTCTACCTGCAGAAGCATCAGGAGCCCGCTTCGCAGCCCATCTTCGACACGCTGCGACTGCCCTACGTGGAGAGCGGGGACGGCGCATCGGCTGGTGTGCCTGATAAAACTGCTTTCGTTGCCCCGTATGAGGCGAAGGAGAAGCCAGATGTGCAGGCGAAGCCGAAAGACTCGCAGGCCGCCTACCTCGCCACGGCTGACTTCAATCTGTTGCACGGGGAGGAGCACCGGCTCGGCCCGGGCGACATCTTCGGCGAGATCGGGGCGCTCAACGGGTGGCCGCAGTCGGTGACGGCGCGGACCGATTCGGAGTGTACGCTCGTGCAGATCCGGCTGCCTGCGTTGCAACAGCTCAAGCTCCGGTCGAGCGACTTCAAAAACTGGGTCGATGCGATCTACCGGGAGCGGACGCTCTCGGAGCAACTCAAGACCACGCCCCTCTTCCACGGGGCCGACGAGCGGTTCATCGAGGAGCTGACGCAGCGCGTCGGGCTCGTCTCGTGCTCGCCGGACGAGCAGGTGACGGTGGAGGAGACGCCGGCCGACGCGTTCTACCTCGTGCGCTCCGGATTCCTGCGTCTGTCCCAGAAAGTCGGCGACGGGGAGATCGCGGTGACGTACCTCCGCAAAGGGATGACGCTCGGCGAAGTCGAACTGCTCGTCGACGGCATCGACACGTGGCAGTTCTCCGTCACGGCGGTGGGGTTCACCGAGCTGGTCCGGATCGCGCGCAGCGATTTCGAAGACCTCATCGGGCGGTTCCCGGCCATCCAGGGGAGGCTGTGGGCGGCGGCCGTGGCGCGGATCAAAGAGTCCGGTTACACCCGGCAGAACCTCGGGCAGCCCGAGCTGATCGAGTTCGCCCTCGACAAGGGGCTGGTGCAGGGCAACAGCATCCTCGTCATCGACCTCGACGTGTGCACGCGCTGCGACGACTGCGTGCGCGGGTGCGCCAGCACGCACGGCGGCCGGCCGCGCTTCGTCCGCGAAGGCGACCGCTACGACAACTTCCTCATCGCCCGGTCCTGCTACCACTGCGAAGACCCCGTGTGCCTGATCGGGTGCCCCACCGGTGCCATCCGCCGGGCGAACGTCGGGGAGGTGGTCGAGGTGGCCGACGACCTGTGCATCGGCTGCGGCAACTGCGCGAACAAATGCCCCTACGACGCCATTGTGATGCACGACACGGGCGAGGTCTGGCCCGACACGGCCCTGCCCGAGTGGCTTCGCGGCAAGGACCAGAAGGTCGCCAGCAAGTGCGATCTGTGCTACACGTCGGACGCCGGGCCGGCGTGTGTGAACAACTGCCCCCACTCGTGCGCCTTCCGTATCAACAGCATCGAAGAGTTCCAGCAGCTCCAGTCGGTAGACCGCGCGCAACGATGAAAACGGCAGTCCAGAAGACAGCGATCTACCAGACCAAACGGCCGGACGCGTCGCGGTGGTCCAACAAGTGGGTCCAGTCGCCACTGTGGTTCATGGGGTTCGGGATCGCCGTGGCGGTGTGCCTCGTCGTGTTCGTGCTCAACGCGCTCTTCGGCCGCGTCCACCCGAGCAGCCCGTGGGGGCTGGGGTACGGGATCGCCGCGGCGGTGCTCTTCGTCGGCGTGTTCTTTTACGGCGTCAAGCGGCGGACGATGCAGGTGCGCGCCCTCGGCCGGGCGTGGTATTACTTGCAGTTCCACGTCTACGGCGGCACGCTCTTCCTGCTGCTCGCGCTGATGCACGTCGGCTTCCGGGTGCCCCACGGTGTGCTGACGTGGTGGCTCTGGGCGCTGAGCATCTGGGTCGTCGCCAGCGGGCTGCTCGGTATC
This sequence comes from Rhodothermales bacterium, assembly GCA_038232935.1. Classification (GTDB taxonomy): domain Bacteria; phylum Bacteroidota; class Rhodothermia; order Rhodothermales; family JANQRZ01; genus JBBSMX01. The sequence goes on along the minus strand of JBBSMX010000010.1, from coordinate 21,875 downwards.
GTGCTGCAGAAGTGGATCCCGACGCTGCTCAGCACGGGCGTGACGACGGAGGTGAACTACGACCGCATCCCCGAGCTCACCGACGAGATCCGGGAGCGGGCCGAGAAGCTGGTGGAGACGAGCGATTACGCCGTCCGTGACTTCTACCGGAAGGACGTGGCCCCCGTCCTCGCTGCCCCGCAGTTCCGCCCGATCTACTACCTTGGCATCTCCGGCGGGCTGAAAGGGCAGACGCCGCCGTTCCGGCACCTGCGCGCCATGCTCCCCACCGAAGAGCGAGCCAAGCTGAACGAGTTGGAGGACCTCGTCGGCACCAAGCTGGAGATCGACGCCCACTACACGTTGCAGAAGGCGCTGCGCGGGTGGCTCTACGTGCACGTGCCGGTGTCCGTCGTTTTGGCGGCCCTCCTGGGCTTCCACATCTTTACCGTGCTCTACTACTGATGCAGCGAGACCGCTTCCGACACAAGGGCTTCTTCAGCCGGCTGCAACTGCCGGTGGCAAAGAAGTACGTCTACCCCTCGTCGCGGAACGCCATGTTCTTTGTGGGCGGGATCGGTGCTGTCCTCGTGCTCGGCCTGTTCAGCTTCAACGCCTTTTTCCAGCACGGTGCCCTCGTCTCAAACGGCCCGCTCTCGTCCAACCACGCGGCCTTCGGCGGGGACTGCTCGACGTGCCACACCGCCTTCCAGAACGTCACCAGCGACAAGTGCTCCGTCTGCCACGAGAAGTTCGGCGACGAGGTCGGCGTCCACACCTTCGCCTCGCACTACCTCTACCGCTCCGACGACTTCACCCGCGTCGTCCCCGCCGCCAACGAGCCCGCCTGCTTCGGCTGCCACACCGAGCACGTCGGCCGCGACGCGCCGATCACTGCCGTCGCCGACGACAACTGCCTTCAGTGCCACGGCTTCGGCTCCTTCAACACCGGGCACCCCGAGTTCGACTTCGCGGCGGATAGCCTGCTCGACGACGGCAACCTCAAGTTTCCCCACACGCTCCACGTGAATCAGGTGCGTGACCGCAAGGACCTCGTAGACATCGAGCAGGCCTGCCTCTACTGCCACAACGCCACGCCCGACGGTACCGGCTTCCAGCCGATCTCGTTCGACCGGAACTGCGACACATGCCACCTCACCACGAGCGACGCCACGCCGTGGGTGACCGTCGCCTCGGCCGAAGGGCCGGGCGTGCTGACGCTGGAGACGCTCCGCGCCCAGCAGCGGCCGGGCTCGCTCTGGACGTACTACACGAACCCCAACGAATTCCAGGACCGGGGTGGTGCTGTGCGGAAGAGTCCGGTCTACCACCGCGACCCGTGGGTGCTGGAGAACCTCCGCCGGCTGCGCCAGATCCTCTACCCCTCGACCGGCCTCGCCGACCTGCTGCGCGCGTCGGGCGACGTGGACCCGCGCGACGTGCGCTCGCTCTACGAAGAGGCCGTGGCGACGCTCGACACCTACGCGGAGGAGCTGCGCTCCTCCCCCGAGCGCGAGGTCCAGCAGGAGTTGGCCGAGGTGGAAGACCTGCTCGACGTGGTGCGCCGCCGCCTGCGCGACCCCTACGCCCCGCTCGACGAGACGAGGTTTCTCGTCTCCCCAGCAGCGCGGGATACCTCGATTTCCGTCGAGGAGGGCCGCGCCTTCGAGCGCGTCATCGACCAGCTCACCCAGCCGTGCCAGAAGTGTCACTACGTGGAGGAGGCCACGATCGTTCGTGTGAAGGCGGATCAGGGGAACCTCATCCGCGCCGAGTTCAATCACGGCGCGCACATCATCCAAACGCGCTGCCTCGACTGCCACAGCGCCATCCCGATCCGGCAAGCCGCGGCCACGAACACGACGGCCGAGTGGGCCGAAGACAACGCCGGCATCCAGAACCTCCCGTCCATCGCCAAATGCCAGACCTGCCACACCGACGGGAAGGCGTCGAACACGTGCGTCACGTGCCACCTCTTCCACCCCGACAAGTCGCAGCACTCGAACCTCCTGCAGTATCTGGAATAGGTTCGGCCGCGCGCCGTCACGCGAAAGCCAAGCCCTCTCTCCCCACGCCGATCTGATCATGCCAGCGTACTTCTTCTGCAAAACGGGTGAATTCGCCGGTTCCTCGTTCGAGATCGCGAGCGAAGCCGTCATCGGGCGAGGAGAGGAGGCGATCCGGTTGCCCGCCGAGGTGGTCTCCGGCCGGCACGCGCGGATCTACTTCGACGCGGAGCGGAAGGGCTACTTCCTCGAAGACCTCCAGAGCCGCAACGGGACGAAGCTCGACGGCATGGCCGTCACCGAGCCCGTCAAGCTCGGCCGGCTCCACGTGGTCACCTTCGCCGACCGAATCGACTTCATCTATCACGAGGGGCCGGCAGCCTCAGCGCCCAAACCAGCCACCCCGCCAGAGGCCGAGCAGACGCGGCCGGGCGGGTTTGTGCCCCCCCTCGCGCCCCCGACCCCGCAGCCCGCGGCGGAAGACAAAGGCAGCCAGACGCAGCTCGCACCGGCCTTTACGGCGGGGTCTGCGCCTCCCGTTCCGCCTCCGGCGCAGTCTGCGGCGGAAGATACGGGCAACCGGACGCAGTTTGCCCCGGCCTTCACGCCCACCCCGCCCCCGAGCGAGGAGAAGACGGCGGACAACCAAACCATCCGCACGCAGGCATTCAACCCGGCTCCGCTGCCGTCCGCGCCGGAGCAGGACGTGCAGCACACCCACTTCGGCCCGGCGTTCGTGCCGACACCAAATCTGCCCGGTAGCGGCGGGACTCCCCACGAGCGGCCTGCGGCCCCGGCACGGGCTCGCTTCTCGTTGCACGTCATGAAAGGGGGCCGCGACGTGACCCACCCGCTTACTGAAGGCGAAAACGTCGTAGGCCGTGCGGCCAATTGCTCGGTCGTGCTCGATAGTAACTCCGTCTCCCGTCAGCACGCGGCGGTGACAGTCCGTGACGGCCGCGCCACGATTAAAGATTTGGGGAGCAGAAACCGCACGTTCCTCGACGGAAGTCAGGTGGACTCGGAGGTCGAGGTGCCGGTCGGGGCAGTGATTCGCTTCGGGCTAGAGGTCGAGGCCACGTTGAAGCGGGGCTGACACGCTGTGAAGTCGCCTGCAGGAACCGTACGTTGTGGCACTGCCCGAGGGGTGAGCCGCGCGACGACGTAATTCGATGGCTAAGCCGAACGTGACATGCAAGTAGACGACCGAAATACCCCCGACGCCTCCTCTTCCCTGCCGGATGTGTTGGACGTGCTCATCGTCGGCGGCGGGCCGGCGGGCACGGCGGCGGCGTTCCGCGCCCGCGAGTTTGGCCTCTCGGTCCTCGTCATCGACTACGATGACCTGATGAAGCGCATCCGCGACTACGCGAAAGACAAGCAGATCCTGCCCCACTTCGGCGGCGGCGACAAGATGCAGTTCCCGCAGGGCGGCGAGCTCGTCAACAAGCTGCACTTCGGCCCCATCGACAAGGACGACATGTGCGCGGAGTGGAAGGGGTTTTACAAGACCCACAACGTGCCCTCGCAGAGCGGCGTGGAGCTTACCGGCCTGGAGCGGCGGGGCGATGGGGTGTGGGAGGTGAAGACGTGGAACCACCGGGCGAAGGCGGAGCAGCCATACCTCGCCCGCCACGTCGTCCTCAGCATCGGGCGCGGCGTGCCCAGGCGCTTCGACATCCCCGGTTCCACCGACGGCATCGCGTACAAGCTCGACGATGCGACCCAGTACCTCGGCCACCCCGTCCTCGTCGTCGGCGGCGGGACCTCGGCGGCGGAGGCCGTCATCGCCCTCTCCGAAGCCAAAACCGAGGCGGGCGACGACTGCGCCGTCTATTGGTCGTACCGGGGTGACAAGCTGCCGAAGGTCTCGAAAGCCCTCGCCGACGCGTTCTTCAACGCCTACCTCGGCAACGGCAACATCCGCTACTGTCCCGGCAGCGAGCCCGTCGCGATCGTGATGACGCCGGAGAAAGAGGAGCGCCTCTCGATCCGCGTGGACCGCAAGACGCCCACGGGCCGGCCCAGCGAGACGGTCCACCTCGAGTTCAGCAAGAACCACTGCGTGGCCTGCATCGGCGAGGACATCCCCGAAGCGCTGCTCAACTCGCTCGGCGTGTACATGGTCACCGGCGGGCCGGACAGCAAGAAGCGGATGGCGGTGACGCCGCTCCTCGAAACCCAGCAGCCCAACGTCTACCTCATCGGCGACCTGCTGAGCCAGGCCTACCTCGAAACCGACGACTTCCGCGCCGACCCCGCCACCTTCCGCGAGATCAAGCACCGGGGCAACATCAAGTCTGCTCTGCGCGACGGCGTGTTCGTGGCCGAGGTCATCAAGCAGAAGCTCGAAGGCCGCGACGTCATCCAGGTCGATCTCGTGTTCGCCGAAGACAAGGCCGCGCCGCAGAGCGTAGCCGCACCGCAGAGCAAGGCCGAGCTGCAGGACCCGGCCGCGATGACGATGGTTCACACCTCCGCGGAGGCGGACGGGCCGCCCGAGGAGAGTATCGCCCCGGAGCGCACCGTCGAGGCGCACCTCGTGCGCGTGACGGCAGGCGGGGTAGAGGAGGACGAGTTCTCCCTCAAAGCCCACGGTGTCACCACGATCGGGCGTCACGAATGCACGCTCTCGTTCCCCGAGGACAGCACGCTCTCGGAGAACCACGCCTCCGTGCTGCACAGTTCCGACGGCTACTTCCTGCGCGACGACGGCAGCGAGACCGGCACGTTCCTGATCCTACGCCCCGGCAAGTCCTACCCCGTCGAGTCGGGCGATCTCCTGCGGTTGGGCCAGCGGTTCCTGCTGTTCCACGCCCAGGGCAGCGAGTTCGGCTTCGTCCAGTACGATCAGACGGGCCAGCCGCTCCAGCGCCACCCGCTCGCCGAGGGCACCATCGTGCTGGGGCGCCAGGCCCCGGATATTACCCTCGACGCGCGGGACATGGTGCTCTCGCGCCGTCACCTCTCGCTCACGCTCAAGGATGGCGTGCTGCTCGCCAAAGACCTCAACAGCCTCAACGGCACGTACCTCCGCGTCCGGAACCCGGTCAAGCTCGACGACGAAGATGCGTTCCGAGCCGGCCAGCAGATGTTCCGGCTGAGCCTGCTGGAGGAGGTGAAGGAAAGCAGCACGACCTTCCGGCTGAAACCCTACGTGGCGTCAGAGCCCGTCGCTCCGAAGCCCACGCCGGTAGCGCCTCTACCCGCATCCGCCGCTCCGGCAGAAGCTCAGGCCGCCGCCCCGATCCCCACTCCGACCCCGCCTTCCACTCCGGCACCGAGTCCTGCCCCGGCCGCAACACCGGCTGCGGTTCCGGCTCCTTCCGGCGAGCCGGTGGTCACGTTCCAGGGGCTGGGCAAGGCCGTCACCCTACAGCCGGGGCAGACCCTCTGCGACGCCGCCGAAGCGGCGGGGATCGACATGCGGGCGGAGTGCCACGTCGGCATCTGCGGGAGCGACGCTGTCCGCATCGTCTCCGGCGGCGAGCACCTCAGCGATCTGGGCGACGAGGAGGCCGACACGCTCGATGCCATCTGCGGGCTGCCCGCTGGCAACCAGCCGGGCCAGTGCCGTCTGGCGTGCGTGATGCGCGCCAAAGGCCCCGTCGTAGTCGAGCGGATCTCCTGAACGAAGGGTCGTGTACCGGGCGAAGCGATGGCGGGTAGAATTTCAGGTGCCGTGTATTGGCCTCCGCCCCTAAACTTCAGCTCCTGACTAAACCGACTTACCAATGAGCTTTGCCGACAACCTCGCCGCTCTGGTTCAGCGTGCCCCGTCGCTCCTAGCCCATCTCATGACCGAGGAGGCTACGAAGAACGCCCTCGTCATGCCTTTCATCGCAGCTCTCGGTTACGATGTATTCAACCCAGAGGAGGTAGTGCCGGAGTTGACTGCCGACGTGGGGATCAAGAAGGGGGAGAAAGTAGACTACGCGATCAAGCAGGACGGCGAGATAATCATGCTGATCGAGTGCAAGACGGCCGGAGTGAACCTGAGTGAGGCCAACATGAGCCAGCTCTTCCGGTACTTCACTGTTACAAACGCTCGCATCGCCATCCTGACCAACGGTGTCCAGTATCGGTTCTACTCAGATTTAGAGGAGCCGAACAAGATGGACGCCCGACCCTTCCTCGAACTTGACATTCTTGACCTTCGGGATGATCATGTCGCCGAGGTGAAGCGCCTGAGCAAGGGGGCTTTCGACCTCGAACGGATGCTCGACGCCGCGAGCGAGTTGAAGTATCTCCGGGAACTTAACAAAGTGCTTGTGGAGCAGTTCGAGACGCCCGATGCCGAGTTGGTGCGGTTCCTCTACCTCAAGGCAAACCCCGGTGGTCGCTTCACGGCACACGTCAAGGAGCAGTTCACGGGGCTCACCGTTAAGGCGATCCAGCAGTTCATCAGCGAGCGCGTCAGCAACCGTCTCCGTTCGGCGCTTGCACAAGAGGATGTTGCCACGGGCAGGAAACCCGAAGGAGAGCCAACCGAGGCGGCGGTGGAGATATCGGAGTCGAAGGAGAGCGGAATCGAGACGACGGCCGACGAGATGGAGGGGTACCACATCGTCCGAGCCATCGTGTGCGAGGTCGTAGCGCCGGAGCGCGTCGCCCACCGCGACACCAAGTCCTACATGGGGATCCTGCTTGATGACAACAATCGGAAACCGATCTGCCGTCTCCATTTCAATTGGAGCCAGCGGTACATCGGCCTCTTTGATGCCGGAAAGAATGAGACGCGCTATGAGCTTACCTCAGTGAGTGACATCTACCGTTTTGCGTCGGAGTTGAAAGGAATCGTCAAGCGTTACGACTCGTGAGCGGGTGTCGTTGTAAGAGCCACTGGTAGAAGGCAGCGATCACAGGGGAGTACGGCGACTTTAAGCTGTTTCTCCTCTCGCAAATGCCTGCGCGAAAACGGGTGCCGGAGTCCTATACTGCGCGCGGGATTTGGCCGGCCGACGGGTGGGCCTTCAACGAGCGATTATGCGGACGACGCTGAGCTTACTCGCGCTTGCCGCCCTCGCCCTCGGCTTGGGAGGCTGCCGAGGGGTGGCGGAGGAGGTAGGACCGGCTTTTGAGAACATGGCACCCGGCGTGGCCTACGTCGGGGACGCGGCGTGCGCGACGTGCCACGAGGAGCTCTACGCGAGCTACCAGACGCACGGGATGGCCCAGTCGTTTTACCGGTGGACGCCGGAGCGACGGGTTGAGGCGGGGATGGAGGGGCCGTTGCTGCACGAGGCGATGGGCTTCGGCTACCGCGTCGTGGAGGCGTCCGACGGCCTGTATCAGGAGGAGACGCTGCGGTCGCCGGAGGGGGCCGTCGTCCACCAGCTTCGGCGGCGGATCGACTTCGTCGTGGGCAGCGGCCGTGTCGCCCGCACGTACTTCACCGAAGAGAACGGCCGGCTCTACCAGCTCCCGCTGACGTGGTACACCCAGGCCAACGAGGGGGGCGGGAAGTGGGACTTCAGCCCCGGCTACGAAACCAAAAACGGGCGGTTCGACCGGCTGGTCCCGGACCGGTGCATGGCGTGCCACAACAGCTACCCCGAGCCCATCCCGTACGTCGAGGGCAAGTATGCGTCCCTCCCCGAAGGAATCGGGTGCGAGCGGTGCCACGGGCCGGGTAGCCTCCACGTCGAGGCCCGCCTCGCCCACTCGGAGCCCGAGAGCCCGGTCGACTCCACCATCGTCAACCCGGCGCACCTCACCTTCGACCTCCGCCTCAACGTGTGCCAGCAGTGCCACCTCCACACGACGGTCGACGTGCTGCGCGAGGGGGAGACGGCCTTCAGCTACCGGCCCGGACGTCCGCTCGCGGCGTACGTCGCCTTCTTCGCTGCTCCCGAGTCCGGCGGTGGCGTCGCCGTCGTCTCCCACGCCGACCGCCTCCGCCAGAGCGCGTGCTTCCGCGCCTCGCGCGCGGCGGAGCGCCCGCTCGAATGCACGACGTGCCACGACCCGCACGAGGGGTTCCGCGACCGAGGCCCGGCGTACTTCAACCGGACCTGCCTCGGTTGCCACCCCGCGGCTTCGCTCCAGGCGACGATGCCCACACCCACCCTCCGCGCGCAGCACGAGGCCTCGTCCGACTGCTTCGGCTGCCACATGCCGCGCGTCGAGGCCGAGGATGCGCCTCACGCCTCGTTCACTGACCACGACATCCGCGTCGTTCGTCGCGAGGCCCCGCCCGTCGTGGAGGCGCTGGAGCCGGGACCGGGCGACGTGCTCGTGCCCTACTTCGAGCGGGATACGGGATCGGAAGAGGGCGCGGTCTACGAAGGGATGGCGACGGTCGTCTACGGCACGCAGGCCGCCGATCCGGCGGCGATGGCACAGGGCGCGGCCCTGCTGGCGAACACGCTGCGCGCGGACACCACGCACGGGGAGGCGTATTTCCTCCTCGGCGTGGCGGCCCACCGACTGGGCAACCTCGAACGCGCCGTCCCCGCGCTCGAACGGGCCGCGCGCGCCGACCCCGACGTGCCGCAGCGGCTCGAAGCCCTCGCCCTCGCTTACGAGGCGGTGCACCGGAATCCCGAGGTCATTGAGCGGCTCTACCGCCGGGCGCTCGCTATCCAGCCTGCCCTCGCGACGGTTCGCACGAGCTACGGGCATTTCTTACAGGCGCAGGGCCGCCGCGACGAGGCCCTCACCGCGTACCGAGCCGCCCGGTCCGAGCGCCCGTCGCTGGACCTCGCCGTCTTCTACGAGGGGACGGCGCTGGTCGAGCTCGGGCGCACCGATGAGGCGGAGGCGGCCTTCGCCGAGGCGATCCGCCTGAACCCCGCGAACGCCGAGCTGCTCGCGAACCTCGTCGTCGTTTCGGAGGGCGGGGGAGGGGGAAGGCGGTACCTGCCGTACGGGAGCGGCGAGGCCTTCGGGCTGCCCGCGATGGCCGAGGTCGCGCCGAGCCCGGACGGCGGCGTAGGTTTCGAGCGCTTGCCGGGGGACGCGACGGTGCGGGTGTTCTCCGCCTCGGGCACGCCGGTCCGCACGCTGGAGCGGCGGGGCGGACGCCCCCTGCGCTGGGACCTCGCCACCGACGGCGGGCACCGGGCCGAGAGCGGGATCTACCTCGTCCACGTCCGCACACTCGACCCGGCAGGGCAGACGCTCGGGACGCGGCTGTTCCGCTTCACGCTCGCCGTATCTGTCCCGTCGTGAGTGCCCCCGAGCTGCTCACCGGATCAGGCCGCGCGCTTATAATTACGTGTCCGTAAGGTCCCCTCTCCATTCTTCACCAACCCTCATCTATGACCTCGCACCCGTGGTGGCAGACGGCCGTCGTCTATCAGATCTACCCCCGCTCGTTCCAGGACACCGACGGCGACGGCGTCGGCGACCTGCCCGGCGTGACGGCCCGGCTCGACTACCTCGCCGACACACTCGGCGTCGACGCCGTCTGGCTCAGCCCGTTCTACCCCTCGCCCCAAGACGACTTCGGTTACGACATCGCGGACTACTGCGACGTGGACCCGCTCTTTGGCACGCTCGACGATTTCGACCGGCTCGTCGAGGTGGCGCACGCGCGCGGGCTGAAGGTGCTCGTGGACTTCGTCCCGAACCACACCTCGGATCAGCACCCGTGGTTCGAAGAAAGCCGGGCGAGCCGGGACAACCCGAAGCGCGACTGGTACGTCTGGCGCGACGCCGCTCCCGACGGCGGCCGGCCGAACAACTGGCTCAGCGTCTTCGGCGGGCCGGCGTGGGAGTGGGACGAGGCGACGGGGCAGTATTACCTCCACTCGTTCCTCCGCGAGCAACCCGATCTCGACTGGCGTAACCCTGAAGTCAAGGCGGCCATGTTCGAGGTCTATCGCTTCTGGATGCGGCGCGGCGTGGACGGCTTCCGGATCGACACGGCGCACTTCATCATGAAAGACCCGGACTTCCAGGACAACCCTCCCGCCCCGGCCGGCCCACAGGCGCACAAGCCGATGGGCGACTACGACACCCAACTTCACCTCCACGACAAGGGGCACGAGGACATCCACCCGCTCTACCGCGAGCTCCGGCAGCTCGTGGACGGCTTCGATGGCAGCGAGCGCGTCCTCGTCGGCGAGATCCACCTCTACGACTTCCCCGCGTGGGCGCGCTACTACGGCGAGGCTCTCGACGAGCTCCACCTGCCGTTCAACTTCGACCTCCTCCGCGCCCCGTGGACGGCGGCCGGGCTCCGGGCTTCGGTGGACGGCCTGGAAGCGGCGGTCCCGGAAGGCGCCTGGCCCAACTACGTCCTCGGCAACCACGACGAGCGGCGGCTGGCGAGTCGCATCGGCGCAGCCCAGGCGCGCGTTGCTGCCGTGCTTCTCCTCACCCTCCGCGGTACGCCAACGCTCTACTACGGCGACGAGCTCGGGATGCCGGAGGTGGACGTGCCGGCCGAGAAGCTGCAGGATCCGTGGGGCTTCCGCAGCCTCCCCGAGCTGAGCCGCGACGGCTGCCGCACGCCGATGGCGTGGGACGCCTCGCCGAGCGCCGGCTTCTCTGAGGCCCCGCCCGAGGCGCTCTGGCTCCCGCTCCACCCACGCCACGAGCGGCTCAACGTCACCGCCGAGTTGGAAGGCGAGGGCTCCCTCCTGAACCTGTACCGCCGGCTCCTCACCCTCCGCCGCGCCACGCCCGCCCTCCGCGTCGGCCGCTACCGCCCGCTCGACGCCGTGCCCGACGCCGTGTTCGCTTACGAACGGGAGCACGAGGGCGAGCGAGTCGTCGTCGCGCTCAACGTTTCCGATGCGCCGCAGCGTGTGCCCCTGCCCGACGGCGTCGAGGGCCGCATCCTCCTCTCGACGCGGCCCGAACGGGAGGGCGAGCGAGTGGTAGGCGAACTGGACCTCGGGGCGGACGAAGCTGTAGCTGTGGGATAGAGGGAGGAGCGCGCGGCCTCGGTAGCCTATGTTGGATTCGATACCCCCTGGACCTGATTCCACCACTCATGAAGCATATCCGTCTTGGTCTCTTGCTCGGCCTCGTGATCGCCGCGGGCGTGCCTGCCCTCGCCCAGCCCGCCCTCGTGCCCCGGTTCGAGCGACCCGAGAACGGGCTCGTCCTCGCCCGCCCGACGCACGACGGCGCGTTCTTCGACGTGCTCGGCCGGCGGGCCGCCGCGTTCGGCTACGAGGGGCGGCCGTTCGAGGTGTGGACGTACCCGCTCAAGCTCGTCGAGGATGTCCGCCTCGGCTTCGAGATCGAGGACTACCCCGTGCCCATCGACGGGCTCGACGCGCAGGCGTCCATCGAGGTCCGCCCCGAAGCGACGACGATCACGTACGCCCACGCCGCCTTCACCGTCCGGCAGACGCTCTTCGCACCGATGGATGAGGCCGGCGTCGTGATGCTGCTCGACGTGGAGACCGTCCGTCCCCTCACGATCACCGTCTCATTCCGGCCCGATCTCTCGCTCATGTGGCCGGCCGGGCTGATGACGGGCTTCCTCGGTTGGGACGCCGGGCAGCACCGCTACTTCACCGGCGAGGAGACGCAGCGGTTCTACGGCATCGTCGGTTCGCCGCTGGCCGAGGACGTATCGGTGCAGCCGTACCAGGAAGAGCCGGCCGACGTCCCGACACGGTTCGAGATGCGGGTGACGCCGGAGATGGCCGAGGCGTCGCTCATCCCCATCGTTTTCGCCGGGAGCACCGAGGGCCGCGCCGTCGCCGAGGCGACCTATGACCGCCTGCTCGCGAACGCGACGGGGCTCTACACCGAGACCGCCGAACACTACGGCGAGGTGGAAACGCTCTGGATCGACACGCCCGACGACCGGCTCGACCGGGCGTTCGCGTGGGCGAAGGTCGGCATCGATAAAGGGCTCGCCACGAACCCGATGCTCGGGACGGGATTCGTCGCCGGCTTCCGCACGTCGGGCAACTCCGAGCGGCCCGGCTTCGCGTGGTTCTTCGGCCGCGACGCCCTCTGGACCACCTTCGCCACGACGGCCACCGGCGACTACGACGCGACGCGGACCGCGCTCGACTTCTTGCAAAAATTCCAGCGCGCCGACGGCAAGATCCCCCACGAGGTCAGCCAGAGCGCCGCCCTCCTCGACTGGTTCGAGGACTACCCCTACGCCTGGGCCAGCGCCGACGCGACCCCGCTCTTCGTGATCGTCCACGCCGACCTCTGGCGCGCGACGGGCGACGACGCCTTCCTCCGCAAGCACTGGGAGTCGATCAAAAAAGCCTACGCCTTCAGCGCCGCGACGGACCGCGACGGCAACGGGCTGATCGAGAACACCGGCGTTGGGCACGGCTGGGTCGAGGGCGGCGCGCTCTACCCGCCGCACGAGGAGTTGTACATGCAGGGATTGTGGATCGAAGCGTCGGAGAACATCGCCGAACTGGCCGAAGCCCTCGGCGACGGGCGTCTTGCCGGCGAGGCCCGCGCCGCCGCCGAGCGCACGCGCGTCGCGACGGAGGCGACGTACTGGCTGCCGGACGAGGGCTTCTACGCCGTCACGACCACCTTCCCCGACGCCACATCCCTCGTCGCCGACGAGGGCGCGCAGGCCAGCACGAGCCTCTCGCGCGGCGGCATCGCGAACGAGCGGCCGGCCGAGGTGATGCCCGAGAACACCGCGATGCAGGGCGTCCCGTTTTGGTGGCACACCCTCGACGCCGACCGCGCGCAGCAAGCGCTCGACGCCCTCGGAGGCGGCGCCGTCGCTACCGACTGGGGCGCGCGGATCCTCGACGCGCGGAGCGAGCGCTACGACCCGCTCTCCTACCACAACGGCTCGGTCTGGCCGCTTTTCAGCGGCTGGGTCTCGATGGGGGCCTATGCCTACGGCCGCCCGCACGTCGGCTACCAGGCGCTCATGGCGAGCGCGCTCCTCACCGAGCAGGACGCGCTCGGCTACGTCACCGAACTCCTCTCGGGCGACTTCAACGCGGCGTTCGGGCGGAGCAGCCACCACCAAGTTTGGAGCGAGGCGATGGTCGCCACGCCCGTTGTCTCGGGCCTCCTCGGCCTCGACGTGCGGGACCGGGGCCGACTCCTCCGTTTTGCTCCCCAACTCCCCGCAGACTGGGACTCTGTGCAGGTCGGGAACGTGGTCGTCGGCGACGCTCGCTACGACTTCAGGCTCGTCCGCACCGATAGCGAACTCCGTATCACCGCGACCCGACAGGAAGGGAGCGGGACCGTGCACCTCGAGCTCGCCCCGGCCTTCCCGCTCGACGCCCGCATCCGCTCCGTCACCGTTGATGGGGAAGAGGCCGAGTTTGAGGTCGTCCGTGAAGGTGATGTGCAGCGTGCCGTCGTGACCTCGGCGCTCGACGAGCGGAACGAGATCGTGTTCCGCTACGACGAGGGGAGCGCCGCGTTCGTCCGCCACGAGGCCCCGGTGCCCGGCGCAACCAACCAGGGCCTCCGCATCCTGCGCGACCGGGCCGAAGACCGCACACTCCGGCTCGTGCTCGAAGGCCGAGGCGGGCGGACCTACACCTTCGGCGTCCGTACACCGCACCGGATCGAAGCCGTCTCCGGCGTCGCAGTCCGCCCAATCGGACGGGGGCTATACGAGGTGGACGTGACGTTCGAGGGAGCGCCGGATCGCTACAACCGGCGTACGTTGACGCTTCCGCTCCTCTCTGACAATTGAGGTTTTAGGGGCACAGGCTTGCTGTACCTGTGGCAGTTGCATCTTATCATAGGAGGGGGCGTCTAAGCGAGAACAGGCCCGCCACTGCCGAGTGCTCCGGTTGCCGCAGCCGCGCGGGTCTCACACGGACCGAGAAGAGCCATGAAACAAGCGATAGGAAGGGGGAGCCGAATAGTGCTCCTCGGGGTGCTCGTCGCAAGTACGGGGTGCGCCTCCACCCGCAACCGTGACGACGATCATAGCCGCGACCGCGACCCCAACACCGTCGAGGCCGAAGATATGGAGGGGCGGTCTATCGCCAGAGTGCAGGAGATGCTACGCGGGCAGGTCGCGGGCGTGGAGGTGCGGGACTCCCCGAGCGGGCTCATCATCCGGATCCGGGGTGCCAGTTCGGTCTACGCCAACAGCGATCCCCTATTCGTGATCGATGGGCTCCCCATCCAACTGGGCGCGGATGGAGCGCTGACGGGGATCAACCCCCAAGACGTGGCTTCGATACGGGTGCTGAAGAACGCCTCGGATACGGCGGCCTATGGCGTGCGCGGGGCCAACGGGGTGATCCTCATCTCGACCAAGCGGGCGCCCCCTCCCGACGGCTGAGATCGACCTGCGGAAGAGGGTCCAAGCATTGCCGGTCTGTGGAGAGCCGCTTGTCATCCCGAGGGTCGGGAAGAACCCGGCGGGGTGCGTCACGCGGGCGAAGCGGGAGTGCCGTCGTTCGTCGTAGGTTCGGAGGATGCGTGCGGCACAGGGCGGATACAGGGAACGCCGACGGCCGTGCGACTCACCTGCTCGACGTCCTCTTCCGACCAACCGCCGCCGTGATGTCCGCATCCTGCCCCTTCCTCTCGCTCTACTGCCTGCTTCCCCTCCTGCTGGTGGCGGGGTGCGCAGGCTCCGTCCCCACCGGTTCGGACGCGTCTGCGTCGGCGGCCCCAGCGCTCTATCAGCCGGCGGAGGACCTCGGCCCCCTCTTCGCCGCCGTTCAACTCGCCGAGGTGTACCCCGACTCGAAGACGTTCGTGGACGCCCTGCCGCGGGAGGCTCCAGCGAAGATCGTGGCAGCCTACGAGGCCGAGCGTGGCCGGCCCGGCTTCGACCTCGCCGCTTTCGTCGATGCTCACTTCGTACCGCCTCCGCAGATCGCGAGCGATTACGCGACGGACACGACGCGCTCGATGGAGGACCACATCCGCGCGCTCTGGCCCGTCCTCACACGGGCTCCCGACGCCGAGACCGGCGTCACGTCGCTGCTCCGCCTGCCGGAGCCGTACGTCGTCCCCGGCGGGCGCTTCCGCGAGATCTACTACTGGGACAGCTACTTCACGATGCTCGGCCTCGTCACGAGCGACCGCGCCGACCTCGCGCGCGGGATGGTGGACAACTTCGCCGCCCTCGTTCGCTCGCAAGGCTTCATCCCGAACGGGAACCGGACGTACTACCTCACCCGGAGCCAGCCGCCGTTCTTCTCGTCGATGGTGGCCCTGCTCGCACAAGTGGAAGGGGAGGAGTCGGTACGCAGCTATCTCGACGCACTGGAGGCCGAGCACGCCTTCTGGATGGCCGGTGAGGACGCGCTCGGGGCCGAGTCGGGCGCGGCGTCGCGGCACGTGGTGCGCGTCGCGGCCGGGGTGCTGAACCGCTACTGGGACGCGGGCGTGACGCCGCGCCCAGAGTCCTACCGGCCAGACTTCCTCCTCGCCGAGCCGCTCCCCGAGGACGAGCGGGCGGTGCTATGGAAGGATCTCCGCAGCGCCGCCGAGAGCGGGTGGGACTTTTCGAGCCGCTGGTTCGCCGACAACCAATCGCTCGCCGAGATCGAGACGACCGACATCGTGCCCGTCGATCTCAACGTGCTCCTCCACCATCTCGAAACGACGATCGCGTGGCTGGCTGAGTCCAGCGGGGACACCGCCAAAGCCGCCCGCTTTCGTGCCCGCGCCGAGGCCCGCAAGGCCGCCCTCCTCGCCACGTTCTGGGACGAGGAGGAAGGGTTCTTCTCTGACGTGACCCTCGCCGACGGTCGTTCTACGGGCCGCCTCACACTCGCCGGGCTCGTCCCACTCTACTACGGCCTCGCCACCGAAACGCAGGCCGCCCGCGTCGCCGAGCGCGTGGAGGCGGACTTCCTCAAGCCCGGCGGCTTCGTGACTACGCTGCGTGCCACGGGCCAGCAGTGGGACGCGCCCAACGGGTGGCCGCCGCTCGAATGGCTGACGATCCGCGGGCTCGAACGCTACGGTCACGACGCCCTCGCGGCTCAGGGCCGCGACCGGTGGCTCTCGCTCAACCGCGCCGTCTACGGACGGACGGGGAAGATGCTGGAGAAGTACAACGTCGAAGACCTCAGCCTGAAAGCCGGCGGGGGCGAGTATCCCAACCAGGACGGCTTCGGCTGGACGAACGGGGTCGCGCTCGCGCTCGTCGAAGGCCTCGTCGTCGAGCCGTAATTCCCGGTACCACGCCGTAATCCCGGATACAACACGGAGCCAGCGTTCCTCCCAGAAGGAGCGGGAACGGGTGACTGGATTTTGCCGGGGTGAAGCCTATCTTGCGAACCCCTCGCGTCGCGGGGGGCTGCCGAACCCCGAATGAGGCGTGCGATGCGGTGCCGACTCCTCCTGCTGACGTTGCTCGGCGCGGCGGTCCTCGCCGGGTGCGAGACGGCGTTCGACCCGTTCGAAGAGAGCGACGCCTCGTTCTCGCTCTTCGGGTTCGTGGACGCTGACGCCGACACCCAGTTCGTCCGCGTGGCGGCGCTGCGGCAGTCGGCCTACGAGGACGCGCCGGTGGAGGCCGTCGTGACGCTCGAAGACCTCACGCGGGGCGAGACCGCCACGCTGCGAGACTCCGTCGTTCGGTTCAGTACCGGGGCCGTCGTCCACAACTTCTGGACGACGACGCCGGTCGAGCCCGGCACGGCCTACCGCCTGACGGCGACGGGGCCGGACGGGCGCACGGCCACGGCTTCCTTAGAGACGCCGCCGCAGTTCCCGAACCCCCAGCTCGAGTCCGGCATCACGCTGTACTCGTCGCCGGATAACCCGCCCACGGGGCAGGGCATGAGCTTCACCGGGATCGAAAAGATGGCGGACCTCCGCATCACCTACGACCTCGTAGAGCCGGACATCAACATCACGATCTCCTACCTCGACCGGCTCCATCGCACGCCGGGCGGGACGCTTATCCTCGGCTTCAACGCGTACGAGGACGTGCAGCGGGTGCTGAGCGGGTCAGCGGGGGAGGCCTGCCCCAGCCTGAGCTCCGCCCGCGTATTCATCGCCGCCGCCACCGAGGCCTGGCCCGACCTGGTCGACCTCGACCCCGAGACGCTCGCGCTCCCGGGCACAGCTTCGAACGTGGAGGGCGGGCTGGGCTACGTGGGCGGCGTCATCACGCGAAGCGGGATATGGGAAGGCATGCGCGGCGTGTTCGCGCTGCACCACGCGGGGTGTCAGGGATGACCACGCTGCGCGCCCTCCTCGCCTTCGCGCTCGGCCTCGCCCTGCTCTCGGCGGCGAGCGCGCAGCCGGGCGAGGCGACGGTGCGGGGGTTCGTGACGGACGCGTCCAGCGGGCTGCCGCTGCCCGGCGCGAACGTGGGCCTCGATGCGCTCGACCGCCCGGCCGCTCCGCTGCTGGGAGCCGTCACGGATCGGGACGGGCTCTACCAGATTCCCGAGGTGACGCCCGGACGCTACGCGCTCCGCGTCACCTACGTCGGCTACCAGCCGCACGCCGACACGCTCACGCTCGGCGATCAGCGGGTCGAAGTGGTGAACGTGGCGCTGGAGCCGGGGGCCGAGCTCGGCGAGGTGCGGGTCGAGGCGGAGGGCGGGGCCGCGCGCATCGAGGGCGGCCTCCAGCAGATCCGGCCGAAGGATGTCGCCCGCGTCCCCACGCCGGATCTCTCGGGTGACCTCGCCAGCTACCTCCAGGCCCTCCCCAGCGTCGTCGCCGTGGGCGACCGCGGCGGCGGGCTCTACGTGCGCGGGGGGACGCCACCGCAGAACCTCGTCCTCATGGACGGTGCCCTCGTCTACCAGCCCTTCCACATCGTCGGCTTCTTCTCGGCCTTCCCCGAAGACCTCGTCGCCAACGCCGACTTCTACGCCGGCGGCTACGGGGCGCGGTACTCCGGGCGCATCTCGTCCGTCCTCGACGTCACGATGCGCGAGGGTAACTTCGAGCGGCTGGAGGCGGCCGGCTCGGTCAGCCCGTTCCTCCTCTCGCTCCGTGCCGAAGGCCCGCTCCAACAGGGCGCGCTCTCGCTCATCGGCTCGGTCCGGACCTCGCTCATCGAGCAGGCCGGGCCGCTCATCGGCGAGGACCTCCCGCTCCGTTTCGGCGACGTGTTCGTGAAGCTGACGCGGGCCGACCCCGAGAGCGGCCGGTGCAGCCTCACCGGGCTCTATACCTACGACGAGGGACGGATCGACCCAGACGCGCCGGCCGGGTGCCGCGACGTGTTCCGATGGCAGAACTCTGCCCTCACCGGCCGGTGCCTCGTGCTCCCGTCCGGCCTCCCGTTCTCGTTCGAGGCGCAGGCGGGGGTCTCGCACGTCCGCAACACGGTGGGGGCGGACCGCTCGCCGGAGCGGAGTTCGGATGCGCTCCTCGTCAACACTGAGGTCCACCTCACGCACGTCCGCGACGGGCTCCGCCTCAGCGGCGGCCTCTTCACACGGGCGGACTTCCTCGGTTATACGCTCGGGGGCCAGTTCGTCGGCGTGCAGTCGGCGGACGACTTGCTTCTCGCTTCCGGCGGATACGTCGACGCCGTCGTCGAGCCAGGGGGTGGGTTGGAGGTCAACCCCAGCCTCGCCGTGACGGCGTACTTCGGGGACTACGCGGCGAGCTTCGAGCCGCGGCTGCGGCTGGCGTGGCGGCCGTGGGGCGAGGACGGGCCGACCCAGCTCAGCGCCGCCGGTGGGCTCTACCGGCAGACCGTCAACGGCATCAGCGACGAGCGCGACGCCGGCTCCGTGTTCCTCGCGTGGTTGCCGAACCCGGTCGGCGGCGGGCAGGCCGAGGCGCTCCACGTGATGGCGGGTGTGCAGCAGCGCCTCGGGCCGTTCCGTCTCGGCGTCGAGGGCTACGCCAAGCGGCTCCGAGATCTCGCCGTGCCCATCTGGAGCACGATCGCGCAGTTCACCACGCGGCTGGCTCCGGCCGAGGGGACCGTGCGCGGGCTGGACACACGGGTGGAGTGGCAGCACGGCCCGGCCTACGCCTTCGTCGGCTACGGGCTGGCCCGCACCGAGTATTCGCTCGAACAGGCGGCCCTCGTCGGGGACGGCGGCGTGTCGGTCCAGACGTACAACCCCCCCCACGACCGCCGCCACCAGGTCAACGCCCTCTTCAGCCTCGACGTCGGCGGCTTCGAGACGAGCGTGCGGTGGCAGTACGGCTCGGGCCTCCCGTTTACGCAGCCCTACGGCTTCGACACTCTCGTTCCGCTGTTTCCACTCCCAGACCTCGGCACGATTTACGGCATCCCGCGTGTGCTCTACCGCCGGCCCTACGGCGGGCGACTCCCGGACTACCACCGGCTCGACGTTGCAGTGTCGCGGACGTTTCCGCTCGGGCCGGGCGCCCTCAGCGTGCAGGCCGGCGCGATCAACCTCTACGACCGCGCGAACCTGTTCTACTTCGACATCTTCACCGTCCGCCGCGTGGACCAGCTCCCGCTTCTCCCGTTCGTGGGCGTGAAGTTCGAGACGCGCTGACGAGCACGACGAGACTGCCGCTATGCCTGCCCTTCGCACAACCTATCGCCCCAGCCTGGCCGGGCTGCTCCTGCTCTCGATGACAGGCGTCCTGTCCGGCTGCGACGGGGATCGGGAAGAGGCCGTTCAGGCCGTGCCGTGCACGCCGCCTTCGGAAGCGCCGGCCGGACCCCTGCTCGTCCGGACCAACTGCGCCGCCTACGCGCCCGCCGACTCTCTCGTCGTCTCCTTTCGGAACACGTCTTCCCAGCCCTACCTGTACGGGCCGTGCGGCGTCTCGCTGGAGCAACGCGAAGGAGAGGTGTGGGCCGCGGTGGAGGGGTGCAGCTTTGGCGGCGGGGTGATCCCGCAAACGGGAGAGGAGTTCTGCGACCTCTGCGAGGCGTACGCCATCGTCCTCCAGCCCAACGGCGAAAGCACGCTGGACTTCCTGCTGTACGAGAATCTCCGCTCCGGGGTATACCGCGTGCGGGCAGAGGTGAACGTCGAGGAGAATCCGGAGCCTCCGAGAGATCGGAGCGAGACCCGCTTCTCGAACGAGTTTGAGGTGCGTCGGTAGCCCAGTCCTAATAGGTTCGCGGTAGACTCAGAAACTGCTTTGGTGAAGGGACCCCTCCCCTTGGGGAGGTGGCCGCGAAGCGGACGGAGGGGGTTCCCGTACGGTGACCACCCAGCCGCTGCGCGACCGCCCCGGCCTGTCCAGAGCTCGATTCAGGATGGAGGCGGTTACGGGCTCTGCGTCTCCCCGTTAAGCCTACCAGAAGATTCCCACGACGAGAGCCGTGAGCGCGAGGAGCACGGCCGACTGCAGGCGGTAGTTCTTCCACGCCGGGACGGTTCGCAGCGCTTCGGTTTCGGCCCGCCAGAACGACGGCGTCCACATCAGCCCCTCCGTCTTCTCCAGCGGCGGCGGCGCGCCCCGCAGGCTCACCACGGCCATCGTCACCATGCTGATCGCGAGCAGGATCGGGGGGAGGTAGAGGAACTGGAACCGGAGCACGCCGGTGATGCTCAGCGCCAAGAACACGAGGGCGGCGAGGTGCCCGGCCACGAGCCCGGCGAGGGCACTGTTCCCGTTCGCCCGCCGCCAGAACACGCCGAGGATGAAGAGCGCGAGGGCCGGTGGGGCCACGTACGCCAGCGTCGTCTGGAGGTACGACCAGAGCGTGTCGAACCCGACGATGACGGGCGACCACGCGATCGCGAACACCATGCACGCCGCCGTCACGAACCGGCCGATCCGGACGAGCGCATGCGGCGATATGTCGGGCCGACGCTTCTTGATGAAATCCATCGTCACGAGCGTCGATGCCGCGTTCAGCGTCGAGTCCACGCTCGACATGATGGCGGCGAGCATCGCCGTGAGGACGAGGGCGCGGAAGCCGTCGGGGAGGAGGTCGAAGAGGAGGGTGGGGAAGACCTGGTCGGCCCGTTCGAGGTTGGGATAGAGCACGCGGGCGAACGTGCCGGGCATCACCATGAGGAAGATGATGGGGAGCTTGAGGATGCCGCCGAAGAGCGCCCCCCACCGGCCGTGGTCGAGGTTTTTGGCGCCGAGGACGCGCTGGACCATGAACTGGTTCGTCGTCCAGAAATAGAATCCGAGGAGGAAGACGCCCGTGATCAGGCCGGGCCACGGCATCGTCGGGGACGAGGCGGGCTGGATGAGCGAGAGGTCCGCCTCCGGCGTCACGGCCGTCACGGCGTCCCACCCGCCGACGGCGTTCCACGCCATGATCGAGACGGCGGCGCTCCCGAGGAGGAGGAGCGTGCCCTGAATGGCGTCGGTGTAGACGACGGCCTTCAGCCCGCCCGCGATCGTGTAGGCCCCGGCCACGAGCGCGAGGATCGCCATCGAGATCCACAGCGGGAAGTCGGGGTAGATGAGTTCCACGACGAGGGCCCCGGCAAAAAGCGCTGCCGCCGTGTCGACGACGACGGAGAGGAAGATGGAGACGGCCGAGAAGTAGTACCGGCTCCGCTCGTCGAAGCGCCGCTCCAAGAACTCCGGCATCGTGTAGATCTGGGAGCGGAGGTAGAACGGGAGGAAGAACAGCACGAAGATGACGAGGACGACGGCCGCCATCCACTCGTAGTTGAACACGGCGAGCCCGATCCCGCCGTAGGCCTCGCCCGCCATCCCGATCATCGAGGACGAGGAGAGGTTGGAGGCGAGCAGGCTGATCCCGATGAGCCCCCACGTGAGGGAGCGGCCGGCGAGGAAGTAGTCCTCGTCGTCGTCGGTCTTGCGCGAGAAATAGAGCCCGATCCCAAAGATGACGAGGGCGTAGAGGACGACGGCCGTGATGTCGAGCGTCGTGAGGGTGAAGGTGGGCATCGGCCTGAGGGAGGAGGACGAGGGGGTGTGGACAGAGCCTGGGGTCGGACATTCGCAATCTTCGGACATTCACATAGGAGTTACGCAGTTGGCCCCCTGCCCCCCTCGGGGGGCTGGCGCGCAGCGACTGGGGGGGTCTACGGGGCTCGGCCAACCCCCTCCGCCCCCTACGGGGGCACCTCCCCGGGGGGAGGAGTTCCTCAACTGCGTAAG
>JBBSMX010000009.1:0-55625 GCA_038232935.1 Rhodothermales bacterium | reverse complement strand
GGCAGCGACGAGCAGCAGATCCTCAGCGGCGTGCGTGAGCGCGTGGAGACGACGTTCAGGCAGTTGTGGGATCGGTTCTGCGACCGGGTCTACGCCCGTTCGTGGCAAGGTCTCTGGAGCGTGTCGTTGCTGAAGCTGGTACATCTGAACCTCTGCTACGCAGGAATTGCCTCGATCTGATCAACCCGCGACTGACGTTGAGTAAAGAAAAAGTGGCACCGCGCCGATACCCCACATCGTTCGGGTTGAGTTCACTCGCACCCCTCCCTCCGTCTTATAGCAGCTCCTCATGTCAGACAGCCGGAATCCCAACGACACCTCGCTCAGCACGTACGGCTTCCGCGTCCAGTCCATGATGGAAGAGGAGCAAGAGGCGGGGGACGGCTGGGTATCGCTGAACAACTTGAGCGCGCCTGCCGAGTCGTTGAACACACTGGACCGCATCGGGTCGGGGGAGATGAGCGCGGAGTCGGCAGCCCGTGGGACTACGCTAGCGTCGCCGGGGGAGACGGTCTCCGCGCGAGCGGCCCCCACGGGTCATGGCGGTGACGGCGCGAGCCCGGGAGCTCCGTCGGCTGTGCCGCCGCCCGCGTTCGGCCGTTCGCAGGACCGCGTTATCCAGGCCCTCCTGAGCAAGGGGAACATCACGCCGCAGCTCGTAGAGGAGGCCGTGGAGGCGAAGCACCGGAACGCGCTCCGCGAGCCGCTCTGGCGCGTCCTCGCAGACAATCCCAAGGTGGACCGCGACGCCGTCTTTGCCCAGGCGGCGCTCACCTACGCGTTCCGCATCGCGCCCGTCAAAGACCGCAAGCCCGAACCGGACTTCGTCAAGACGGTCTTGGACTCGTTCACCGAAGAGCTGCGTGACGAGCTGATCAACCTCAGCATTGCGCCCTACGCGTACGCGCAGGAGCAGGGGTCCGGTCTGCTCAAGCTCATCTTCGTGACGGACGACCCGATGCGTCAGGACCTCCAGCGCCTGATGCACGCCCTCGACCTCGACCGCTTCGAGCTGTGCTACGCCCCGCGCGTTGTGGTGCGCGGCGTGCTCGAGAAGGCATACCCACGGAAGAACGTCTACCTCGAGCGCGTCCGCGAGGACGAAGGGGAGCACGCCGTCGACTTCGGGATGAACTTCGAGAGCGCCGAGAACAAGCTGCTCGATGAGGACGCGCTCGAAGCCGAGATCAGCCGGAGCTCGCTCATCAACCTCGTCGAGGCGCTCTTGATCGAGTCCGTACGGATGGGCGCGAGCGACATCCACATCTACCCGAATGCGAAGCGCAAGACCGAGATCCACTTCCGCGTGGACGGCCGGCTCCAGCGCTGGCACACCGAGGAGAAGGGGCACCCCGAGGCGCTCCTCGCTGTGCTGAAGGACAACGCCATCAACGTGGACCGGTTCGAGCGTGATACGGCGCAGGACGGCTTCATCCAGCGCTGGATCGACGACACCCTCATCCGCTACCGCGTCTCCGTCCTCCCGATCGCGAACGCGAACCCGGACGTCCGCGCCGAGAGCATCGTCATCCGTGTGCTCGACGACCGGAAGGTGCTGACCGACCTCGCCAAGCTCGGCCTGCTGCCCTTCGCGCAAGAGCAGTTCAACAAGGCCATCCGCCAGCCGAACGGCATGGTCATCCTGACCGGGCCGACGGGCTCGGGTAAGAGCACGACGCTCGTCGCCGCGCTCAGCCAGGTCGTCAGCCCCGAAGTCAACGTGCTCACCGTCGAGGATCCCGTCGAGTACATGATCCCGGGCGTCCGCCAGATCAAGCTCTCCCATAAGCTCAGTCTCGAAGGGGCGCTCCGCGCGATCCTCCGGCACGACCCCGACATCGTGATGGTCGGTGAGATGCGGGACAAGGACACGGCCGAGCTCGGCGTCAAGCTCGCCAACACCGGCCACCTCACGTTCTCGACGCTCCACACGAACGACGCGCCGAGCGCCGTGAGTCGCCTCTTCAAAATGGGGCTGGAGCCATTCCTCATCGCCTACGCCATCAACCTCGTCGTCGCGCAGCGGCTCATGCGCACGCTCTGTCCGGAGTGTAAGGAGGTGGACGAAGAACCGGATCTCGTCCTGGCCAAGCAACTCGGGTTCACCGAGGAGGTGCTCGCGGAGACCACGATTTATAAGGCCGGGTCCGATAAGGACTGCACCGTCTGCAAGGGCCGGGGCTACAAGGGCCGCCGTGCTGTGGCCGAGGCGCTCTACTTCTCGCCGAGGATCCGAGAACTGATCGTTGAAGCCGGCGACACGATTGACGAGGACGGCATCAAAGCCCAGGCGGTCAAGGAGGGGATGCTTACGCTCCAGGCCTCAGCGCGCGAGCTGGTCAAGATGCACGAGACCACCCTCGAGGAGATGCTTCGCGTGACGGCAGGCGAGGCGTGAGGGGGGGCTGGGTGCCGAGGAGGTGAGATGTTGAGGTAATAACGTGTCCTGCAGGGACAGTCCTGTAACCACTCCGGTGCAGGGCGGTGCGGCTCGGAGAGGAGGGGGTGTCTCGGAAAGACGGTGGGGTGCGGGTTGCAGGTGGCGCAGGGTTACAGAAACAGGTTCAGAACCGGCATCAGTGCATGAAATAGCCACAGAGGTACGATACTGGTAACACAGCGAGCCACCCGCCCCATCTTTCAACGCCTTCCGACATGCCGCAGACGCTCCTCGCGCTCCTCGCGCTTGCTATCCTGACGCAACTGACCTTCAGTCAGCAGCAGGTGACGATCAAGTCGTACCAGACCCAACTCCGCGACGAGTTCAGCGTGGCGGCCTCGGGCATGCTCATGGAGGCGATGGAGCTCCTCGCCGCGCGTCCCTTTGACGCGGTGTCATCGCCGCAGCAGATGATCAACTCGGGGCTCCCCAACGAGTCCCACTTCGGCGTCGTAGGGCCGGGCGCAGGAGAGACAGACTGCGACCTCTTTGAGATCGACCTCAGCGACTGCAACGACCTCGATGACTTCTCTCGCGACACGTGGTGGCCTGCCGAGGTCGAACTCAGCAATGGGCACACGCTTCCCTTCGAAGTGAAGGTCACGGTGCAGTACGTCGAGGGAGAAACTCCCGACGTCCCCGTGCCGGGCCCGACGGCGAACAAGCGTGTGGTGTTGCTGGTGCGGACGCCGCTCTTGGTGCAGGTAGGGCCGTTCATTCACCTCGAGCGCGTGATCGCCTACGACCCCAATAAGGCGGCGGCCGACTGCGTACAGTACTACGCCTCGGATCCAGCCCACGCAGACGATCTCGAGCGGTGCTCCACCCCTCGTTAGCGGAACGATACCGCTGAGCATCAGCTCTGACGGTGCACACCCTCTTACGTCCGGACCATGACCCTTCTCCTAGATAACGTCCTCGCCACGATTATCGTCGCGACCCTCCTCATGTCGCTGGCCGCGACGCAGCTTCGCGTTCAGGAGGCAGGGATCTCACAGGTCTCATCGCACGCGGCCAAGAACAAGGCGCTCTCGTTCGGGCAGTGGCTCGACGAGGACATCGTCTCGCTCGGGGAGAACGTCATCAACAACAACGCGCGCTTCGACAACCCGAGCACCTCCAGTTTCATCGTCTATACGCTTGATGAGGACAGAACACCCCAGCTTCAGACCGTCACCTACACGACGGAGTGGCGGTTCTACAGCGACCGGCTCGCCGGCAATACCAAGCAACGCTCGGCCACCCGGTACCTCCTCGTCGAACAGCCGGATTCGCTGGAAGTCGAAGTGGGGGATCTCACGTATTCGCGCCCGCTGTTCCAGCTCGAGCGCGCGACGTCGGCATGGAAAAACGTCGATCCCACTACGGACACCGCCACGTTTGTGGAGGCGGACTTCACCGAGGACGGGCGCAGCGTCTCGACGCTGTCGCTCTTTCAAGTCCAACTCGTCGACAACCAAGGCAACCCGCTCGCCTCGAACGACCCAGATGCCCCGCAGGAAGCCAGCTTCATCCGGGTCGATTTCTCGATGGTGCCCGAGTTCGAATTAAAACGCGGATTCCTCCGCGAGCTCTACTGGACGACGACCCTCAAGGTGCGTCCGTTCTGGGGCTAACCCCCCACCGGATCCCCTGTGATCTGCCCCCGCTACCCTCTCGCACGCTCAATCCGACCACACACCCCCTACTACCATGGGAAAGGCCGCACTACTCATAACTTTCGGCGCGGCGCTGTTCGTCGCCCAAGGTCTGCTAAGTCAGACAGAAACCGGACGTCATACCGCGCAGAACCAGGCGAACTTCGAGGACGGAGTCGTTGCGCGCGAGATTGCTCGCTCCGGCTTTAACGTTGCGATGGGGATCCTGCGGGATCACGGCAACGATCTCCACGGAGCCATCCGGGACATCAACATCCACGGCACGGGTCGGAAATACCTCCAAGGCCAGCACCAGGGCGGCACGTTCCGCGTGCGCGCCGAACTCGTGAACGGCGAGGTCGTCCGGATCACGTCTGTGGGCTACATCGGCGGCGAATTCGTGCGACTCCGGGGTAACCAGAGCCCCGAGCCGGGGTGGTGCCGCCAGGAGGATCCGTTCTCCCGTGAGAACTACACGGGCGCGTGCCACACCATGTCCGATGCCACCGGCAACAGCCCGATCTACGAGTACGAGCTGCCCAGCGGCGACCCGCTCACGGCCAAGCTCGAGTGCAGCAAGCTCACCGTCGAGTTCATCGACTCGAGGGCGGGCTACTGCTCGGCTGTCTACCTCGAGCGCAGGCTCCCGACAGGCATTCAGGCAGGGGCGGACCCCAACGCTAGCGATCCCGAGCCCCCGGAGATGATCTTCACCCCCGGCAACAACCGCAACGGGCAGGTGTCCCTCGTAACCAAGTACATCCGGGGCGGCACGCAGATGAACTTCTTCATCGGCGTCGACAAGGACTGCAGCACGCGCGCGACCTCCACATCCGTCGAGGGCTACCCCCAGTTCACGGGTGATGTCAACAACCCGGCTCCGTACGATCACCTCCACTACGCCCTCGCGGAAGAAGTCGGCAAGCTCGGCGACATGAGCGAGACGCCGTGGGCGTTCACCGAGATGCACCCGGAAGGCGTCGACAATAGCGGGCCGGACGCGATTCAGCGCTGGCGGATCGGCTGGGAAGACCAGCACATCACCTCGTGGGACAACCCCGGCTCCAGCGACCCTCAGACCAGCCTCCAGGCCCTCAAGAGCCAAGGCTATGACGGTCTCGGCTGGCCGGACGCTGACGGCCGTGGCTACCGCACGCTCCGCGACTACGGTAGCCGCCCCGACTTCAGCGACCAGGTGGTCGAGGTCAAGCTGGTCGAGGAGACAGACTTAAGCCTCTGCTCTCCTCCCGATGAAGGCGGTGGGATTGAGCCTCCTGTAGATCCGACGGTAGAGCCGACGGTAGCCCCTGCTAGCTGTGAGTGCCCCAAGCACGCTCACCAGGACCACAAGGTGGCCGTCTGGCACAAGCTGCCGAACCAGAAGAATGGGAAGGTGCTCTGCATCGCCGAGTCGGCCGTGGAGTCGCACCTCAACAACCACGAGGACCACGTCGTCTGCCGCGGCAACTAGCGACGACGCTGCATCTCGCAGCCTCATCTAGCGCCCAAGCGGGGACGGCCTATCCGGTCGTCCCCGCTTGCATGGGGTAGCAGGGGGTCGGGTTGGACGTATAGAGTTTCGGTATAGGCGCTTCGGATGTAAAGGGGGTACGTTGGGGTGGAGCCGCGTTACTGTTCGTGCCGGGCAGCGGTATGAATTGCCCGGCGTTCCGACCAGAATGAGATGGAGATTGGGTCTCAGGGTGAGCCTGAGCCTTTGGCGCGTGTTTTGACAAAGGGCAGCGTAGCTATCCGCCCTTTAGATCCTGCCGCTCGCGTGAACCCTTCGTCCCCCTCAGTCTCGCCCTCGGCTATTGCCGTGCCCCGCAACGGTGCACCTGCGGTACCGGACCGGCCAGCCGGCACAGCCACGCGTCCCATGCCCCCCGCAGCGCGCCCGAATGCAGCGGCGCGGGCGACGGTCGTCCCGGACTTCATCCGCTCGCTGGCGCGGTCTGCGCCGGCGTCCCTCCACGGTAAGGACCGGCTGCGCTATTACGCCGAGCACGTCAACCGCTTCACCGACAGCCAGCGGGATACGCTCGCCGACTACCTAGAGCAGTTCATCAAGAAGATGAACTCCCTCGGGGCCTCCGACCTCGACTTGGGCGGGCACGCCACGAGCGGCCGCGTCTGGTACCGCGTCGACGGCGACAAGAGGCCGTACGACGAGACCGGCACCTCCAGCAGCGATGAGATCGACGTGCTCCTGCTCAACATGGCGGGGGAGGTCCAGCAGCAGGAGCTGTTCGACCAGGGGGCCATCGACTTCTCGTACCAACTCGAAGGGCCGAAGGGGATGTTCCGCTTCCGGGCCACGATGTACTTCGACTACCAGCACCTCGGGCTCTGTATGCGTGCGATCGCGCAGGAGCTCCGGCCACTCAACAGCGTCGGGTTCCACCCGGCCATCGAGCGGGGGCTGATGTTCGAGCACGTCCGCGACGGGCTCACGCTCGTCACCGGCGTCACGGGCTCGGGCAAGAGCACGACGCTCGACGCCATCATCGACGCCAACAACGAGAGCTTCCACGGCCACATCGTCCTCATCGCGAAGCCCATCGAGTACATGCACACCCCGAAGCAGTGCATCGTCCGCCACCGCGAGGTGGGGCAGGACGTGGGCTCCTTCAAAGACGGCATTGTGCAGTCGCTCCGGCAGGACCCCGATATCATCGTCGTGGGCGAGATGCGCGATCCCGAGACGATCTCGAGCGCTATCGAAGCGGCCGACTCGGGCCACAAGGTGTTCTCGACGCTCCACACCTCGTCGGCGGTGGAGAGCCTGGACCGCATGATCGCGGAGTACCCCCACGCCGAGCAGGACCGCGTGCGGAACCGCCTCGCCGACACCCTCCGCTGCGTGGTCTCGCAGAAGCTGCTGCCCAAGGTGGGCGGCGGACGCGTCCTCTGCAAGGAGGTGCTGTGGATGACGCCCTCGGTCCGCGCCGCCATCAAGAACGAGAACGTGGGCGAGATCTACCAGATGATCTGGGAAGGAGGCCGCCTCGGGATGGTGACGCTCGAACAGGATCTCGTCCGGCTGCTTAAGGAGAGGAAGATCACGTCCGAAACTGCTATCAACTTTGCGAACAACAAGCGACGTCTTCAGCAACTGATCCAGTAGCCGCCGCTATCCCACGCAACGCCGCCGGCTTCCCGCCCGATGCCGTAGCGCCCCGCCCGCACACGCTCAGAGCCCATGAACAAGCTACCCTCCTCCATGCAGTCGTCGTTCGGCTCTGAAGAGCCCGAACTAGGCATCGCGGGCCTCACCGACGACCGGGCCGACGGTTTCGATGAGTTGGCCCCAGAACCTGCGCCGAAGCCTTCGGCAGAGCGGCCCGCGAAAGAGAAGCCCTCGAAGAACGCCCGCCGTCGCACCGCAAGCGGGCCGGTGCTCGGCGTCTACGTCACGCCTTCCGCGGTGCACGGGATCCTCGTTCGCGAGTCCGGCGACCACTATGGCGTGGTGCGGCCGTTCAGCCGCCAGCGGAGTGCCTATGCCGGCGAAGTGCCGGACCTCGCCGCCCTGACGCCGGAAGGCGACTCGGCGGACGGCGACGGGGACATCACCATCCAGTTCGGCGATGCCTCGTCCGACCTCGGCGCGGCCGACCTCTTCCTCGACTCCGAGTTCAGCGACCTCGCCGGCATCGAGCCAGCGGAGGGCGACTTCCAGGCGGCGTCGGCGAAGAAGTCGGCGAGCCCCATCGTCTTCGAGCTGAAGGACATCCTCGACGAGTGCCGCACCGCCGGTCATGAGAAGACGCCTGCTGCCTTCTGCCTCAGCCAGCCCGACGTCGAGTACGTCGAGCTGGTGATGCGCAAGGACAAGAAGGCAAAGCAAGAGTCGTCCGCCGACGATGCCGCCCCAACCTTCAAACGAGATCGACTGCTGGAGCGGTTGGGGGACGAGTACGACGATCCGTTCGATAAGGAGCGGGTGGCCTTCTTACCGATGACGCCGCGCGAAGGTCTGCAACGCTTCCTCGCGGTCGTGCCTACGCCCGAAGAGTCGCTGGCTCCTTCGCTCGAGCTCCTGCGCGAGCAGGCCGGGATGCGCTCGGTGCCGTTCCGCACGATCGACGCCGAGGTGCCCGTGCTGGTCGGGCTGGTCCGGTGGGCGTTCCCGGCGGAGGCGCACGAAAACACAGCCATCGTACGGGTGGGCAGCGAGGACACGCTCGTCATCCTGCTCCAGGGCGGGATGCTCCACCACACAGAGCACATGCGGAGCGTGACGACGTTCGACGGGCCGGATACCATCTGCAGCCGCGTCCTCCTGCAGCAGGACGTGCAGGGCGTCGGGACGGTGCATCACGTCGTGGTGCTCAGTGACGAGCGCGAGCGCGAGCTCGTGCAGGGATTCGGGGCGTTTTACCCGGACGCCAACGTCGCCGCTCTCCGCGAGGGGTTGGTCCAAGCCGGCGTGGTACCGTTCGGCTCCGATGCCGGCCTGCCAGCCAAGATGCTCCCGGCCATCGGGGCCGCGCTCCACGTCCTCATGGAGCGCAAGAAGGACTCCCCGTTCTTCGACATCAACATGCTGCCGAAGCGGCTCCGCCGCAAGAGCCACAAGATCGACCTGGCGATTGCGTGGCACACGCTCGTCGCGGGCGTGCTGCTCTTCTTCGCCGTGCTCTTCTTCATGGGGGTCTACTTCAGCCAGCAGGGAGACATCCAAGAGGCGCAGGCGAGGGTGGACGCCTACCCCGATGAGGTCAACCTCTCCGGTCCGGCCCTCCAGGCCCAGATCGATAGCCTCCAGACCGCCTATCTCCGCATCACCAAAACGCTCAACGTCATCGACTCCCTCCTCGTCGGTAGCGACCGGTGGAGCCGGAGCCTCGCTCACACCGCTCGGGCCACGGCCTCGACGGGAGGCGCGTGGGTCGGGGCCTGGAGCCCCGCTCCGTCAGGCAGCGGCCTGCAACTGACCGGCTCCGCGATGACGCGAGGCCAGGTAGTCCAGTTCGCCGAGCGGATGGACGCCACCATTGAGCAGGTCACCTTCGAGAAGATCCGGGACTACCCCGTCTACACCTACGTGATGGCGGTGCCCGTCAAGGACGAGCTGCCGCAAGTGGCCCGCTACCTCCGCGAGCACGCCGACGCGTCCGGGGCCGTCCAGGGCCCCCTTCCGTCCGAGCAGGACCCGCTCACAGACTTCGAGCCCGCCTCCGGCCTCTAGCCTACGGGACCTCACCGCCTGCGCCCACTCACGCGCCTTGCATCATGTCTAACGATACGCTCAACACCATCGTCCTCTCCGTCGTGCTCGTGCTCACGACGGGTTTCGGGACCTACATGACCCAGAAGAAGCAGCCGGCCCGGATAGAGCGCCTGGAGCAGGAGGAGACCGCGCTGAGGCTCCGGCAGGCCGAGGTCGAAGAGCTCCTCGTCGAGAAAGCGGGCTCCGCCGAGCGCGCCGAGGACGCCCTCCGGCGCTGGAACTCGCGCTACAAAGTGCTGCCCGAGCACCTCACCTCGCCGGCCGTCGTGAACTACCTCAACGCCCTCTCTAGCACCGGATTCAAGACGTTCAACGTATCGATGGGCGGGCTCTCGCGCGGCGCTGACTTCAGCACCCTCTCGTACAGCATACAGGGGGAGGGGTACTTCAGCAGCCTCTACCGCTTCATCTGGAACGTCGAGAACGGACGGGGCCTCTACCGGGTCCAGAACCTCGACGTGGAAGCGATCACGGTGAACGAGCCGAACCCCGAGACGGGCGTAGACCGGCGCGAAGACATCGTCCGCTTCTCGATGAGCGTGAACGCCTACTTCGCTGGGGCCGAAGGCATGACCGCGCCGGACTCCATCATCACGGTACCGGACTACGTGCTCCCGGCTCAGACTACCGCCTCTAACCCGTTTTACCCCCTCGTGCTGGACGCGCTGCCCCCCAACACGGACAACCTCGTCGATGTGGAGAGCGACTCCCTCGTTTCGGTGATCGGCCAGATGGCCGTCTTCCGGGACGAGCTCGGCGCGCGGCCCGTCCGCGTCGGTGACCGCGTCTACCTCGGCCGGATCTCCCAGGTCGATCAGAACGAGGCCGTGGTCGTTGCCGAGCTGAACAAGGGCGGCATCCGCGAGCGCGTCGAGGTGAACCTCGCCACTGGCGAGCGCTACCGACAGGCCCTCGGGGGGGTCCGGCTGGCGCAGTTGAACGGACCGTCGCCGTTCCCAGCTCCTCCTGCTCCAGGGACGCCGGAGGCCAAGCGCGCCGCCCGCGAGGCCGGTGCCGAGCAGGCCGCAGCCGCCCGCCCGCAGCCCACGCCGGCTCGGCAAGCCCAGCCCTCGACCCTCCCGACCCGTTTGCCTCAGGACCAGCAGTCACTGGCCCGGCCGCCCCAAGCCCCTCAGGCCCCGGCACCGTCAGGCCAGCAGGACCGTCCCTGAGCCGCACAGCTAGCCCCCACCACGACCTCGTTGTCCTCCTAGCCCACCGACCCCATGAAGATCCGTACGCTCACTTTGCTCCTGGCCCTGGCCTGTGTGTGGGCCACCCCGCCCGCCCACGCCCAGCGCGTCGACCCGGTCCCAAGCCAGCGCCAGCTCCGGACGTATATCCCCCCGGACCAGGTGGTCTCGTTCCTGCCGGGCACGTCCATGAGCGAGTTCGTCACGCTCCTCAACCCGATCTTCCAGCGCGTGACGGGTAAGCAGGTCATCGACCCCGAAGGGCGCGCGACCCCCATCGGCGTCAGCCTCTCGGGCATGCACTTCATCGACGCCTTCGAGCTCGTGCTGGACCGGAACAGGCTCGGGTTCCGCGAGACGGACAACTACTTCATCGTCGAGCCGCTGCCGGAGGAGGACCCCACGCAGCTCCTCGGGACGAACGGGCTGACGACGCTGGCAGCCGGCGCCGGGGCTCTGCCCCCGGCCTCGGCGCTCTCCCGCGAGATCCGCATCGACGCCTACATCTTCGAGCTCAATGTGACGCGCCTCCGGGAGGTCGGGACCAACTGGGCGTCGATCTTCGGGGAGGAAGGCGGCAGTGGCAGTGGGGGGGGGCCGGTGGTGGTGCTAGCGGCCAAACCCAGGGCCTGCAGTTCTTCCTCAAGACCGACTCGTTCTTCGACTCGTTCTCCTCCTTCCTTGACGGGCCGGACCGGGTGGACTTCTCGGAGATCGTCTCGCTCTTCCGCTACTTCGAGTCCATCGATGTCGGCGAGACGGTGGCCAGCCCGAGCGTGGCGGTCCAGAGCGGCGAGAAGGGCCGGATCCAGAGCGGCTCGGACATTCCGATCACGCTGCAGGACTTCGCTGGCAACACCATCACGCAGTACATCCCCACCGGCGTCATCATCGAAGTCGTACCGACGCTGATCTCGGACGCGTCCGATGTCCGTGGCGACCCGGACGCCCTCCCGGTGGAGTTCATCCACCTCAACGTGAACGTCGAGAAGAGCTCCGGCCGCGTGTCGCAGGCGGGCGTCACCATCGACAAGAATAAGACCGACACGCAGGTGCTCCTGCTCGACGGGGAGCAGACCGTCATCGGCGGGCTGTTCTCGACCGAGGAGGCCGTCTTCCGCAAGGGCGTGCCGATCCTGAGGAGCATCCCGCTCATCAAGTACCTCTTCTCGTACCAGACGAAGACCGTCGTGCAGAAGGAGCTGCTCATCGCGCTGCAGGCCCGCGTCGTGGAGACGCTGCGCACCCGCTCCGGCCAGCCGTTCCCGACGAACCTCTACGAGCGCGAGCGGCAGGACGTGCAGCGCCGCCTGGAGCGGTTTAAGCCGGGTGCCGGCGCGGACCTTAGCCTGATCGACCCGGACGACGTGGACTGACGGACCACGACATAGAGCCCATAGCGCCGTGCCCCGTAAGGCACAGCGCTCTCGGGGGAGAGACGTTTGGCGGGCGTCTCTCCCCTTTCTGTATCTACTGCCCTAGATCCGCATCGCCGTAGCGGGCGCGCACGTCGGCGCGGAGGGCCTCGGCGTCGGCGCGGAGGGTGTCGCGCTGGGTTTCGAGCGCCGAGAGCGTGGTGCGCTCGTTCTCGACGAGGTCCGCAAGGGGCTGGATGAGTGTCCGGACCTCGGCCAAGGCCTCGTCGGCTTCAGCGGTGAACTGGGTTTCGAGAGCGGCCTTCATGTCGGTGCGCAGCGCGTCGACGCGCTCGGCGAACTCCTTGATGGCGCGGCGGCGCTGGCGGGGCAGGAGCACGAACCCGAACACGGAGATCACCCCGGCCGCCACGATGCCGCCCGTCACGTCGAACGCCGTCGCAGCGATCACGACGGCCGCCACCGCGCCGAGCCCGACGGCGGCGGCCTGCGTCCCGGCGAAGAGGGTGGCGATGCTGCGGGCGTTCTCGAGAAGCCGCCGGGCCTCCTCGTTGAGGTCGTAGGCGTCCACGGTCCGGCGGGCCTCCCGCATCACGTCCTGGAACACCTCTTCCCGGTTGTAGAGGAACGCCCGCTGCCCGCCGGAAGCGGACTCGGGCGACACCTTCCGGGCCTGTTCTGCGACGTGGGTGTAGGCCCGGTTCCAGAGCGTGAGCACCTGCCGCAGCAGCCCGTCGACGGCTGCGCTCATCTGCTCCTCAATGGACCGCTCGGCGTCGCGGATCACCTGCCGGGTGAACTCCTCTTTGAACTTGTCGCGGTCGCGGAGGAGGGGGAGCCGGGCGACGCGGATCGTGTCGTCGAGGAACTGGACGCCGCGCCGTTCCATCTCCAGCAGCAGGTTGTCCACCTCGCTGAGGTAGCGGGCAGGGCCGGCCCGAAGCGCCTCGCCCTCCTCGGCGATCTGCGTGCGGAGCGCATCGAGGCCGGCCGCGTCGGTGTCGAGCACGGCGCGCCGCTCGCCGAGCCGCTCGGCGAGCCGGTCCAGCAGGCGCGCTGCGGCATCGAGCGGTGCCGTCAGCTTGAGGGCGAGGCGCTCGTCGCCGGTGAGCGTCTCCGTGAGGAACGATTCGAGAGCGGCGAACCCGCTGGCGCGCCACGCGTCGGTGTCC
This sequence comes from Rhodothermales bacterium, assembly GCA_038232935.1. Classification (GTDB taxonomy): domain Bacteria; phylum Bacteroidota; class Rhodothermia; order Rhodothermales; family JANQRZ01; genus JBBSMX01. The sequence continues at coordinate 42,571 of JBBSMX010000009.1, read as the reverse complement.
CCTTCGGTCTTCGCCGCGAACGCCTGTTGCGCGGCGACGGGAAAGACGCGCGGCTCGAACCCCATCAGCCGCTGAAAGCCGGACCGGATATGCTCCGTGACCTGGTCGAGGTCGGCCGGACGACGGGCGAGGTCGGCCTTGTTGAGGACCACGACGAGCTGGCGGCCCCACGCGTCGCGGATGAAGTGGAGGAACTGGCGCTCGGACTCCGAGAGCGGCCGGTCGTACGAGGTCACGAACAGGACGAGGTCGGCACGTGGGATGAAGTCCTCGGTGATGGCCTGGTGCTCGCGGACGATGGAGTTGGTGCCGGGCGTATCGACGAGCGTCAGCCCGCGGAGCAGCTCGGCTGGGTGCTGCCGCTCGGTGATGAAGTCTCCCCGGCGGTGGTGCTGCGCGGCGCTGCCGTGGCGGAGGATCGTGATCTTGTCCGTCGTCGGCACCGGCCCTTCCTCCATCAACACCTCGCCGAAGAGGGCGTTGAGCACGCTCGACTTCCCCGCGTTGAACTCGCCGACGACGACCACGAGGAACCACTCGTCGAGGTTGGCCGCGAGGTCGTCGAGGCGTCGGAGGGTGTCAGCATCGGCTCCGGCGCGGTCGAGGGCGTCGTGGAGGCCGCCGAGCAACGTGCGCTCGCGGTCCAGCAGGGCTTGGGCCGCCGGGTCAACGAGCGAGCGGTCGGCCCGTAGGGGTGGGGAGGGAGAGTCGTCAGACATGGGGAGGCCGAGGTGGACAGCGTGCAGCGTCTCGGGAGGGCGAGCCATACGCAGCAGAAGGGGGATCTCCTCGCGCAGTGTACGGCGCGAGGTCGGAAGCGCCGGACGGGGCCGGTGAGCGGTAGGACCTGCCTTTGCGGCTCTTCGCGAGCGTTCGTGCTCTCGCCCGTGTACGCAGCAAGGCTCGCGAAGAGTAGGGAAAGTTTCCAGAAGGCCAGGGGAATTTGTTAACGGAAGGGTATGTTGATTGGAAACTAAGAGGGCTACAGCGTACTTTTCCGGTGCCAGCAGGAACACAGGCCACCTGAAACGGCTATGTGAGGCGGAATCGCGGGGCTCACCTCCTCGCATCCCCTTTTCTAGCTCTCCCCTCTCGACTCTCTCGTTTCTACCTATCACAACGGAGGACACCCCATGCTCCAATTGGCACTCGCGGCCCTGCTCGCAGGCTCCCTGCTCACGGGCGGCCCCGACGGCGACAAGGACAAAGACAAGGCGCAAGCTAAGGCTCAGCAGCCTATCGAGTCCATCATCGTCCCCGCTAACGACGCCGTCACAAGTGATGACGACCCCGTCAACGATACCTATCAACTCGGCCGGACCGAGCGGATTCCGATCAAACTCTGGTTCGGCTATGGCTGGGCCAAGGACGACAAGGCCTACGACCCCTCCGGCAACAAGTTTGATATCAACGAGGTGACGGCCCAGCGGGCTTTCGTCGGCGCGCAGATCAACGTGATCAACTTCACGAACTTCTCTGTCGGTGCAGGCGGGCAGCTCATCGCGGCCGATAACAAGCTCGGCGGCGCTAATCCCGCTGGGGGCGACCTCGCGAGCGGCTTTAAGCTCCAGAACGCGAAGGTGTACGGCCTCATCCGTGGCCGCACGCTTGGCATCCACGGCGGGTATCTCTTCGACCTCGGCCCCGACGGGGACCCCCTCACCCTCGCCGCCAGCGGTGAGACGACGAACTCCGACCAGGCGGACGCTTGGTTCGTCGGCGCAGACTTCGATTACCCCTCCGAGCGCTTCCGCATCTTCGCGGGCATCGATTACTTCAACCGTGACTTCGGCAGCGCGACCGTCGGCTCGCTCGAAGACGACGAAATCGTCGTCTTCAACGCTGGGGCCGGCCTCAAGATCTCGTGGATTGAGATCGGCGCGGCGGCTCTCATGCGCACGAACCTCGCTATCAACCGCCTCGGCACCCCGACCGGCGGCGGGCACCAGGGCTCGATCGCGCCCTACCTCCGGCTCTCCCCACCCTCGTTCCCGGTCTCGATCTCGGTCAAGGGAGCCTTCCTCAGCGAGTACGCCGACTACGGCTACTCCATCGGCGGTGCGGCCGATCTCGTGACCCAGAAGGGTTTCACCGTCACGGCATCGCTCGGCTTCTAAGCTGACTCGCCCGCTGTAGTTTGGGCCGCCCGGAGGATCCTCGCGATCCACTCCGGGCGGCCCTTTCTGTATCCTCTGCCCTCATGGTCCGCCCTGCCCGCTTTCTCCTCATTCTATGGCTTGCCCTGCCCCTAGCAGGGTGCGGAAGGAGCGAGGCCGTCGTGGAGGACGAGCCGTTATGGTCGGAGGGCGCGCTTCGTGAGCACCTCCGGCAGCTCGCCGAGCCCACCGCGCGTGTGGACTCCGTGCAGGCGGTGAGGCGAACGCTCTACGCCGCACGGCAGATGGAGGCCGCCGGGCTGATGCCGGCCCGAGACCCCTCGTTTCTCGTGGCGATGGGGGCATCGGGCCTGCTTGCCGCCCGGGCGACGGCGGTGAATCCGGCCCGAGCGCACGTGCTCGGCTACGTCACCGGGCGGAATCCGAGCCATTACGACGAGCTGGTACTGGTTGCGGCTGACCTCGACAGCGCGGGGGCCGCGGCGGCGTTGGAGGTAGCGCGGGTACTGGCCCAACAAGCGCTCGACACACAGGTACCGGAGCGGACGGTGCTCTTCGCGCTCTGGGCTCCACCGCGCACCGGTGCGCTCGGTCTCCGTGACTACCTCGCGAATCCGACGTGGGCGCTGCAGAACATCCGGCGCGTGCTGCTGGTGACGGCAGACACCGCTGCCGCTGCTGAAAGTGGGCGACTTTTAGAGAAGCGAGGGATCGCGTTCGAGGTGGTGACTCCGGCGGACCACGAGGTGACCAGCGAGGGGTTGAGGCCTGCATCGGAAAGAGCTCGGACCCTCGCCCGCACCGAAAGGCTCGCCGAAGCGCTCTTCGCCCGAATCCGCGCTGCCGCTGTCGGCCCGTTCATCGCTGACTCGCTCGCCGCCGATTCACTCGCCATCGATTTGCCGATAGAGTGAGGGCTGGTCGGGTGGACAGGCAGCACGCGATCAGTCAATCAGTGAATCGCTGAATCATCTCAATGCCACCATGCTGCCCGTCTGGCTCCCCGATACCGTCACCCTTGACCTTGACCGGGCGCTGCACTACACGCTGCTGTGGGGGCTCGAAGGCATCGTGCTGCGGACGGTCGGAGGGGAAGCAGACCGCGTGCCTCACGTCAACGAGGCCCGGCTGAAACGACGGCTGAGCGAGCACGACCTGCCCGCCGTCGCCGTCGATCCGGGGCTGTTCGAGCAGCCGGCCGAGCGGCGCGGCGCGTAGATGAACGACCTCGTGCTGCTGGACGAGGTGTTGGCCTTTTGCGCGCGGATCAAATGCCCGCGTGTGCTCGTCGGTGCGCTGCCCGGAGAAGAGGTACAGAGCGCTGCCGTAGACGCCCTGCGCCGGGCGGGGGAGCGGGCGGCGCGGCGCGGGTGCGTCGTAGCGGTTCGCAACGAGGTGGGGGGACGTCCCACGGGTCGCGCCCTGGCGGACCTTCTGGCGGCAACGGACCACCCGGCGGTACGCGCGTGCTGGAGCCCGGCGGACGCGCTAGAGGCTAGGGAAGACGCCGAGGCCGGCCTCAACGCGTTGGAAGACCGGGTGGAAATCGTGATGGTGAGAGACGGCCGGCCGGGACGAGATGGCTGGCACCCCGAGCCGCTCGGCGAAGGGGCGGTGGATTGGCCGGCCGTGCTGCGCGGCCTCCACGCTCGCGGCTTCGAAGGGCCGCTGTGCCTCGATCTGCGCGATGCCGAATCTCCCCAAGACGGGCTGCGCGACGCGACGGCGGTGATCCGCATGGTGCGGGCAGCAGTGCGGGAGAGGGAATGACTCAAACGCCCCGCCATCGGTGCGCCACCGCACGCGAGGCATTCGGCCTATCTTGTTTGCCTACCCCGTGAACTATTTCGACCCTGCCCAACCCGATGGTTCCGTCTCCTGCCGACACTCTCGACGCTCCGGTTGAGCATGGCCTGCCGCGCGTGTCGTTTTGGACGAGGTGGCACTTCGTGTGGTCGGTCTTCTTCGCCGCCGTCGTCACGGTGCCCTGCACGACGGCGGTGCTCCTTCACAACGCGTTCCGACCGTCGGTGCAGACGTTCAAACGGTGGGCCACGCTGTGGGCGCGGCTGATCCTGATGGGGGCCGGGGTGAAGGTAGAGTCCAACGTTCGGGCACAGCTCGATGCAGCGCAGCCGGTCGTGTTCGTCGTCAACCATCAGAACGAGCTCGACATCGTCACCCTCCTCGCCGGCATCCCGTATCCGTTTGGGTTTATGGCGAAGGCGGAGCTGCGACGGGTGCCCTTCCTCGGCAGCGTGCTCAAGCGCACGGCGTGCCTGTTCGTGGACCGGAGCGATCCGCGCCGGGCGGTGCAGAGCATCCGCGAGGCCGCCGGGCGCATCCGGGACGGGACGTCCGTGCTCATCTTTTGCGAAGGGGGGCGGTCCTTTTCCAAAGAGATGCTGCCGTTCTCGCGCGGCGCGTTCGTCCTCGCCGTCGAGGCCGGCGTCCCGCTCGTGCCCGTCACCGTCATCGACAACTACCGGTTGATCGACGAGCGGCGGGCCGTCGGGCGTGTGGGGACCGTCCGGATGGTCGTCAGCGAGCCGATCTCGATGGCGGGGAAGACCCGCAGCGACGTGTCGGCGCTGATGGACGAGGTACGGACCGTGATGCAGGCCGAGCTAGATCGCGCCCACGGCGTATCTTCCGCCACCGCGCACGCTGCGCTCTGACCGTCCGGTTTGCTCGTGCCCGCCGCGCTCGACCACGGTCCTCCCAGGGCTCGGCAACGGCCCGTCTCCGCGTTCCGAAAGCGATGACGAGCAGGCGCTGCGTGCTGCTCGCTCCTTTTTTTTGGAAGGGAGAGGAGCCCCCGAATAACTACTTCGTCCCTACCGCCCTGACGGCGAGCAGGCTCACGCAATGACAGGCATCAGGCACTCATCGACGCATGGCTAAGAAGCGACGCCGCACGATACCCTCCGTCTCTATCAAGCCCGAACACGAACCGGAGGAGCAGACGAACCCTCAGAGTCGGTTGAAGGCACGGGCCGGGAAGGTGCGGCCGGCGGTGGTGCAACGCGCGGGGTGGGACCGGCTCTCGCCGTGCGTGCAGCACCTGATCTGCCTCGTGGCCCTGCTCGCGGTCACGCTCGGGTTCTTCGCGTCGGTCACGTTCGGGGGCAAGACGCTCGTCGGCGGGGACACGGTGCAGTGGCGGGGGATGGCGCAGTCGATGATCGAGTTCGAGCAGCGGACGGGGCGGGAGGCGCTGTGGGCACCCAACGCCTTCGGTGGTATGCCCGGCTACATGATCGACTACCCGGCGGCGGTGCCTCAGCTCGACTCCGTGCTGGGCTGGCTGCGGGGGCTCGGCCTGTGGCCGGCGGCGTACTTCTTCTCGCTGCTCGTCGGGACGTACTTCCTGGTGGTCTACCTCATCCGTGACACCCTCGCCGCGACGCTCGGAGCCGTTGCCTTCGGGCTGACGACGTACATCCCGCTGATCCTGCTGGCCGGGCACAACTCGAAGTTCATCGCGCTCTCGTTTGCGCCGTGGCTGCTCCTGGCCTACGCCTACGTCATGCGGAGGCCGCCGGACGCGACGTGGCAGCGGACCCTCCTCGGCGGCCTGCTCTTCGCTATCGCACTCGCCGTGAACCTGCGGGCGGGGCACGTGCAGATCACGTACTACGTCGCCTTCATGATCGGGATCGCGTGGATCGTGGAGGGCGTCCAGGCCCTCCGCGAAAAGCAAGGCCGTGCCTTTGCCATCTCGACTGGGGCGCTCGCCCTCGGCAGCATACTCGCGCTCCTGATGGTGGCCCAGCCCTACCTCATCCAGGCCGAGTACAAAGCGTTCACGATCCGAGCGGCGGGGGAGGGAGGCGGTCTCGGGTGGGAGTACGCGATGCGGTGGAGCCAGGGGTGGGGCGAACTCGTCACCCTGCTGATTCCGGACGCCTACGGCGGCGGCTCCAGTCAGGTCTACTGGGGGGCGAAGCCAGGCACGGCGGGGCCGCACTACGTCGGCGTGATCGTGCTCGTGCTGGCCGGGCTGGCGCTCTACGGCGTGCGGCGTCGGTTGGTGTGGGGCCTCGGGATCGCAGCCGGGCTGATGACGCTGTTCGCCCTCGGCGAGCACTTCGCCGTGCTGAACCGGCTGATGTTCGCGTTCTTCCCGCTCTTCGACGCCTTCCGGGTGCCCGAGACGTGGCTGGTGGCCGTGGCCCTCGCCCTCGCCGTGCTGGCCGGGTTCGGGGTCTACTACGTCGCCCGGCGTGAGCCGACACCGGAGGGTGTGGCCGCGAAAACGCGTGCGGTCTACGTCGCCCTCGGCGTGACGGGGGCGCTCTTGCTGATCCTGCTCGTCGGGCACGGCGCGCTGTTCTCGTTCGAGAAGCCGAGCGAACTGGCACAGATCCAGCAGGCCGTGGCCTCGCAGGCGGGCGTGCCGGCCGGCGACCCGCGCGTGGCCCAGTATGCCACGCAGGCTCTCGCCGAGGTGAAGGCCGAGCGGGTGGACCGCTTCACCGGCGACGCCGTGCGCGCGCTCCTCTTCCTGCTCGCGGCGGGCGCGCTCCTCGTGCTCCAGCGCCTCGGCAAGATCCCGTCGTGGGCGCTCCAGGTTGGTCTGCTGCTGCTCGTGACCGTAGACCTGTGGGGGGTGGACCGGCGCTACTTCAACGCCGAGGATCCCGCTCTCCGCGACCGCAGCGAGATCGAGGCGCAGATCCCGCAGTACGGCTTCGACCGCTTTATCGAGGCCCGCGTGGAGGTGGCCGGCGGGCCGGGACATTTCCGCACCCTCCCGCTCGCGCTCAACGCCTTCAACGACGGACGGACACCCTATTTCTACGAGTCCGTCGGCGGCTACCACGGGGCCAAGCTCGCCCTCTTCCAGGACTACGTCGATCACCTCCTCACGAACCCCGACGGCACCCTGAACCCGAACGGGCTGGACCTGCTCAGCACCCGCTACGTGATCTCGCGCGGCCCGATACCCGGCCTGACGCAGGTGTTCGAGGACCCGCAGACGGGGATGGTGGTGCTCGAAAATCCGAACGCGTTGCCGCGTGCCTTCTTCGTCGGCGCGACCGAAGTGGTGGAGGGGCAGGAGGCCGCGTTCGAGCGGCTGCGCAACCCGGCCTTCGACCTCCGCACGACGGCCCTCCTCTCGGAGCCATCGCCCGTCGAAGCAGCCCCCATCGACTCGACGAGCACGGCGACGGTGGCGCTCGCCCGCTTCGGGCCGCGCGAGATCGTCTGGCAGGTCGAGACGGACCGGCCTCGGCTGCTCGTGGTCGACGAGATCTATTACCCCGCCGGCTGGCACGCCAGCATCGGCTCCGAGCCCGTCCCGATTCTCCGCGCCGACTACCTGCTCCGCGCCGTCCCCATCCCGGCCGGCAGCCACATCCTCACGATGCGGTTCGACCCCCCGCGCCACGCGCTCGGCATCCGGATCTCGACGCTCGCGACGGCCCTCGTCTACCTCGGGGCACTCCTGTTCGCCGGGCTGCTGTGGCTCCGACGCGGCGAGCACGCATGAGGCGTCTGCTCGTCATCGCGTACTACTTCCCCCCGTCCGGCGGGGCGGGCGTGCAGCGTGTGCTGAAGTGGGTGAAGTACCTCCGCGACTTTGACGTGGAGCCCGTCGTGCTGACGGTCGAAGCCGGGGCGTACCCGAAGCGCGACGAGACGCTCGTGCGGGACGTGCCCGCCGACGTCGCCGTCCACCGCACGCGCTCGCTCGACCCCTTCGGCGCGTACGCGCGGCTGACGGGCCGCTCGCGTCAGCAGGCCGTCGCCGAGACGAGCGGCCACCTCGGAGCAGAGGCGAGCCCCGCCGAGCGCCTCGCCCGGTGGGTGCGTGCCAACGTGTTCGTCCCGGACGCCCGCGTCGGATGGGTGCCGTTCGCCGTCCAACGAGGCCTCCAGCTTCTGCGTGACGAGCCGTTCGATGCGGTCCTGACGTCGGGGCCGCCGCACTCGGTTCACCTCACGGGGTGGGCGCTCCACGCGCGCACTGGGACTCCGTGGATCGCCGACTTCCGCGACCCATGGACCGACATCAACTACTACGACGAACTGCCCCGCACGAGTGCTGCCCACGTCCTGGATCGGTGGCTGGAGCGGAGCGTGCTGGCGCGAGCGACTCGCGTCGTCACCGTCAGTCCGGGGTGGCGAGACCTCTTGCTCGGCAAGGTGGACCGCGCCCCGGCCGACTTCGCCGTGATCCACAATGGGTTCGACCCGGAAGACCTCGGGCCGGCCGACGTGCCGCCGCTGGATCGGTTTACGCTCGTGTACGTGGGGAGCCTCTACGGCTCGCGCAGCCCGGAGGTCTTATGGCGTGCGCTCGCCGCGCTGCGGGAACGGGGCGAGATCGAGCGCCTCCGCCTCCGCCTCGTCGGCCGGATCGGGGACGACGTGCTGGCGAGGTTGGACTCCCACGGGCTCGGCGCGATCACCGAGCACGTCCCGTACGTCCCACACGACGAAGCCGTCCGCGAGATGCAGCGGGCGACGGTCCTGCTGCTCAGCGTCGAGTCGTACCGGCACGAGCGCGGGAATCTGACGGGGAAGGTCTACGAGTACCTCGCCACGGGCCGCCCGGTCCTCGCCCTCGGCCCGGTGGAAGGCGATGCCGCCGACCTCCTGCGCGGGACCGATGCCGGCCGGATGCTCGACCGGGACGACGCGGACGGTGTCGCCGAGCACATCCGCACGCTGTACGAGGCATGGGATCGGGGAGCGCTGCCCACAGGAGCCCCGCCGGAAGCCATCGCTCCCTATTCCCGACGGGCCGAAGCCGGAGCGCTCGCGGCGCTCGTCGCCGAGGTATCAGAAGCCGGCCGTAGCCCGTCGATGTGATGCGGCGTCTCCTGCTCACCTACCTCCACGCCACCTCGTTCGTACGGGACGACATCGCCCTGCTCGGTGAGCACTACGACGTGCGCTGCTTCCCGTTCGAAGCACCGGAGGCGGAGGGAGGGGTTGGGCGGGCGCTCGCCATCGCCCGGCTTGCCCAGGCGCAGTGGGCGTGGTTGCAACGCGAGGCACCGGCGGCCGACGTCATCCTCTCGTGGTTCGCGGACTACCACGCCGCGCTGCCCGTCTGGATGGGCCGTCGGCTCGGCACGCCCGTGACGCTCTTACTGGGCGGGTTCGACTGCAACTGGCTTCCCGAACTGAACTACGGCGTGTTCGACAGCCGGTGGCGAGCGCCGCTCGCGCGGTTCGCCCTCCGCCACGCCGACTTGCTGTTGCCGGTCTCGGCGTCGTTGATCGAGTCGGAGAATCGGTACGCGACGTGGCCTGAAGTACGGCGACAGGGCGTGCGAGCGCACGTGCCGGGCCTCGCCACGCCGTATACCGTCGTGCCCACCGGGTACGACCCGGACGCGTGGCCGATGGGACCCGCCGAGCGGGGACAGACGGTCTGCACCGTCGCCTTCCTTGACAACGAGCGGACGCTCCGGATCAAAGGGATCGACCTGCTCATCGCGGCGGCGCGGCGTCTGCCCGACGTGACCTTCACCGTTGTGGGTGTGGCGGACGCGTTCCGTTCCGAGGTGGAACGTCTTTACCATCCTCCGACGAACGTGTATCTCGTCCCTCCGCGCCACCGCGCGGCACTCGCTGAGGTCTACGGAGCCGCCAGCGTCTACGCCCAGCTCTCGCGCTCCGAAGGGCTGCCGAGCGTGCTCTGCGAGGCGATGCTGTGCGGTTGCGTCCCCGTCGTGAGTGCCGTCGGAGCGATGCCGGAGGTGGCCAACTCTGTGGGCGAGGTCGTCGAAGCGCCGACGCTCGACCGGATCGCTGAGGCCATCAGCCGAGCCCTCGCGGGGGCCGAGGCTCACCGCACCGAAGCGCGCACGCGGATCGCCGTCGGCTATGACCGGGAGCAGCGACGGACGGACTTGATGGCGGCGCTCCGACGCTTGACCGAGCAGACGGCATGATGCGTTCGGCTCCCCGAATCCTGATGCTCACGGACGGCGGATGGGACCACGCCAGTTCGCGGATCCGCGCTGTCCAGTACCAGCCGCTGCTGGAGGAAGCCGGCTACGAGGTGCGCTGGCTCCCGCGCGTGCCCGAGCGGGGAGAGGGTGCGCGCGGGCGGATCGCGTTCGCGCTCGAAAAACGGGCGCGGTGGGTACAGCGGGCGGCCCTGCTGGGCCTCGGGCGGTGGGACCTCGTCTACGTGCAGCGGGCATTCCTGCCCCGGTGGACGCTCGCCCTGCTCCGTCGCCGTGGTATCCCGCTCGTCTACGACGTCGACGACGCGCTCTACCTTGACGCACCGGACCGGACGGCGGCGATGGTGGAGGCGGCGTGCGAAGTGACCGTGAGTTCGCCGGAGCTCGCCGCGTTCTGCCGGGCTCACGGCGAGGAGCCGGTCGTCGTCCCCACGCCCGTAGACGTGGACCGGATCCAGCCGCCGGAGTCCCAGCGAGAGGCAGGCGAGCCCCTCGTCGTCGGGTGGATTGGCTCGCCGTGGACGGCTCCGTATCTGCGAGAGATCACCCCCGCCCTCGCTGAGGTAGCGGCACAGCGCCCGCTTCGTCTCCTCGTGGTCGGTGCCGGATCCGAGGTGGTGGCCGCGCCCGGGCTGTCCGTCGAAGCCGAGCCGTGGTCGTACGAGCGCGAGCCGGAGCACCTGGCCCGGATGGACGTCGGGGTGATGCCGCTGCCGGCGACGCCGTGGGCGGCGGGGAAGGGGGGGTACAAGCTGCTGCTCTACATGGCAGCGGGGTTGCCGGTCGTAGCTTCCCCCGTCGGCATCAACCGCGAGATCGTCCGCGAGGGCGAGACCGGGTTCCTCGCCGACGACGCTGCGGCGTGGGCAGAGGCCTTACTCCGCCTCCACGACGACCCGGCGCTGCGGCAGGCGATGGGGGCCACCGGCCGAGCCCTCGCCGTCGAGCGCTACAGCCGCCACGTTTGCTTCGATTCCCTCCGGGCCGTGATCGCCCGCGTCGCCCGCGCGTCGCCCTGAACCTCCGCTATCCCCGCTTTCCCATGACCGCCGACGAGCTCCGCCACCGGGTCCTGACGACGACGCCCGTCGTCGTCGAGCTCGGCTGCGGACCGAACAAGAGCCCCGGCGCCATCGGGATCGATGTGCTCCCGCTCGACGGGGTGGACTACGTGTGCGACCTCGAAGAGGGGCTCTCCTTCCTCCCCTCCGATTCGGTGGACGAGATCCGCTCGCGGCATTTCCTCGAACACGTCGAGCGCTTCGAGGAATTGATGCGCGACGTACACCGCGTGCTCAAACCGAGTGGCCGTCACGTCGCCGTCGTGCCCCACTTCTCGAACCCGTACTTCTATTCGGACTACACCCACAGCCGGACGTTTGGGCTCTACACCTTCGACTATTTCGCCCGGCCGGAGGCCCAGCTCCGTCGGAAAGTGCCTGCTTTCTACACCGATTTCCGCTTCCGGGTCATTGAGCGAGAGCTCGTCTTCAAGTCGCCGTTCACGGTGCGTAACCTCATCGGGCAGGTGGCGCGGCGGGTATTCAACGCTACGTCGTACCTCCAAGAGGCCTACGAGGAGCGGTGGTGCTACAGGTTCCCCTGCCAGGAAGTCCGGTTCGTGATGGTCCCAGAGAAGGCCGTGGTGGAGACGGCCGATGGTCTCGTCGGGAAAGGACTACAGGGATGAAGCGAGAGGTCGCAGCGCTCCTCCGGCAGAGCGGGCTCTACGCGCTCAGCAACGTGGCGATCAAGCTGGCGGGGCTGCTTCTGGCACCGCTGTTCCTCAACGTCGCCCTCCTGCCTCAGGCTGACTACGGCCACCTCGTCGTGCTCGAAGTGACGGCGCAGATCGGGGCGCTGCTGGCCGGACCGGGGATCGGAGCCGGCCTCCTTAAATTCCTCACCGACCCGGCGTACGAGGAGGATCACGCCGCGCTTCCGCTCACGGCGCTGCTAGCGTCCGCTGCCCTCTCGGTCCTCGTCGTCGTGCTTTTCTGGGGGCTCGACGCGTCAATGGCGCGGTTGCTGGTGGGCGATGCAGGGCGAGCGGAGTTGATCCGATTGCTCGGCGTCTACATCGCGTTCAAGGGGGTGGCGAACGTTCCGCTCATGGTGCTGCGCGCGCGGGAGCGGGCCGGATGGTATGCCGCGAGCGTGGCGTTCGAGTGGACCGTGCTCGTCGGCGGGGTGTATTACTTTCTGGCTCTGCAAGAGGCAGGCCTTGCGGGCGTGCTCACGGCCTACGTCTATTCCGCCGGGGCGAGTACGCTCGTCCTTACGGTCGGTCTGCTCGTCACCGAGCCGATCCGGCTGCGGGCCGGGCTGATCCGCCCCCTCGCCCGCTACGGCACGCCGATCGTGTTCGGTAGCCTCGCCTCCCTCTTCCTCACGGCGGGCGACCGCTACCTCATGCAGTGGCTGACGGATGCGGAGGCCGTCGCTGTCTACGGCTGGGCCTCGCGGCTGGGCGGTGCGCTCAACATGCTCTTCGTCCAGAGCTTCCAGATGGCGTTTCTGGTGATCGGGCTGAAGTCGCTCACGGAGGGCGGTGTGTCCGGGCGGGGGCGGCTCCACCAACGGGTGTTCCGGCATTACAGCGCCGTCACCGGCTTCGCCGCGCTCGGCCTCTCGCTCGTCACCTACGACGCCACGCGGTGGCTCTCCAGCGATGCGTCCTACCTGGGAGCGGACGTGCTGGTGCTCCCGATCTCGCTTGGGTTTCTAGCGTATGGGCTGTGGTTCATCGCCGTCAACGCGCTGTACGCGCTGGAGCGCACGCGGCTCATCTCGCTCATCGTGTTCGCGGCGGCGCTCGGCAACGCCCTCCTCAACCTCGTACTGATTCCCCCACTGGGAGGGCTCGGAGCGGCGCTGGCGACGCTCGTTTCCTTCGCCGCGCTCGCCGTCGTCACCGCGCGATGGGCGGGTCGTTACACCCCGATTGCGTACCCGTGGCGGGCACCCGTGCTGGTGACCGTACTGGTGACGGGGCTCTGGGCGCTGGCCCAGCCTTCGCTAGGGTGGGGGGTGCTTCCTCGGCTCGGGTGGCGGCTCGGGCTGCTCGCGCTTTACCCGCCACTCGTCATCGCGACCGGCGTGTATTCGTGGGAGGAGATCCGGCTTCTGTGGGCCGCTGCCCGAGCATACGTCGCCGACTTGCGAGGGGAGGCGGAGCACCCGACGGAGCAGGGGGAGCCACCGGCGTGAAGGCCGACGCGCTCAGGAGCACGATCTCAACGCCGATTCCATTGACAGGGAGATGGGTGGCGTCTATATTCGAAGGCGCGGTTCCGAAGCCCTTTCGGGCCGTTTCCCTCTCGCTTATTACGCAGGCACGAACCCTATGGCAGACGAACTTGGAGCAGCCCTCGGAATGGTCGAAACGCGCGGGCTCGTCGGCGCGATCGAAGCCGCCGACGCAATGGTCAAAGCCGCGCGCGTCACGCTCATCGGCAAAGAGAAGATCGGGGGCGGGTTCGTCACCGTCATGGTCCGCGGCGACGTCGGTGCCGTGAAAGCGGCGACTGATGCGGGTGCCGCCGCCGCCGAGCGCGTCGGCGAACTCGTGAGCGTGCACGTCATCCCGCGCCCGCACTCGGACGTAGAACTGATCCTCCCCGACGGCAACGCCGGCTAAGGCCGTCCCTCGGACACCGCTCACCGGACGCTAGCCGCCCATGCCCTCCTTTGATGGGAACGCCCTCGGTCTCGTCGAGACGCAGGGGTTGATTGCGGGGATCGAAGCCTGCGACGCCATGCTGAAGGCCGCGAACGTGCGGCTCGTGGGCATGGAGCAGACGATCCCGGCGCTGATTACGGTGAAGGTGGTGGGGGAGACGGCGGCCGTCCGTGCCTCGGTTGACGCCGGGGCCGCCGCCGCCGAGCGGCTCGGGAAGGTGGTCGCGAAGCACGTCATCCCGCGCCCGGCCGACGACGTGTTCGACCTCTTCGTCGGCCGAGGCACTCCGCGCCCGAGCGCCCCGCCGATTCCCGGCGCGGCCCCGTCGGCATCGGGCCGGGCAGATCTGGAAGAGCGGACGGTGAAGGAGCTGCGCGCGATGGCGCGCGAGATCGAGGACTTCCCGCTGCGGGGCCGCGAGATCTCCCGGGCTACGAAAGACGAACTCGTTACCCTGCTGCGCGCGTCGAGGTGAGCCGAGGCCAGGGTCGCGTGCACGAAGGGCGGCGGTGAGGGCGCAAATCGGCGACGTTCCTTCGGCGTTCCGTGGCGGGAGCGGCGGTATCTTCTCGCTCTCCCTCCATTCTCTCCGCCGGTCTCCGGCGCGTCATGTCCGCTCCGAACCTCATCGACAGGCTCCGCAACCAACTGCCCGAGGGGCCGTGGGTGCCCGAGCAGCCGGGGCATGAGGGGCGTCGGCGGGGGCTCGCCATCCTGATGTCCGTCGCCGTCGCGTTCGTGCTGTGGTTCACATTCAGCATGCGGGAGTCGTACTCGGTGGTGCTCGAAATGCCCCTCGTGATACAGAACCTGCCGGAGGGACGGGCACTCAGCCGGCTACCGCCGCAGCAGGTCCGGGTGACGGTGCAGGGCGAAGGGTGGGAGCTGCTCAAGCTGAGCCGCCGTACGCCGTCCCTCGAAGTGAACGCGCAGGACGCGAACGTGGACGTCTACGGGGCTGCCACGGAAAGCAACCGGCTGCCTCCGGGGGTCGCGGTGCAGAACGTGCTTCCGATCTCCCTCAGTCTCGAACTCGAGCCGCGCATCTCGCGGGCGCTCCCGGTCCGCCTGCAGGCGGATATCGAAGTGGCTCCGGATTATGACGTGCTCTCCCCGCCGACGGTAGTTCCGGACACTATCGTCGTCTCCGGGGCGCGCTCCATCGTCAACGCGCTCGAAAACTGGCCTACACAACGGATTACGTGGGAGGATGTGAACGAGACCGTCAACCGGGCTATTCCCCTCTCCGACACGCTCGCCGGTTTGGTGGCGACGAGCGTGCGGGGCGTGGAGGTGACGGTGCCCGTGGCGCTCTTCACCGAAGGCACGCGCGAACTGGAGGTGCGGACCGAAGGCGCGCCGCCGGGGGCCGACCCCATCCGCCTCATCCCTTCCACGATCAAAGCCACGTACCGTATCCCGGTGGACCAGTACGAGGAGTCGCTGGATACCGATAAGTTCTTCGCGTTCGTCCCCTACGCCACGGCCATCAACGACACGACGGGAACCGTCCAGCCGATCCTCCAACTCCCCGAGCACCTTTTCGTCCGCGACGTCCGCTTCGAGCCGCGGCGGCTCCAGTACCGTATCCGCGTGGAGTAGCGTCCGGACGTGCTTGGTTCCCGGACGCCTGTCATTAATCCCCGACTCCCCGCATGCTCTACCTCGCTCTCGCGGTGACGTGTAGCGTCGCTATCGCCGCCATCTTCAAGTTCAGCGAGCGGCGGGGGATGGACCGGGTCGCGTTGCTGACGGTGAACTACGCCGTGGCATTCGCCGTCGCGGGTGGCCTGCTGGCGTCGGGCGTCGGGGCGGTCGGCGAGGGGCTGGCGCTGCGGCCCGGCCTGATCGGTCTCGGCGTGCTGACGGGGACGTTGTTCATTACGGGCTTCGTGCTGTTCTCCTACGCCATCCGCGTGGCCGGCATGTCGCTGGCGACGGGGGTGATGCGGCTGGCCGTGGCGCTGCCGTTTCTGGCCTCGTGGTTCGTGTGGGGCGAGGTGCCGAGCCCGGCCCAACTCATCGGGCTGGCTGTGGCGGGGGTTGCCTTCTTTCTAATCGCACGACGGAACGCGCCGGCCTCGACGGCAGAGATCGTGGACGTCGCCGACTCGGCCAACGAGCACGCGGACCGGCTGCGGGTGGCGGGCGTCCTCGCGCTCCTGTTCCTCGCGGGCGGGTCCGTGGACATCGCGATGAAGACGTTCGATGAGGTCTTCGCCGCGGCGAACAGCCGGGCGCTGTTCCTGCTCATGGTGTTCGGCGTGGCGTTCGGGATCGGGCTCGTGTTCGTGGTGGCGCGCGGCGTGCGGACGGGGGACTGGCCGCGCGGGGCGACGCTCGGCTGGGGCGTCGTGCTCGGCGTCGTCAACTACGGCTCGGCCGAGTTCATCCTGCAAGCCATCGCGCGGTTGTCCGGCCCGTTCGTCTTCCCCGTCAACAACATCGCCATTGTGATCGGGGCGACGCTGCTCGGCGTGCTGGTGTGGGGCGAGCGGCTCTCCGCGGCAAACCGGCTTGGCCTCGGCCTCGCCGCCGTAGCACTCGTGCTGCTGGGACTGTGAGGGAGGCTAAACCCGCTGGCTTCCGGCGCGTATAGGCGACCATGACGCTACCTCGCCGCCGCCTGTTGCTCGCCGGAGTGCTCCTCGCCGGGATCCTCCTTATGGCCGTACTCGTGTGGCTGGCGCGGCCCCGCTGGTCGGTCGAGCGCGTGCGCGACACCGTCGTCACGACGATCCAGTCAGAGGCTCCGGCATCGGACCTCGTGACCGGCCGCGTGGGGATCTCGGCGCGGCGCGAGATCCGGGACCTCGGGCAGTTCTCGTGGCTCCCGGCGTGGCTCGACCTTCCCGGCGTCAACTTCCTCGATGCGGAGGCGCGCGTCGAGGTCTTCGGCGAGGCGCTCTACGGATTCGACGTGAACGGGCTGACGGCGGAGATGATCGAGGTGTATCCGGATGGGCTCGTGGAGGTGACGCTCCCGGCGCTGCGCGTGATCGCGGTGGAGACCGATCTCGGGCAGATCCGGGTGCAGAGTCAGGAGGGCATGCTTCGCAGCGGGGCCGGGCGGCAGCTCGAAGGCGAGGCGCTGCGGGACGTACAGGACCTCCTCCGCCAGCAGGCCGAGCGCCATCTCGACACGTCGGTGCAGCCCGCGCTCAACACGGCCGAGGCGCTGAAGGCGATGCTGACGCCACCACTCCGCGCGGCCGGGCTGGAGACGCCGCGCTTCCGCTTCCGCATCGGACCGGACCTGACGCTGGAGCCGCCCGCCGAATAGCTCACCGCGTTCCCGTCTGACGAACTGGCTCACTTTCTTCCGGGGTTATGCCCACGAACGCCGATCACCCGCCATTCCTCGACACACCGGCCGGTCTCATCACGGCCTCGGGCGTCCACTTCCACACGACGCGCGCGCTGCTGGAGCAGTACGCCGGCCCGGTGTTGGACGTCATCCCCCTCGCCACGCTGATCGACCGAGCGGAGGTGTGGCTGCGCTCCGGGCAGGCGCTCGCGCTCTGGGCGCTGGCGCTGTTCCTGCTCGTGCTGCCGCCCGCGGGGGCGGCGCTGTGCGCCCTCACGGTCTACCTCGGCTGGGAGACGGTGGGGCCGGCGTTCGTGAGCAGCCGGCTCGTGGCGGTGTTTCGGGTGCTGGAGAAGGCGCTCGTGCAGGCGGCGCTATACGTGGCCGTGCTGAGCACGCTCGGCGCGCAGGGGCGGATCGGGGCCGTGGGTGTGGGGCTGACCGTGTTCGTGCTGATGCGCTGGCGGTTGATCCCCTGGGCGCTGCGCTCGCTGCTGGAGATGCTCCGCCGCCCGCTCTACACGCTGCCCGTGCCGGATCAGGTACTGCGGGGCTTCGTGCTGCGCGCCGCCCTCCGGCATCGCATCGCGCTCCCCCAGCTCGAACGGCTCAAACGCGACATGCGGTGGTAGGGGACACCGAAACAATTTCGGTCGGTCACACGCGACCGGCACAGCGGTGCACTGCGTCTGCTATCTTTCCACTCATTCACTCCGATTCCCACCCCTATGAGCCGCCTCACGTTCAACTCGAGCTGTGGACTCGACATCTCCTCGACCACGATCCGTCAGTTGGAGGACATCGCGACGATCAACTACTGGGGGTATCGGGTGGTGAAGCATGGGAAGAAAGGAATCCTCTTCGTCCACGAGGCCTACTACGATCACCGCGAGGGGTTGCTGGGGATCGCTAACGAGCCGGCCGCGGCGTGCGGCGATACGAGGGAGGAGTTGGAGGAGAACATCGAACTCATCACGCAGGCTCTGAACGAGCCGGTCCTCGACTATGAAGACTACGCCGTCAAAGACTGAACGAGCGCTGGACCCGAGCGCGCCGAGGAGGAAGGGGGCTGGGCAGCGGCGGACGGTTCACGCGGGGCCGGTAGGTACGGTTCGTAACCCGGCCCCGCGCACTTCGTAGGGAGAGGCAGCGGCAACCAGAAACCAACGGAGGCTATCCCATGGGCACGCTCATCCTGGTCGGCATCATCGTCCTGATCGCCGTCTTTGCGGTCGGGATTTACAACAAGCTAGTCGCGCAGCGCAACCGCTACAAGAACGCGTTCGCGCAGATCGACGTGCAGCTCAAGCGGCGCTACGACCTGATCCCCAACCTCGTCGAGACGTCGAAGGGCTACCTCAAGCACGAGCGCGAGACGCTGGAAGCGGTGATCGCGGCGCGCAACGCAGCGGCCAACGCCGAGCGGAAAGCGTCGGCCGATCCCGGCAACCCGGCGACGATGCAGGCCCTCGTCGGTGCTGAAGCGGCGCTCGGTGGCGCACTCGGCCGGTTCTTCGCTCTCGCCGAAGCGTACCCTGATCTGAAAGGGGACCGGACGATGACGCAGCTCATGGAGGAGCTCACCTCGACGGAGAACCGGATTGCCTTCTCCCGGCAGGCCTACAACGACGCCGTGATGAGCTACAACACCGCGCGCGAGACCTTCCCGGCCGTCGTCGTCGCCGGCCCGCTCGGCTTCCAGGGGGCCGAGTTGTTCGAGGTCGAGTCCTACGAGGAGCGCGAGGCACCGAAGGTGTCGTTCTCGTGAAACGTAGAGCGTAAAACGTAAGGAGGCCTTATCTCACAGCCTCGTTACTGGCCCCCTTACGTTTTACGTCTCACGCCTTACGCTTCACGCTATGGACTTTTTCGCGCAGCAGGAGCAAGCGAAGCGGCGGACGGGGTGGCTCGTCGCCCTCTTCGCCCTCGCCGTGGCGCTGATCGTGGCGACAGTCTACCTCGCGGCCGTCCTCGCGCTGCGCGGGCCGGAGACGACGGCGGCGGCGCTCCCGGTTAGCTGGTGGGACCCGACGCTCTTCGCCCTCGTCACGGCCGGCGTGATAGGGACGGTAGTTATCGCCAGCGGCGTGCGGACGCTCACCCTCCGGAGCGGAGGCTCGGCCGTCGCCGAGATGATGGGGGGGCGCGTCGTTTCACCGGAGTCCGCGGACCCGGACGAGCGGCGGCTCCGCAACGTCGTGGAGGAGATGGCGCTCGCCTCGGGTGTGCCGGTGCCCGTCGTCTACGTGCTCCCGGACGAGCCGGCCATCAACGCCTTCGCTGCTGGCTACGGCATCGACGACGCCATCGTAGCCGTGACGGACGGCGCGCTCCGCGCTCTCACGAGGGACGAGTTGCAGGGCGTCGTCGCGCACGAGTTCAGTCACCTGCTCAACCGCGACAGCCGGCTCAACCTCCGGCTGACGGGGCTGATCTTCGGCATCCTCGCCCTCGGCCTCGCGGGGCGGTTGCTGCTGCGGAGTAGCTGGCACATCCGCGGCGGGAAGAAGAATCAGGCCGCGCTCGCTGCACTCGCCGTCGGGCTCGCGCTGTTTCTGGCGGGCTACCTCGGCGTGCTGTTCGGGCGGATCATCCGGGCTGCCGTGTCGCGCCAGCGCGAAGTCCTCGCCGACGCTGCCGCCGTCCAGTTCACCCGGAATCCGGTTGGGTTGGCCGGGGCACTCAAGAAGATCGGTGCCGCCGGCTCGTCGATCCAGAACTCGTCGAGCGAGGAGATCAGCCACTTCTTCTTCGCCAACGGGATGCGGCCGGGCCTCATCAGCCGGCTGTGGGCCACGCACCCGCCCCTCACCGAACGTATCCGCCGCCTCGACCCGTCTTTCGAGGGGAGCTTCGATATCTACGAAGCCTCGACGGCGGTGTCCGCTGCCGAGGAGGAGCGGGCGCTCGGGCTCGCCGGGGCCGTACAAGCCGATCCTCCGTCTGTCGGCCGCCCGGCCACCGAGCCGCCGGTGCACACGGCCCGAAGTCTCTCGCCTGCCGTCGGGGCCGCCGTGCTCGATGAGATGCCGGCTGAACTGCGCGAGGCGGTCGGCTCGTCGTTCAGCGCGGTCGCGACGGTGTATGCGCTGATGCTGGACGTGGAGCCCGCCATCCACGAACGGCAGTGGAAAACGCTCGGTGAGGCGCTTGCTCCGCCGCTCCACGCCGAGGTGCGCCGCCTCCAACCGGCTGTGGCCGCTCTCCCCGTCGAGGCGCGGCTGCCGCTCGTGGACCTGGCCGCGCCCGCTCTCCGCCAGCTTTCGCCTCCGCAGGCGAAGCGGTTCTCACAGATACTCGCCGCGCTTGCCCGTATCGACGGCCGGCTGTCCGTCTTCGAGTTCGCCCTCGAAACCATCGTGCAGCACCGGCTCGCAGCGCTCCTCGGCCTCCCCCGCGCTCGTACCAACGCGGGCCTCGACGATGTGCTCTCCGACGCCACCGTGCTGCTCTCGGCCCTCGCCCACATCGGTACGCCGACAGCGGCGGAGATGCTGGCGGCCTTCCGGTCCGGGCTCCGCACCCTCACCCCGGCGGACTACCGGCCGGTGGCGTGCACCACCAAAGACCTCGACGGCGTGCTGGAGCGGATCGGCGCGGCCGGCGCGGATGTGCGCGCGCAGGTGGTGGTGGCGTGCGTTCAGACCGTGCTCCACGACCGGACTGTGACGCAGGAGGAAGGCCAGCTACTCCGGGCCGTCGCGATCGCGCTGGAGGCTCCGCTGCCTTCGTTCCTGCCGAAGCTCGACGCGCTCTCGCTGGCAGGGTGAGGGCAAAAAAATAGGGTCGACCGGCCGGTCGACCCTACGAAATTGGAACGTTCGGGAGGGGGAAGAGCGGGGACTCAGGCCGTCGAAGAAGCTTCCTGCGGATCGGGCGATGACGGGGTTTCGGGCTCTTCCTGTCCGACTAGCTGCCGTTCGAGCCAGAACACGAGGATGTCGTCGCCGAAACGGGGCTCGACGCTTCGGCGCAGCAGGCCCTTGAGCATGTCATTCACCGGCTGCGGGGTGCCGAGGGCCGCCGCCGCCGCCGCCGCGACGCCGATCTCGCCGAACTGCTCGCCAGTCTGCGAGACCTGCTCGATCAGCCCGTCGGTGTAGGCGACGAGAGCGCTACCGGGGGGGAGCTGGATGCTGCGGTCCTGGTACTTCTCTGCTGCGTCCAGCCCAAGAATCATCTCTGAGTGCTCCACGACACCGGTGCGTGTGGGCGTGACGAGGATGGGCCGGCAGTGGCCGGCATTCGCGTAGGTGATGGTGTTGGTAGCCGGCTCCCAGCGCAGAATCAGGAGCGAGGCGAAGGTTTCTTCGAGCACCTCGTCCCGGATCAGCATCTGGTTGACGCGGCGGAGCAGGGCGGCGGGGGAGTCCGTCTGCTCCAGCATGGCGTGGACGGTGGAGCGGATGTAGGAGAGGAAGGAGAAGGCGTAGAACTTCGCCTGCAGCCCCTTGCCCATGATGTCGCCCACGGTGAAGAGGTACGAGCCGGGGCGGATCTCCTTCCAGTCGAAGAGGTCGCCGCCGCCGTCCTCCTTCGGCTGGCTGTAGAAGAGGGCGCGGTAGCCGGGCTCCTTCGGCATCGTCTTCGGCATGAGCCGGTCCGAGAAGTCCCGGCCGATGCGGGCGCTGAGCTTGTTCTGGTAGACCTCGGCCCGTTCGAGGATGTGCTCGATCCGGGTCAGCAGGAAGTCGATGTCGAACGGCTTCGTGATATAGTCGTCCACACCATGACTGAGGCCTTTGGTGCGGCTCGGGTCGTCGGTCTTGGCCGTGAGGAAGATGAAGGGGATGGCGCGGGTGCGCTCGTCCTGCCGGAGTACGGCCAGGAGGGCGAACCCGTCCATCCGGGGCATCATGATGTCCGAGACGATGAGGTCAGGGACGGCCTCCTCGACCATCACGAGCGCCTCCTCGCCGTGCTGCGCAGCCCGCACGTCGTAGTGCTTGCTGAGCCGGTACTCAAGGAGCCGCCGGAGGGTGTGGTTGTCTTCGACGACTAGAACGGAATGTCGAGCCATGGCTTCCTATGGGCGGAGATCGAGAATTCGAGGCGGTGCCGTTGTCCGCCGGCCTGCGTGACAGCCACGGGCTGATAGTAGCGGAGGTCTTCGGTGCAGGCGATCATAATCAGGAGACCCCGCCCGCGATCCGGCGGCAGGACTGCTTCGACCGCCTGCTGCTGCTTGACGAGCTGGTGGTTGAAGTCGAAGCCTCTGGAGTTGTCCTCGATCATGCAGTGGACTCGCTCCCCGTTGGGTTGGATCGCGACTTGGATCAGCGGCAGGTGGGCACCGAAGTCCGCGTGCTGAACGAGGTTGGCCACCCACTCGTGGACGGCGAACTTCATCACCTGCAGGTTGAAGTCGTCGAGGGGGAGGAGGGAGGCTTCGCCGCGCTCCCATCGCTCGAACAAGCCGTGGAGCTCGTCGATGACCGTACTGAGGTCCCGGAACTGGACCGATTGGGGCATGAGAACAGGCCCGGAGGGAAGGTCAGAGATGGGTTTAGGCAGCACCGGCTCGGCTTCCGTTGGTGGTGGACCGAGAGAGGATCTGCTCGTGGGCTGCCGTCACCGTCGGGTACTGGCGGAACACCTTGTACGTCCGCGTCAGCTGGACGACGACCTGGACCGGGCGGCTGACGGCGGCGAAGACCACCTGCCCTCCCAGCGGCGTGAGCTGGCGGTAGAGCGAGAAGATGGCCCCGAGCCCCGTAGAGTCGAGGATACCCGTGCCGGAGAAATCGAGCACGAAGTTACGGATGCCGTCCTGGATGCGGCTCTGGCAGGCCTCCTTGAAGTCCTTCGCGTTGCGGAAGTCGAGCGCCTTGCCTATGCAGACGACGGCCGTGTCGGCGGAAGCGTTTTGTATGGTGATGCTCATGTTGGTGTCGGCAGTTGAAACACGATGGGCGGCGACGAGCGCGCCGTGTCACTGTTTCAACGTCTAATATCGTACCACTCGGAAGGATGGATGGTGCACGCCGTCCTGCGACTGCAACATACTACACGTCATAAAGGGATGGGAAGGGCCTCGGCCGGAATACGGGGACACGGGCGATAAGGACGGGGCGGCAAAGCCCGTCGCGAAAGGCGATCCGTGAGCCCCGAGCGGCCGGGCGGCTACGGTATCCTCGTAACACGATTCATTCGTTTCGAAACGTTGGGAGAACGAGCGCCCCGCTGCGCTCCCCGTATCTTGTCCCCTCCCACTCACCCCGCCCCCGTGTCCCTCTTCGCTCTCATCGCCCGCCGCATCGTGTGCGATAGCACACCCGGTTGGCGTCGGGGACGGCCCCTCGTGTTGCTCGCCGTCCTGCTGCTGGCGGGGTGTACGCGGCGGGGTGACATGATCCCCTCCGACGTGGTGCTGGAGGATCTCCCCGATCAGGAAACCTGGGACGTCTCGCTCTCGCTCGCGATGGACGGCCAGCCCCGTGCCCTCGTCCGTGCCCCGTATCTCGCGCGCTACGAACGCGCCGACAGCACATTCGCCCGCTTTGGCCCGGCCGCCCCCGGCGACTCTACCCGCGTGAAGGTGCAGGTGTACGATGCCGCTGGACGGCCGACGGCGACGGTGGAATCCAATCGGCTGATCTACTTCGACGCCGAGCGGCGGTTCGTAGCCGAGGGGCGCGCCGTCGTCCGGACGGAGACGGGCAAGACGCTCCGCACCGAGGCACTCACGTGGGACGAGGCCGGCCGCAGCCTTCGCACCGACGGCTTCGTGCAGATCGTCACGCCCGAGGAGCGTCTGCAGGGCTACCGGCTCGTCGCCGACGAGAATCTGGAGACGTACTCGCTCGCCCGGATCACCGGGCAGGTGACGGTGGAGGAATAGGCGTGGAAGAGCGGAAGAGCGGAGGCGCGGAGGGACGGGAGGGTTGGGCGCTGAGTCTGATCGGCCTGCTGTTTCTGCTGTGCAGCGTAGCGCAGGCGCAGGAGAGCGAGACGCGCATCGTCACCATCGTCAACGCCGATTCGGTGGCGGGCTCCGTCGTGGGCGGCGAGCGCGTCCGGACGCTCGTCGGAAACGTCCACCTCGTACAGGACTCGACGGACCTCCGCGCCCGCCGCGCTACGCAGTTCCTCGACCGCAGCGAGATCCTGTTCGAGGGCGAGGTCGAGATCGCCGACCAGGCCGACACGCTCAATGCCCGGCAGGTGCAGTACGACAGCCGCACCCGCGTGGGCCGTGCCGAGGGCGACGTTCGCCTTGCCGACGCCGAGGCCGAGATGTTCTCCCACTCGGTGACCTACTTCCGCCCCGCCAAACGCGCCGAGTTCGACGAGCCCGTCCGCCTCGTCGAGCGTGAGGGCGATGCCGTGCTGACGAGCGCGCGCGGCACGTACCTCACCGGGAGCAAAGAGGCCCTCTTCGAGGGCGACGTCCGGCTCGTGGATAGCGTCTCGGTGCTGACGAGCGAGCGGGGTCGCTACGGGACCGAGGACAAGCGCGCCGACTTTTACGGCGACGTGCGGCTCCACCACGAGCAGAGCACACGGCTCGAAGCGGACACCCTCACCCACTTCCGGAATACCGAGGTCTCCATCGCGCGCGGCGGTGTAGTCGTCGAGCGCTTCGGCGGGCGGGACGAGGACGCGCCGGACGCGCCGCCGGACTCGACGCGGCGCACGCTGCTCTTCGGAGGAAGCGGCTTCCACGACGAGCGGGCGCGCTTCAGCCGCGTCGAGATCGACCCGCTTCTCGTCCGGCTCCAAACGGATTCGACCGGGGCGACGGACACCCTGCTCGTCCGCGCCCGCGTGCTCGAAGCCTCGCAGCCCGACTCCCTCGGCGGTCGGCCGCCCCCGCCGGGCGCGACGTTTCAGCGACTCATCGCTCGGGGCGACGTGCACCTGCTGGGCACGCAGCTCGCCGCCGTCGCCGATTCCGCCGTCTTCGACCGGATCGAGTTCGAAGCGGACACGGCGCGGGCAGAACGAGCGCCGCCGGTGCGGGACGACGTGTGGCTCTACCGCGACCCGGTCGGCTGGTTGAACGCGCGCGGCTCCGCCGTCGTCACCGAGATCTCCGGCGACACGATCCGCGTCACGGCGCGCGACGAAGCCGTCGATTCCGTCCGCGTCACTGGCCGCGCGTTCGCCGCGCGCCGGGACTCCACGGTGGACCGCATCGATCAGATCCGGGGTCGCCGGATGCTCGCCCTCTTCGCGCGCGACAGCCTCCGCTGGATGAAGGTCTGGCCGAGTGCCGAGGCCGTCTACGTCCGCGCCGACAGCGCGGGTGTGCTCGAAGGGGCTGTCCGGTTCTCCGCCGACAGCCTCGCCTTCCACTTCGACGGCGACGACCTCCGCGACGTACACGTTATCCGTGGCGTCGATGGGATCTACTACGACGCCAATCTGATCCCGGAGCCGCTCCGCCTCGACGGCTTCCGCTATGCGCCGGAGCGCCGTCCCACCCGCGCGGGCCTGCTCGCCGACAACCCGCTCGAACGCCGCCGTGCCCCACCGGAGCCCGTTGCTCCCGTGGAGCCCGAGTCGCCGGAGCTTGCGTCGCCCGATGTGACGGTCAACGGCGGAGGCGGCTCGTGATGTGTAATGCGTGAAGCGTAAAACGTATGGGCGCTTTTCTGCGGCGTCCTGCAAGCGCCACCCTTACGTTTTACGCAGTACGTTTTATACAAACAGGAACCCGTGGAACCTCCCGCATCCCAGCCGCTCGTCCTCCGCGCCGAAGGGCTCACGAAGCGTTACCGCAAGCAGACCGTCGTGGACGACGTGGCGCTGAGCGTGACGCAAGGCGAGGTCGTCGGCCTGCTCGGGCCGAACGGGGCGGGGAAGACGACGACGTTCTACATGATCGTCGGGATGGTACGGCCGGACACGGGGCGCATCTATCTCGGCGACGACGACATCATGCGGCTGCCGATGTACCGGCGGGCGCGGCGCGGCATCGGGTACCTCGCGCAGGAGGCGTCCATCTTCCGCAACCTCACCGTTGAGGAGAACATCGAGGCCGTGCTCGAATTCCAGCCGCTCTCTAAAGAAGAGCGGCGCGTCCGCGTCGAGGAGCTCATCGGCGAGTTCGGGTTGGAGAAGGTGCGGGGCTCGAAGGGCTACGTCCTCTCCGGCGGGGAGCGCCGCCGGACCGAGATCGCCCGCGCCCTCGCCACCCGCCCGCAGTTCATCCTCCTCGACGAGCCGTTCGCCGGCATCGACCCGATCGCGGTCGAGGACATCCAGCACGTCGTGGCCGGGTTGCAGGGACGGGGGATTGGCGTCCTCATTACTGATCATAACGTCCACGAAACACTAGCCATTACGGACCGCGCGTACCTGATGTACGAAGGCCACATCTTCCAGCAAGGCACCGCCCAAGAGCTCGCCGACGACCCTGAGGTCCGCCGTCGCTACCTCGGAGAGCAGTTCACCCTCGAACGCTACCGCCGCTCGTAGCGCTGCTGTGGCCCGCGCTGCCGTCTCGGGAGCGCGAGGGGATGGAGAGGGGGCAAATTCCGGAGGGGAGTCAGCGCGCAGGAGGAGGCGCGGCGCGGCGCGGCGAAGAACCCCACGGGAGAAGAACCCCACGGGAATCGTGGCGTACCTTCTCGCCTCCGCTCTCCACCCCTACAAGTCCTGCCGCCAGAGGCGCGCATCCGTATGGTCGTCGTCATGCAAGAACGGGCCGACGAGCCCCAGATCGAAGCCGTCATCGCGCGGCTCAACGCGTACGGGTTCGACGTGCACCGCTCCAGTGGCGTGAACCAAACCGTGCTCGGGGCTGTCGGCGTGCAACCGGACTTCGACGTGCGGCACATCAAGGTGCTCGACGGCGTCGCGGATGTCTACCGGATCACGAGTCCGTACAAGTTCGCCAGCCGGACGTGGCGCGACGAAGACACGACCATTGATATCGGCGGCGTGCTCGTCGGGGGCAATGAGGTGATGGTGATGGCCGGGCCGTGCTCCGTCGAGAGCGAGGAGCAGCTCGACGCGGCGGCGGCGGCGGTGGCGGCGGCGGGCGCGACGTTCCTGCGTGGCGGGGCGTTCAAGCCACGCAGCTCGCCCTATTCTTTTCAAGGGCTGGGCGAGGAGGGGCTGAAGCTGCTCCGCGCCTCCGGCGACCGGTACGACCTCCGCGTGATCACTGAGGTGATGACGCCCGAGCACGTGGACCTCATCGGGCGCTACACCGACGTCTTCCAGATCGGCGCCCGCAACATGCAGAACTTCGACCTGCTTCGCGCCGTCGGCCGGACCGAGACGCCAGTCTTCCTCAAGCGCGGCCTCTCGGCGACGGTCGAGGAGTGGCTCATGAGCGCCGAGTACGTGATGGCGAGCGGGAACCCCCACGTGATCCTGTGCGAGCGCGGCATCCGCACGTTCGAGACCTCGACGCGCAACACGCTCGACCTTTCGGCGGTGCCGGTCGTTAAGAAACGCAGCCACCTGCCGATTTTCGTAGATCCGAGCCACGGCGTCGGCATCCGCGACAAAGTGCTGCCGCTGGCCCGGGCGGCGGTCGCCGTCGGGGCAGACGGGCTGATGGTGGAGGTCCACCCGGACCCAGCGCGCGCCCTCTCAGACGGTCCGCAGTCGCTCTTCTTCGACCAGTTCACCGAACTGATGCAGCAGGTCCGCCTCGTTGCCGAGGCCGTCGGTCGCTCGGTGCGGGCTCCGCTCGAGGCGTCTGCCTGAATTTCACGGTGCCTGTCCTTTGGGCGGAACGGCCTTTGCAATCGTTACGGGGACCCCATCTTCGTTCGACCCCTCCTTTAAGATTTAAGAACTCCTATGTGCGGAATCGTTGGTTACATCGGCCATCAGCAGGCGAGTGACATCCTCGTAACCGGCCTCCGGCGGCTCGAATACCGGGGCTACGACTCGGCAGGCGTGGCCGTCGTCAACGGCAGCGTGGATGTGCGCAAGAAAGAGGGGAAGGTGGACGAGCTCGCCGCGCTTCTCGCATCGCAGCCCGTCACCGGCACCGTCGGGATGGGGCACACGCGCTGGGCGACGCACGGCGCGCCGAACGATGTCAACGCCCACCCGCATACGGCCGGCGGCGGGCGCTTCGCGATCATCCACAACGGCATCATCGAGAACTACGGCGTCATCAAAAAACGCCTGCTCGAAAAGGGCTACACATTCCAGAGCGAGACCGACACCGAAGTCCTCGCGCACTTCATCGACGACGTGCAGAAAGAGGCCGGGCTCTCGTTTCCCGAGGCCGTCCGGCAGGCGCTCACCCAGGTCGTCGGGGCTTACGGGCTCGTGGCTATCTCCAAAGACGATCCGGACCAGCTCGTCGTGGCGCGGAACGGGAGCCCGCTCCTGCTCGGCATCGGCGAGGGCGAGTATTTCGTCGGCAGCGATGCGAGCCCGTTTATCGAATACACCCGCAACGTCGTCTACCTCAACGACGGCGAGATCGCCGTCGTCCGCCGCGACGGCTACGACGTGTACGAGATCGACGGCGCGCCCGTCGCCAAAGAGGTCCATGCGCTGGAGTGGAACCTCGAGGAGATCGAGAAGGGTGGGTACGAGCACTTCATGCTCAAGGAGATCATGGAGCAGCCCGAATCCCTCGAGAACGCGATGCGTGGCCGCGTCCGCGTGGACCTCAACCGGATCAAGCTCGGCGGGCTCGAAGACGTGATGCCGCAGCTCGTCGCCGCCGAGCGCATCATCATCTGCGCGTGTGGGACGTCGTGGCACGCCGCGCTCGTCGGGGAATACCTCCTCGAGAAGCACGCCCGCATCCCCGTCGAGGTCGAGTACGCGAGCGAGTTCCGCTACCGCAACCCGATCCTCCAGGAGGGCGATGTCGTCCTCGTGATCTCGCAGAGCGGCGAGACGGCCGACACCCTCGCCGCCGTTCGGCAGGCGCAGGAGGCCGGCGTCCTCACCCTCGGCGTCTGCAACACGGTCGGCTCGACGATCGCGCGTGAGACCGACGCCGGCGTCTACCTCCACGCCGGGCCGGAGATCGGCGTGGCGAGCACGAAGGCGTTCACGGCGCAGGTGACGGTGCTTACGATGATCGCGCTCCTGCTCGGCCACGAGCGCGGCCACCTCAGCGACGAGAACCTGGGCAAGTACCTCAAGGCGCTGAAGGCGATCCCGGATCAGGTCCGCGAAGTGCTGGAGCAGGACGCGCAGCTCGCTGACCTCGCCCGCGACTACCGCCTCGCCAACAACTTCCTCTACCTCGGGCGCGGCTGCAACTTCCCTGTCGCGCTCGAAGGGGCGCTCAAGCTGAAGGAGATCTCCTACATCCACGCCGAGGGCTACCCCGCGGCCGAGATGAAACACGGCCCCATCGCACTCATCGACCGGTTCATGCCCGTCGTGTTCATCGCAATGAAGGACGCCATCTACGACAAAGTCGTCTCGAACATCGAGGAGGTGGCTGCGCGCGAGGGCTCCGTCATCGCCATCACGGACAAGGACAACGGCGAGCTCGACGAGCTGTGCGAGGTGGTGATCCGCGTGCCGCGCACGCTCGAATGCTTGGAGCCGCTGCTGACCGTCATCCCCCTCCAACTCCTGTCGTACCACATCGCCGTGCTGCGGGGCTGCGACGTGGACCAGCCGCGTAACCTCGCCAAGAGCGTGACGGTCGAGTAAGGGTGAAGTGTAAAGGGGAAAGAGTAAAAGGGGGAGCTTGCGAGAAAGAGCAGGGTACTTTACCCTTCACCCCTGACCCTTTACCCTTCACATGATTCCCTCCGACACCCTCCGCGACATCAAAGCCCGCCACGCCGAAGTCGAGCAGCTGATGTCGCAGCCCGAGGTCGCCACGGACCCGGCGCAGCTCGAAAGCCTGGGCCGCGAGCACGCCGAGCTTACCGGCATCGTCCGGCTGATCGACCGCTTCGAAGCGCTCCAGCAGGAACGCGATGACCTCCGCGAGATGGCGCGCGACGAGAAGGGCGAACTGGCCGAGCTGGCCGAGCTGGAGCTCGAAGGCGTCGAGGAGCGGTTGCCGAAGCTGGAGGAACAGCTGCGGCTCGCCCTCATCCCGAAAGACCCCGAGGACTCGAAAGACGCCATCCTCGAGATCCGCGCCGGCACCGGCGGCGACGAGGCCAGCCTCTTCACCGGCGACCTCCTCCGCCTCTACACCCGCTTCGCCGAGCGACATGGCTGGCGCGTGGAGATGATGGACGCGACCGAGGGCGCGCAGGGCGGATTCAAAGACGTCACGCTCTCGCTCAAAGGGCCGGACGTGTTCGGGACGATGAAGTGGGAGAGCGGGGTGCACCGCGTGCAGCGCGTGCCCGCGACCGAAAGCCAGGGCCGCATCCACACGAGCGCCGCCACGGTCGCCGTCCTGCCGGAAGCCGAGGAGGTGGACGTGGCCGTCCACGCCAACGATCTCGAAATCGACGTATACCGCTCCTCCGGCCCCGGTGGGCAGAGCGTCAATACGACCGACTCCGCCGTCCGCATCACCCACAAGCCGACCGGCCTCGTGGTGACGTGCCAGGACGAGAAGAGCCAGCACAAAAACAAGGACAAGGCGATGCGTGTCCTCCGCAGTCGACTCTACCAGCTAGAACTCGATAAGATCAACTCTGCCCGGAGCGAGCAGCGCCGCGCCCTCGTCGGCACCGGCGACCGGTCGGAGAAGATCCGGACGTACAACTACCCGCAGAGCCGCGTCACCGACCACCGGCTCGCGGGCGACGACAAGAACCACCAGCTCGCCGGCGTGCTCGACGGCGACCTCGACCCGATTATCTCGGCCCTCCGCATGGCCGAGAACGCCGAGCGACTGTCTAGCTAAGACCGTAGCAGCTCAGCATAGTGCCCGTATGAGCTCCTCATATGACCCGTGTCGCCTTGCTGCCTTCGCGACACGTTCAGGATCAACGCGGATCACTCCCGGAACGACGTAGTTCGGATCGTATCCGAACTCTCTGACCACATCAACCTTGGGTGTAGATATGGCCTTAATCTCATCGAGCACATAGACTAGGTTCCAAGGTCGCCCCGGGGTAATGCTCCACAAAGCATTACCAAGCGATGCACTCTCAAACGTGGTTACGACATCTCCGATGTAATTGAACAGTCCTTCGCCCCGGAGCGAAAGCATCACAATGTCGCCTGAGCGCATCGATTCAAAGGTAGCACGATTGCTTTCGGTCATTGCCCAGCAGTGGAACTGCTCATCTCCTTCCAGTGCATCGCGCAGGGTCTCCATCTGCCGATCTGATAGGTGATGCTTTGCCGTCGAGAGGCTCACAGCCCCTACGATTGATGCTCTAACGTTTTCCTCGCTGGCAGGCGCTAAGAAGATGTTTCTAGGCATAACTGACCCCAGGGGAGCAGTCTCCTTTACTTTGTTCAGCCGCATGGGCTCTACCATGTTGGTTTTCTGGTTGTGTTGATCTAGCAGTCGTTCAATCACACTTGCAGGCGTGTCAACCAGTGGCTCAGCTAACTGCTGAAGCTGCTCGAAGATGGACTCCGAAATTCGAATGACTTTGCTCATGGATGCAGGGTTTTAGTATGTCATTGTTACAATGTAACACTAAGATGCGAATATTTGCAAGTCCCCCTTTTCATCGCAGGCTTCCATTTACCTCATTCTACGAGGACTCGGGTAACCCATCAACAATTAACAATCCTCGGCTCTGACCCCGGCTTACCTTTCAAGCTCTTCACACGCCCTGCCCCCGGCGTATCGACCGTGGGCATACGGCACTCACCGTATTCCAGAGGGAACACCTTATGGCAACGAATGACCGGGCCATGTACGAGCTGATGTACGTGGTCAACACCGTCCTCAACGACGAGCAGATCAAGGACATCATCGACCGCGTGACCGCGTTTATCCGCGAGAACGGCGGCGACATCGTCGAGGTGGACGACCGGGGGAGCCAGCGGCTCGCCTACCCCATCGAGAAGAAGCGAAACGGCCACTACGTCGTCGCCTACTTCCGCGCCGAGGGCTCGTTCATCGCCCGCTTCGAGCGCGCGCTCCGCATCAACGACGACGTCCTGCGCCACGTCATCCTGCGCTATGACGCCAAGATGGAGCGGCACTACGACAAGCAGAAGAGCCAGCCTGCTACCGCCGAAGCCGAGGCCGAGGCCACCGCGTAACCTTTCTTCTCCCGCCGAACCCGCGCTGCGAGCGCGCACGGCGTAGACCCTACAGATCATGGCAAGAAACGACCGCAAGAAGCAGAACGAACCCATCGCCCGCGCCGCCGTCCCCGGCGCCAAGAGCCGCCCGGTGTGCCCCTTTGAATCCGCCGGCATCGAGTACATCGACTACAAGGACACCGAGACGCTCAAGCGCTACCTCAACGAGCAGGGCAAGATTCTCCCCCGCCGCGTCACCGGCGTCTCGGCCAAGTCGCAGCGCCAGCTCACCGTCGCCGTCAAGCGGGCGCGCCACATGGCGCTGCTGCCCTTCGTCGCGGAAAACATTAAATAGTCCTTGGTCACTCGTCACTGGTCATGTGCACAGGACCAATGACAAACGACCCACTCCCATGAACGTTATTCTCACGCAGGACGTCGACAACCTCGGGCAGAAAGGGGCGGTCGTCTCCGTCAAGAACGGGTACGGGCGCAACTTCCTCATCCCGCGCAGTCTTGCCGTCGTCGCGAACAAGTCGAACGTGAAGCGCTACGAAGAGGAGACGCGCCAGCAGTCCCTCAAGCTCGAATCGGCTCGGAAGGACGCCGACGCGCTCGCCAAGCGGATCAGCGACATGGAGGTCGTGCTCCAGGCCCCCGTGGGCGAGGAGGACCGCATCTTCGGGACGATCACGACGCAGCAGATCGCCGAGGCCCTCGCCAAGAAGGGCATCGAGGTCGACCGCCGCAAGATCACGCTCGACTCCGAGATCCGGACGACGGGCGAGTACACGGCTACCGTCAAGCTCCACCCGGAGCACGTCGGCACGCTCACCGTGCAGGTCGTGCCCGAGTCGCTGACGGAGTCGCTCTAGCCCCGACGAATGACGGTCGTCGCGGCTCCGTTTTAGGCGGACTGCCTCCCGGCCGATCCTTCACGCAACACCCCCGGCGGGGCGTTCGTTATCCCGATGCACCGGGGGCGAGCGCCCCGCTGTTGTTTTCGAAACGTGATCCGCAGAGCGTGAACCCGAGCGTGAGCGGTGAGTGTGAGTCCACTCCGTCACGCACCCCTTTCCTCATGCGCCTGCTGCTGCTTTGCTTCGCCGCCCTTCTCGCGCCGGTAGCCGCGCAGGTGCCGGACGCCGACCCCGTCGTGTGGACGGCCGAGGCGCAGCCCACGAGCGCGGAGCCGGGGGGCACGGTGCTCCTCACCCTGAGCGGCACGATTGGCCCGGGGTGGCGGATGTACGCGATGCACTCGCCCATCGGCAAACCGCTGGCGGTCCACTTCGACGACGGGGCGTTGACGCCGCTCGGCGCGGTCGAGCAGGAGCAGCCCCGTGCCGGCCACGACGACACGCTAGGGCGCGACTACACGTACTTCTCGGACCGGGTGCAACTGACGCGCGCGTACCGGGTGAAGGCGGACGCCTCGGGTGGGGTGGCTCCGATCACCGGGACCGTGGCCTACATGGTCTGCAACGACGAGATCTGCCTGCCGCCAACGCGGGAGCCATTCTCGGCGGGAGTGCAGATTCGTGCCGCCTCCGCTGCGGCACGACCGCAGCCGGCCCAGCCCGAGGTCGCCCCGCCCACGGCTCCCGAAGCGGCAGCACCGGCCGCCGCGAGCGCCGAGGCGCGTGACCCCGACGTTGATGGTGCGGTCGACGCAGCGCCCGATGAGGCGGCGAAGGCCGCGCAGGAGCCGGACGTCGTCCCGCCGACGCTCGAAGACGCTGCACCGGCGAAGCCCTTCGGCCCGGTCGAAGAGCAGGGCGGGCTGTGGGGATTCCTGCTGCTCGCGGTCGGGGCCGGGCTGGCGGCGTTGCTGACCCCGTGTGTCTTCCCTATGATCCCGCTCACGGTCTCGTACTTCCTCCACCACGCGGGCGACCGGAAAAAGGCGGCGCGGATGGCTGGGGTCTACGGCCTCTCCATCGTTGGGCTCTTCACCGGGCTCGGGGTGGCGATGGCGCTCCTCGTCGGCGCGGCGGGGCCGCAGCTCATCGCGGCGAACCCGTGGGTGAACCTGTTTATTGGGTTCGTGCTCGTCGTCTTCGGCTTCTCGCTCCTCGGGTTCTATGAGCTTCGGATGCCGGCGGCGTGGCTGAACTACTTCAACCGGCAGGGTGACGAGCGCGGCGGGGTCGTCGGCGTGCTGTTTATGGGGCTGACGCTCGTCCTTGTCTCGTTCTCGTGTACGGTCCCGTTCGTCGGCGGGCTGCTCGCGGCGGCGTCGCGGGGCGGGTGGGCGTATCCGCTTCTCGGGATGGTCGTTTTTTCGAGTGTGTTCGCGCTCCCGTTCGTCCTCTTCGCCGTCTTCCCGAACGCGCTGGGCCGGTTGCCGCGCTCGGGCTCGTGGATGGGCGCGCTGAAGGGCGTGCTCGGGTTCGTCGAGATCGCCGCGGCGCTGAAGTTCCTCTCGAACGCGGACCTCGTGTGGGGGACGGGCCTGCTGCCGCGCCCGCTCGCGATCTCGCTGATGATCGTGATCTTCGCGCTCGCCGGCCTCTACCTCCTCCGCAAGCTCCCGCTCGGCGAGGCCAACTTCGTCGCGCAGCCCGAATCCATCGGCGGGCTCCGCCTGCTGACGGCGATTGTCTTCTTCGGCCTCGCGTTCTACTTCGTGCCCGGCCTGCTCGGCGCGCCGCTCGGCGGGTTCGATGCGTTCCTGCCGCCGCGCCGGGCCACCGACGTGAGCCTGCTCGCCGGGATGCAGTTGAATGCGCCGGAAGGGCGGGGCGAGCTCGCGTGGCATCAGAGCCGCGCGACGGCGTTCGAGGAGGCGCGGCGCACCGGCCGCCCCGTCCTGATCGACTTCACGGGCTACACCTGCACCAACTGCCGGCATATGGAATCGACCGTGCTCGCGAAGCCCGAGATCGCCGAGCGGATCGACCGCCGCTTCGTCCCGCTCCAACTCTGGACGGACGACGCCGAGACCGGCCCGGCCCTCCAGCGCTATCAGCTCGAACTGACGGGCCGGATCGCGCTGCCGACGTACGCCATCGTCCACCCCGACGGCCGGCTCATCAGCCAGCTCAGCGGCGTCACCTCGCAGGAGCGCTACGCCGCCTTCCTCGACGCCGGCACCGCCGCCTTCGAGCAAAGCGATGCCCTCGCGTCGCGCTGAGTGGTAGCTTGGTCGTCAGCAGCCCGTTCCGCCAACACACAGCCTGCGGCCTGCGATGACTCCGGAAGAGATCGGCCTCGTCCTCAAGCGTTTCGGCGCGCCCGACGAGGTGCGTCACATGGAGAAGGGGACGTTCGAGGTCGTCCACATCGGCGGGATGACGCTCGGGCGGGCGACCTACGAGCCGGGGTGGAAGTGGTCCGAGCACGTCGGCCCGGAGCGCGGGCAGACGCTGTGCCCGGTCGAGCACGTGGGCCTCGTGGTGTCGGGCACGGCGACGGCCGCGTTCGAGGACGGCATCGTGCAGGAGCTGACGCCGGGCACGCTCTTCTACATCCCCCCGACGCCGCACGATAGCTGGGTCGTCGGCGACGAGCCGTACGTCTCGCTCCATTTCCTTGGCGCAGATCATTACGCCAAATAGCGGCCCGCCGCGAGTTCGGGGGTCCCCTGATGGCCGGATCGCTCTATCGTCTCACCGCCTTCTCGACCCGCCCGGAAGGTGGCAACCCCGCCGGCGTCTGGATCGGAGACGCGCTCCCCGCCCCCGAGGCAATGCAGCGGACGGCGGCCGAGGTCGGCTATTCGGAGACCGCATTCCTCGCCCCGGCCCACGGGTGGGACCGCACGGTGCGCTATTACAGCCCGGAGGCCGAGGTCACGTTCTGCGGCCACGCTACGATCGCCTCCGGCGTCGTGCTCGGCGAGACCGGGGGCGACGGGACGTACCGGCTGGCGACGGTCGCCGGGGAGGTGCCGGTCGCCGTCCGCACCCGCGATGGGATCCGCGAGGCAGCGCTCACCTCCGTGGAGCCTCGGCACACGGTGGCGCCCGAAGCGCTCGTCCGCGACGTGCTCGCCGCACTGGGGTGGGACGCGAGCGACCTCGACGCCGCCATCCCGCCGGCCCGCGCCTACGCCGGGGCGTGGCACCTCGTGCTGGCCGCCGCCACCGCGCAGCGGCTCGCCGCGCTGGACTACGACTTCGACCGGATGAAGGCGCTGATGATCGCCGACGGCCTCACCACGCTGCAACTCGTGTGGCGCGAGCGCGCGGATTTCTTCCACGCGCGCGATCCGTTCCCCGTCGGCGGCGTCGTGGAGGACCCGGCGACAGGGGCCGCGGCGGCGGCGCTCGGGGGCTACCTCCGCGACGCCGGGTTCGTCGCGGCCCCCGCCACCTTCCACATCCGGCAGGGCGAGGCGATGGGGCGGCCGAGCTTGCTGCGGGTCGAGGTCTCCACCACCGGTGGCATCGTGGTGGCGGGCACGGCGGTGCCGATCGAGGCCGAGGGCCTCTGATCGGGAGCGGAATTGGGCCGAGCGGCCCATGCGTCGGGCCGCGTCGAGGGTGTATTTCGCCGCGGTCGGTGATGAAGGGGCCACCCATCGGGGAAGTTCCGCCCGGGCTCCGGGTACGGCCGGCCACCGAGGAGGATCTCCCGGCGTGCGGCGCGCTCTGCCGAAGGGTCCACGGCCACGACCGAAACGGCGAGCTGCTCGGGGCGATCCGGCAGGGCGCGTCGAGCGCGATGGACGCATCGCGGGGTACACGACCGGGGTCGCCTTCTTCGGCCACTCCGTGGGCGAGAGCAACGAGGAGCTGAAGGCGCTCATCGGGTCGGCGACCGCGTTCGGCGGGTTCATCGAGCTCTCGGTCCGCGACCGGGTGGACGGGGCGGAGTCGGAGCGGGTGGGGTACGTCGAGGGGTGGTACGTCGCGCCGGAGCTTCGGGGGCAGGGCGTCGGGCGGAGGCTGATCGAGGCCGCCGAGCGCTGGACCGCCGCGCAAGGTCTGACCGAGCTGGGGAGCGATGTCGAGTGGGACAACGAGGGCAGCTTGCGCGCCCACGCTGCGCTCGGTTTCGAAGAGACATTCCGGCTCGTGCATTTTCTCAAACGCGTCGCTCCAGAGTAGCGCATGGCCCCGGCGTATATTTTACCGTCCTTCCTCATCGCCCATTCCCGACCTCGCCATGATGCAGCCCGTCGACTACGAGCCCACGCCGAAAGCGGCCGACCACAAGCGCCTCCACAACTTCTCTGCAGGACCCGGCACGCTGCCCCTCGTCGTGATGGAAGAGGTCAGGGCCGAGCTTCCGGTCTACGGCGACATCGGCGCGTCCATCATGGAGATCAGCCACCGCTCGGCGGCCTACACGAAGGTCGACGAGGCCGCGAAGCAGCACCTCCGCGACCTTCTCGGGCTCGACGACGACTGGCACATTCTCTTCCTCCAGGGTGGGGCCTCGATGCAGTTCCACCAGGTCCCGCTCAACTTCCTCCCCGACGGCGGCGTGGCCGATTACCTCGTCACCGGGTCGTGGGCGAAGAAGGCGTTGAAGGAAGCCGTCATCGTGGGCAGCACGCGGAACGCGGAGGGGCGCAGCGCCGCCTCCAGCGAGGACGCGAGCTTCACCTACATCCCGGAGCGGCCGAGTTGGGACCTCGACCCCGAGGCGGCCTACCTCCACTTCACCTCGAACAACACCATCTACGGCACCCAGTTCGCCGACGAGCCCTCGGTGGACGTGCCGCTCGTATGCGACGCCTCGTCGGACTTCCTCAGCCGCCCGATCTCGACCGAGCGCTACGGGCTGATCTACGCGGGCGCGCAGAAGAACATCGGCCCCGCCGGTGTCACCGTCGTTCTGATTAAAGACGGCTTCCTCCAGCAGCGCCACAGCGGCCTGCCGACGATGCTCGACTACGGCACGCACGCGGCGAAGATGTTCAACACGCCGCCTGCCTTCGCCGTATACATGGTCGAGAAGGTGCTTCGCTGGCTGAAGGACTTGGGCGGGCTGGACGCCGTCGAGAAGCGGAACGATGCGAAGGCGGCGATGCTCTACGGTGCCATCGACGCGACGGATTTCTACCGGGGCACGGCGCGCGAGGACTCCCGCTCGAAGATGAACGTGACGTACCGGATCGCGGACGAGAGCCTGGAACCGATCTTTATCGAGGAGGCGAAGGAAGAAGGGCTCCTCGCGCTTAAGGGCTACCGCACAGTGGGCGGCATCCGCGCGTCGATCTACAACGCCTGCGAGCCGGGGTCCGTCGAGGCCCTCGTGCAGTTCATGCGAGAGTTCGAGCGGAAGAACGGCTGAGTCCGCCCTCGTTCGATGCAGCCGGTCCCTGCCCATGCGGGGGCCGGCTTTTTTTGCACGCAGTGCGCAGAACGTGCGTGGCAGGAAAGCAGAAGGCATTGCGGCCGAATGCTGGTGGGAGACGAGGGTTGTACCTCGCTAAAGAGGGGACTCACTAACCGTTGCAGGTGACGTGGCTGCATCGTATCTATGTGCATAGGCCCACCAACCAATCTG
Organism: Rhodothermales bacterium; assembly: GCA_038232935.1. GTDB lineage: Bacteria > Bacteroidota > Rhodothermia > Rhodothermales > JANQRZ01 > JBBSMX01. The sequence continues at coordinate 4,009 of JBBSMX010000009.1, read as the reverse complement.
AGTTATGGCTGTTATCGGCATTCCGCGGGAGACCGGCCCGGGCGAGGACCGGGTGGCTGTCACGCCTGACATGGCGGACCGGCTGAAAAAGGCTGGCTACGACGTGATCGTCGAACGTGGGGCGGGGGAGCAGGCGTACTTCCCCGATGCCGAGTACGAAGCCCACGGCGCGCGGCTCGTCGGGCGGGACGAGGCGCTCGGCGCGGACCTTGTCGCCACGGTGGCACCGCCGGAGGACGAACTCGGCAAGCTCCGCTCCGGAACCGTCGTGATCGGGTTCTTGCAGCCGCTCGACCGGCCGAACCTCGCGGCGGCGCTCGCGGCGCAGGGCGTGACAGCGCTCTCGATGGAGCTCGTGCCGCGCATCACGCGGGCGCAGAAGATGGACGCCCTCTCGGCCATGAGCACGGTCTCCGGTTACAAAGCGGTCCTCCTCGCCGCCGACCGGCTGCCCAAGTTCTTCCCGCTCCTCACGACCGCTGCCGGGACGATCCGCCCGGCACAGGTGCTCGTGCTCGGCGCGGGCGTGGCGGGTTTGCAGGCGCTCGCCACGGCGCGGCGGCTCGGAGCGGTCACGAGCGCCTACGACGTGCGCCCCGCTGCCCGCGAGCAGGTCGAGAGCGTCGGGGCGAAGTTCGTCGAGCTGGAGCTGGACACGAGCGACGCAGAGGACAAGCGCGGCTACGCGAAGGCGCTCACGGCCGATCAGCAGGCCCGGCAGATCGAACTCCTCGCGCGGCACGTCGCCAAAGCCGACATCGTGATCTCGACGGCGCTCATCCCCGGCCGCGCCGCGCCCGTGCTCATCACCGAGGCGGGCGTCGAAGGGATGAGCTCCGGCTCCGTCATCGTCGACCTCGCCGCGGCCAACGGCGGCAACTGCGCGCTCACGAAGCCCGACGAACGCGTCGTCCGAGGCGGCGTCCAGATCTTCGGCCCGACCAACCTGCCGGCCGGGATGCCGCTGCACGCGAGCCAGATGTACGCCCGCACCCTCACCGCCCTCGTCACCGAGTTCACCGCCGACGGCGTGTTCACGCCCGACTTCGAGGACGAGATTGTCCAGGGCGCGTGTGTGGCGCACGGCGGCGAGGTCGTCAACGAGCGCGTGCGCGGCCTGCTCACGCCCTCTGCCTGATGGCTCCCGCGCCTCAATCACCCAATCGGTGAGTCACCCAATCACCCAATAAGCATCATGGACATCGCCCTCATCGTCGTCTTCGTACTCGCCGCGTTCGTCGGGATGGAGGTCATCTCGAAGGTGCCGGCGACGCTGCACACCCCGCTCATGTCCGGCTCCAACGCTATCAGCGGCATCACCATCGTCGGCGCGCTCGTCGTGGCCGGGATGGTCGGGACGCCATGGGCGAAGTGGCTCGGCTTCATCGCCCTCGTGATGGCAACGATCAACGTCGTCGGTGGCTTCCTCGTGACCGACCGGATGCTCCAGATGTTTAAGAAGAAGGATCGCAAGCCGCTGAAGGCGAAGCAGGAAACCGTCACCACGAATGGCGCGCCGCGCGAAGCGGTCAAGGCGTAGCGCCCGATCCCCGTCTCCCGACTCACGGACCTCCGATGAAAGAAACCCTCATCACGCTCGCCTACCTCGTCGCGGCCTCGCTGTTCATCATCGGGCTCAAGCGGCTCTCCTCGCCGATGACGGCTCGCGCGGGCAACCAGCTCGCGGCCGTCGGGATGCTCCTGGCCGTGGTGGCGACGCTTTTCCTCGAACCGATCCTGAGCCCGATCGAGATGGTGACGGGGCTCGTGCTCGGCGGGGCGGTCGGGGCGTGGCTGGCGAAGCAGGTCGAGATGACGGGGATGCCGGAGCTGGTGGCGGCGTTCAACGGGTTCGGCGGCGCGGCGTCCGCGCTCGTAGCGGCGGCCGAGGTGGCGCGCTACGCCGAGTTCGAGTCGTTCGCACTCGCCTCGGCCCAGGTCATGCCGGTGGAGGCCATCGCGGGTCCGCTCTCGGCGGTCTCCGCGTTCACGATTGCGCTCTCGGTGCTGATCGGCGCGGTGACGTTTTCGGGCAGCTTCGTCGCGTTCGGCAAGCTGAGCGGGCGGATCAGCGGCAACCCCATCTCCTTTCCCGGCCTCCGCCTCATCTCCATCGTCGTCGGGCTCGGCGTCATCACCGCGACGGTCATCATCGTGGCCGGCACCGCGGACTTCCCCGTGATCGAGGCACCCGTCGTGTGGGGGCTCGTCCTGCTCAGCGCGCTCGCCCTCGTGCTCGGGATCCTGCTCGTCGTTCCGATTGGCGGGGCGGACATGCCGGTCGTGGTCGCGCTCCTGAACTCGTACTCCGGGCTCGCGGCGGCGGCCGCGGGGTTCGTGCTCTCGAACTACGCGCTCATCGTCAGCGGCGCGCTCGTCGGCGCGAGCGGGTTGATCCTCACGCGGATCATGTGCGACGCGATGAACCGCTCGCTCGCCAACGTACTCCTCGGCGGGTTCGGCGGCGGCGACGGGGCGGCCGGAGCTGGCCCCGCGATGTCCACCGAAGGGTTGAGCGTCCGCGAGACGACGGCGGACGATGCGGCGATCCTGATGAGCTACGCCCAAAAAGTCATCATCGTCCCCGGCTACGGCCTCGCCGTGGCGCAGGCACAGCACCAGGTCCGCGAGATGGCCGACATCCTGCAGCAGGAAGGCGTCGAGGTGAAATATGCCATCCACCCCGTCGCCGGTCGGATGCCGGGCCACATGAACGTGCTCCTCGCCGAAGCCAACGTGCCCTACGACCAGCTCTACGACATGGACGACGTCAACGCCGACTTCGAGACGGCCGACGTCGCGCTCGTCGTCGGGGCCAACGACGTCGTCAACCCCGCGGCGCGCAGCGATCCGGGCTCGCCGATCTACGGCATGCCGATCCTGAACGTGGACAAGGCGCAGAACGTGATCGTGCTCAAGCGCTCGATGCGGCCCGGCTACGCGGGCGTCGAGAACGCGCTCTTCTACGGCGACAGCACGCAGATGCTCTTCGGCGACGCAAAGGACTCCATCGGCGAAGTCATCACCGAGCTCAAAGCGCTGAAGTCGTAATCGTGTGACCTATTACCGAGTCGAGTTATGGCTAAGAACCCCGCTCCCCCTCGTCCCGTGTGGCAGCATCCGCTGGTGTTCCCCGCCGTGCTCGCTGCGCTCGCCGTGCTGTTTCTACTCTCCGGCAACGGCGGGCTTGCATTCGCGTTTGTGCTCGGGGCCATCGGCGCGGCGATGTACATGATGGGCAAGGCGCGACGGTGGAAAGGCGCGCCCGAAGCCGGGCTGCTCGTCTGCGCCGCCGGGGTCGTGATGGCGCTGCTGGTGCTCTTCAACTGAGGTTGGTGATCAATGCTTTGAAGTTAATGAGGCAACTATTCAGGGCGTGCGTAGCTATCGCTGTTGCCGTCGCAGTCCGATTCTCTAAGGGGCTGACCTAGATAACGGTCCAGCGTAGGAGGGTTGTCAGTAGTTCGCGTGGCGACCCGTAGTTGAACCGCCACTCAGACTCCTTCAAAAACAGCTCGAAATGAGCCTTCGGGATCCCATTATACCGCCGCAGATGACGTCCCGCTTCAGCGGGATTCTCGATCCCGTTGATGTGAGCTAAGCGCCCCTTAGCCCTACCCGTTCCGTAGTCCACGTATCCCTCGCCATGATCGATCCGGTAGTGCTCGAACCCCGACGCGTTGAGCGTGTCCCCGACGCGTTGAGCGTGTCCCCGCCCGTCTCGGCGGGGCGGGAGACCGAGAGGCCATCGGTGTAGACCACCGAGTCCGGCTCGACCCTCTGGCGGATGATCGGCATCAGCGTGGCACGCTTGAGGTCTGGAGGAACGGCCGTATAAACCCGCCCGCCTCGCTTGAGGATGCCGAAGACGACGACCTTGCCAGCGGCTCCTCGGCCCCGTTTGCCTTTCCTGCGGCCCCCGAAGTAGCTCTCATCGATTTCGACCTCTCCGTTGAAGGGGCTCTCGTGGGCGACGTGCTCTGCGATAGTCTCACGGAGCTTGTGGTAG